>DUEW01000111.1 GCA_011174845.1 Anaerolineae bacterium | reverse complement strand
CCCCACATATGCCGATCCTCTTCTCGCGGTTGACCTTTTTTCAGTGGAGTCATTATAATCATCTCACTATGAAAAAATATGCATTCTGGATCGTGCTGTCTGTCGTGCTGATCGCCTTGGTTTTCATGACCTACACCCTGGCAAGGGGTGTGCGCGAGACCACGGAACCGCTGAAGCAACTTCGAGGGGTCATTGCGACCCAGGTGTCTCAATTGTTTCATCCGACTCCAACTATCATGCCTGATCCAGTGACCATTGTGCATGAGGTACAGGAGTTGGCAAGGCTTGAGACAATGCAATACACAGTTGAAAAGGTCATCATCGCAGAGACAGGCCAAGGTCCATTCGGATTCCTCTTTGGTGATCGATTGTTGTTGGTGGCACATGGAGTGGTGATCGCAGGCGTCGATCTTGAAAAACTCGATTCTGAGGATCTGTGGATCGACGACATTGGGCAGGTTTATCTAAGGCTGCCGGAAGCAGAGATATTCATATCGACATTGGACAATGAAAAATCGTTCGTCTATGACCGGGATACAGGATTACTAACACGTGGGGACATCGACCTAGAAGCGACTGCGCGGATGGCTGCGGAGGAGGAAATCTTACAAGCCGCGTTGGAAGATGGAATTCTTGAGCAGGCCCAACTTAACGCGGAGAACTACCTCTACCGTATGATGCGTTCGTTGGGTTTTCCGGATGTCATCTTCGTTGAGTAAGAAACGTCTAATTTAACCTCATGGGCTGACCTCAACACCAGAAGCCCGTAATTAAACCACATTTAAACCACGAGCGAGTGAAGGGCTCGAGTCACTATACGCGCTCCGTCCAGCTTGGATTGCTGTAACAACTTGATAATAGACTGTTCTTTTGGAGGATTTCAGAATCTGAAGGAGATCCGGGTTCCAGTATTAAATCGAACGTCTCTCTGAAGCCATGGATTAACGCATCAGCAACTTGTTGCCAGGTCGTGGATATTCCAAGAAGCTCTTCCACGGTTGCTGCTCGATCACGGAGATTTTGGATCGCTTGTGAACGGGTGGGTTCATCCTTGAAGCGTAGCACTTGGCAAATGCGGGTGATATCTCCTCCCAAGGGTAGAGATCCATGTTGGAGCACGCCACCTCGTCGTCGTACCTGAGCATTTCCGATCAATTTTCGACCATCGACGGTGATCTCGTAAGCGCTTGGCACTTGGAAGCATACTGGATTCGATCGTTGCTCTTCCGTGACAGGGAGGTCCGGTTGAACCTCGACGGATAAACCGAGCAGGGTCAACGCGGCGACCAAGCCTCGGCTGATTCGATGGTAACTTTCAAGAACACCTCCACCGACATGTCGGTTTGTATTGGAGGCGATGATGGCATAGGTGAGTTCGTCGGTATGTAAAATCGCTCGACCGCCTGTTGGGCGACGGACCAGGTCCCATCCAAAGTTGTGGAGCAGATTCTGATCCACATCCGCTATCGGTTGAGCATAACCGATTGAGAGGCAGGGAGGTTCCCAAGCGTAGAGGCGTAAGGTCGGTGGGGAGTCCCCTTCTACAACAGACATGAGGATCGCCTCATCGAGGGCCATATTCTCAACGCCAGCGGCAGGTGGTGACAGGATGAGGCGCCAATGGTTCGGGTTTAAGATCTTCACAAGAGACTATTATATATTTTACGTGGGAGAATTAGAGGTGATTTTCGCTTTGGCCCTCATACCATAATTCTGAGAAAATGATGTGGCAAGACAATTTACATTGTGGAGGGAGAAGACATGGAATCTATCTGGGATACCCTCCGGTCTATCAGTTCCGTCGGAATGGCAAATGCATTTCGGACCATTCGTTATGCTCTGCAGCGAGATCGATCGGATCGTCGTCATCGAAGAATGAAACGCCCCTCCCACATAATAAAACCAGGGAAATTAAACAATTACGATCCGATCGAGAGTGGGGCGCGCTTTAATTTTGCCGACGCCAAGTTGGAGGTGAAGTTCTTGGCTCCTGATCTAGTGCGAATAACTTGGGAGCCAGGTCCGTTGCCTCCACCTTATGCGCTGGAGAAAACCGATTGGGTTGTAGTTGATATTGAGGCTCGTAATCGTGGTACCTCCTATGGCGTTGGCACCTCGCAATTTGAGGTGCTCGTATCTGAAGATGGAGATCTGAAATATCTTGACCCCGATGGAAATCTCCTGCGCGAAGAACGGCCTCCCTCACGCCGGGGTGATTCCTGGTCCATCCAAGTCGATATGACACCTGATGAGCATATCTATGGTTTAGGAGATCGGTCTGCTCCGCTAAACCTGCGTAATGGGAGCTACCGCATGTGGAACAGCGATCCAGGTGGAAGCTTCGGACCTGGTGATGATCCGCTGTACCTTAACATCCCCACCTATTTAAGCCTCCATTCACGAGGTTGCACATTGGTGTTTTATGAAAACAGCTTTGATGGGACCATCAAGATAGAGAGCCAGATGGAGATTGCATTCAGTGGGGGTGCTTTACGTTATTACCTCATGGTCGGCACACCGACTCAACTCCTAGAACGATATACCGAGCTAACAGGTCGACCAGGGTTACCGCCCCGATGGGCATTGGGCTATCACCAATCCCGTTGGGGATACAAATCCGAGCAGATGGTCCGTGAGGTCGTGGCAGGTTTTAAAGATCATGCTTTGCCTTTGAGCGTTATTCATTTGGATATCGATTATATGGACGGTTATCGTGTGTTCACGGTGGATTCAGAATGCTTTCCTGATTTGACCGGCTTAGCTCAAGAGCTTGAAACCCAGGGCATCAAGATGGTCACCATACTCGATCCTGGGGTGAAGCACGATGCGCAATTTGACGTTTACAGCAAAGGTCTGGCTGAAGACGTCTTCTGCAAGCACCCTGATGGTAAAACGACATATGGATTGGTGTGGCCTGGATGGTGTGCTTTCCCTGATTTCACCCGCGCTGAAACCCGTGCTTGGTGGGGTTCTTACTACAGACGATTGTTGGATATAGGTGTAGCAGGCTTCTGGCACGACATGAATGAACCGGCAGCCTTTGCCGCATGGGGGGATTGTACTTTACCGCTGAACACTCGACATGATCTAGACGGAAGGGAAGGGGATCATGGACAAGCTCATAACCTGTATGGTTTGTTGATGAACAGGTCGGGCTACGAAGCCTTGCGGAAATTTCATCCTGATCGACGCCCTTGGATCGTGAGTCGATCAGGTTGGGCGGGCGTTCAACGTTATGCGTGGCATTGGACAGGAGACGTAGAGAGCACCTGGCAGTCCCTACGCATGACCATTTCTATGATTCTAAACCTCGGTCTCTCAGGTATTCCTTTTGTAGGTCCTGATATTGGTGGGTTCAGCGGATCACCAAATGCTGAACTTTACGTTCGATGGTTTCAGCTTGCAACCTTTCTACCCTTTTTCCGTACCCACTCATCAGTCCACACCTCTCGACGTGAACCATGGACCTTTGGGGAGCCCTATCTCACCATCCTCAGGGAGTTCCTAACCATTCGCTACAAGCTTCTCCCCTACCTCTATACGCTGGCCTGGTACGCCAACCAATATGGTCAGCCTTTAGTCCGTCCATTGTTTTGGTATGACGTTAAAGATCGAGGCTTGTGGGGCATTGATGATGCTTTTCTCCTCGGTGAAAACCTGTTGGTCGCTCCAATTTTGGAGGAGAGTGCAAGTTCGCGAAAGCTCGTATTGCCAAGAGGGAACTGGTACAACTTTTGGGATGACACGTTATTGCGGGGCCCTGGTGAAGTTGAGTTGGATGCTTCTCTGGAGCGCATACCCTTGTTAGTAAGTGCGGGATGCGTTTTGCCTATGGATAAGGATGATGCCTTGGAATTGCATATCTATCCACCCGTTGAAGATCCTGGGCGAAGCTTGCTTTACAGCGATGAAGGGGATGGTTATGGTGATTCAAGATCGGATTTTTTTGAATTGACGCGGGAAGGCGACAAAGTTGATTTGCAATGGGTGAAGGAAGGTCAATACCCCTTTCCGTATTCGACGATCGAGATCCACATGCACGGTCCTCAAGTGACGCGTGTCCATGTGGATGAGCAGGAAGTTCCCTATAAAGACAATCGTATCTGTGTCCATATGTTTAACCAAATTCGCTTTCAGGTTCGTGGTTAAGGTCTAAACCGTAATCCACCAAGCAAGCGGTTACCCATTAATCGGTCAGTGTATTGCTGTTCTCGATGGATTTAGGACTTTGATCGAATGTAGCTTCCTCGGCGTTTATGGACCTTCTCCATCATTCGCAATCTCATGGTCCATATGTGGTAGACTCGATCGCCGGTGATCGGACAATCTTTCTTCATCCGGATGTGAGCATACCTCACCCATTATAGGATCAGCTTGGATAGCAACTTTAGCTGAATGATAGAGGGTGGATTGAGTACGAAGGTTCAATCCCAGCGAATCCAAGGGAGCGCTACTTTGAAGACTCTCAGCATTCGATTGGTGGGGATCACTCTCGTGATCTTAATCACGGCCTGTCAGCCAACCCCGTCACCGACGCCGACAATGACGAGTACACCCACGGAGGTTCCTAGAACGGCAACCCCTCAACCAACCCCAACCCCCGATCCGAAATCTTTAATACAGGGCACAGTTCGCTTATGGTTGGATTGGAACCCGATGGAGTTGGATTCACTACATAAAGTGATCTCATCATTCCACGACCAATATCCAGCAGTAGCTTTTGCCCTCACATATTACCCTCATGATGATCTTCGATCGGCATTGGAGTTGGCCATTACTGAGGACAACGCACCCACAATGATCTTCGCGCCTTCGAGCTGGGGTCCCGAATTGTGGCAGGATGGGCGATTGCTTGACCTCACGATTCAGGTGGACAAGGACCTTCGATCCTCGATCGATCCCCTTGCCTGGAACCAAGTTAATTTTGATGGCGCGGTGATAGGATTGCCTCTTGAAAGACAAGGCATCGTCCTTTACAGAAACCGGTTGATCGTCTCGGAGGCCGCAGGGACTTTAGAAGAGTTGGTATCTATGGGGCAACAGCTTAAGGGTGATCTCAGTGTTGGATTTGGATTGGACTTTGGATTCATGTATTCGGTTTCCCAACTTGCTGCTTGTGACGGAAACCTTTTTGACGCCAAGGGCAATTTTAACCTTGAAGACGAAGTTGGGCATTGCTGGTTAAGGTTATTGAGAACGTTACGCGATGCTGGTCGAGTGTGGTTTAACTCCGATGAGGATTTGACTTTATTTGAAATGGGCAGCTCAGGTTGGCTGATGGAAAGCACCTTAGAATCTGATCGATTATCGAGACTCGAGGGAGTGAGAGATCTTGTGATAGATCCTTGGCCCATGTATTCAGAGACCGGCAATCGACTTGCGGGCTTCATATGGACGGAGAATCTCTATCTGATTAAGGGCTCCTCCCCCGATGATGTGGAGGCCTCATGGGCCTTTGCAAGATTCTTGCTCTCACCAGAGGCCCAGATCATTTTAAGTGACCCTGAGGGTGCAAATCATCTCCCGGCTTTGAGGGACCTCATGTTAAGCGGCCCATTACAAATTCAGATGGTAGCCTCATTATCCTCTGGCGTACCACTGCCGCTTCAACCTGACCTGAGTTTGTACATAGAGCCATTAGAAGGTGCTGTGCGTGCGGTATCGGTGCAGGGCGCTAGCCCAGAACTAGCGTTGGATATAGCTTTCACGAAGATCGAACAAGCGTTGATCAACGCTGGAAGCGGAGAGTAAACGTTGGGTAATGATAGAGGGTACGTGGATTCTCCTCTCTAGCGCTGAAGTCATCAGCCTTTTTCTACCGCTTAGTCTTTTCAACGGAGCTTCCTAATGACTATCCCTGATTGGGTTCAAGATGCCGTCTTCTATCAAATTTTTCCAGATCGGTTTGCGAATGGTGATACGACGAATGATCCGCCCAATGTTCAACCATGGGGTGCACCTCCGACATTGTGGGAGTTTCACGGCGGTGACTTACGGGGGGTGATTCAAAAATTTGACTACCTTCTGGATTTAGGAATAACTGCCATCTATCTCAATCCGATTTTTCAAGCGACCTCCGTCCACCGATACAATACCACTGACTACTATGAGATCGACCCCAAACTAGGCACCTTCGAGGATTTTCATGCCCTCATTGACTTGGCTCACCAAAATGGGATGCGTGTGATTTTGGATGGTGTTTTCAACCATTGTGGTCGTGGTTTCTTTGCCTTCAACGATGTATTAGAGAACACGGAGCACTCACCTTACTGCGATTGGTTTCACATTAAACATCTTCCACTGGATGCGTATGGTCCTGGCAAAGCGAAGAACTATCTGGCATGGTGGAGTTATAAGAGTTTGCCCAAGTTCAACACCGATCATGCGGAAGTGCGCCAGTACTTGTTTCATGTCGCCCGGTATTGGATTGAACAGGGAGCTGATGGATGGCGGCTGGATGTTCCGAACGAGATCGATGATGATGCTTTTTGGAATGAGTTCCAAGCGGTCGTCAAGACCGCAAACCCTGAAGCGTATTTGGTCGGTGAGATCTGGGATGCGAACCCTCGGTGGGTTAGTCCAGGGCATTTCGATGGGTTGATCCATTACCCACTCAGGGAGGTCTTACTGGATTTTATCGTCGATGATACGATCAAAGCTTCGACATTTGTTGATCGAGTTGAAGAATTATTTAAGCTATACCCCCGTGAAAATGTCCACGCACATTTCTTTCCCCTGGGATCTCATGACACTATTCGCCTGTTTACCGCTTGTGGAGGTGATGAGAGGAAGGTGCGCCAAGCGTTTTTGTTCCAATTCTGTCACCCTGGTGCGCCAGTGATCTACTATGGGGATGAAATCGGTATGGAGGGTCAGAAGGATCCTTTCAATCGTCACACATTTCCTTGGGATGAATCGTCTTGGAATCATGCTCTCCGTGCGTATGTTCGAAAATTAATTGCTCTGCGTCACCATCTCCCTCAATTAAAAAGTGGTAATCTCAAGCGCCTTGCTGTGGACGACGAGACACGTGTCTGTGCGTTTAGTCGTGTTCTGGATGATGATTCGGCAGCTGTCCTACTTAACGCATCTGATTCAATCCATCAGGTACAACTGGATGTATCTGATCTGGGTTGGGCGAACGGCCAAAGAATCCTAGAGGCTTTAGGTGGTGAAGAGATGGTTGTGTCAAATGGACGGCTTGAGGTGGAATTAGAGCCACATGGAGGTGCGTTGCTGTACGGGTGAGAGAATTTCGAATGCCATACTTAAGAGTCAGAAACTCAGCGTTAGTACCCAAGATTATGGATTGTTTAAAAGAGAGCCGTGGAGAATTTCCCTTCAAAGCATGGCGCGGGGAGTGACGATTCCGAAACCAAATATAGATGCACCCTAAAGGGTACGGCTGGACAGGTTGGTAAAGCCTGTGACTGCGAGAATGCTTGTAAAGGAAAAATCATAAATAACAACCTTCCCGCGAGCTCTAAGCTCGTGGGAAGGTGTTTTATAAAGCCTCGGCTACAGGAGTCGTAAATCAGAGTTGGAATTCATGGATCTGTCCTTTACGGACAGCCCCAAGATTCAATCAAGAAAATCTATCGGTCAGTAACTTGTCTCCCCACATATACCCCTACCTTCTCCTCGCTGGTGTTTTTTTCAGTGCACTTAATACTTACAACTCCTTCCTAAACATCCACGAGGTCTTTATCTTTTTGTACCCCATTCGCTCATAGAAGGCATGAGCGTTCTTGCGTGTGACATTGGACCGCAGACGTAAGGCCTGGCATCCCTTCTCACGCGACCATAGCTCGGCATGTCTCATGAGAAGCTGCCCAATTCCACGATCCCTGAATCGCTCGTCCACGATGAGCCCTCCAATCTCAGCTTCGAGTTCGGTGATCACCAAAGGACAGAGATAAACATGAACCCATCCGACTAGGCTGCCATCCGATTGTTGAGTTATGAAGAGGGCGTGATCGTCATGGCATTGTATTTTTCTGATTCGTTGCTCCAACTGTTCGCTTGATGAGGGATACCCCAATTGATCACATAGCGCCGTGATGTTTATGACGTCATTAGTTTTTGCTTGTCTCACCATCCATACATCGTTATCCATTTTCGAACTCCTCAAACCTGTCCGCTGTAGATCGACAACGATTAGCGTGGAGATGCAGTGGTCTATCATTGCTCAAGTGTACGAAGCACACGATCGCATCTCCTCAACGCCTCCCGGTTATCCGGCCAGTTAATTGAATCCAGGGCTTTTTCAATGTTGCACCAAATCCATTGATCATGTTCATGAGGATCAAGTATTGGGTCTTGATCGGTTTTCACCAGTGCAGCAAAGGCGAAAACTGTGATCTTCTCGACATCATCGATATAGAGATAGCGCCATTCGTCCTCTACATGATATGAAAAGGAGAAGAGAAGATCTTTCAGAACCAGGGGGTCCAATCCTGTCTCTTCAGCTAATTCACGTCTGGCTGTATCTGATACCTCTTCATCTTTCTCAACGCGCCCTGTCACTCCTTGCCAGACGCCCCCACGACTCCTGAGCCTTCTTAACAACAAATACTCCAGATCTTCATCTTTTCTCCTGGCAGGATAAACCAACACTGTTTTTAGGTGTTTCATAGCATCAGGTCCTAACCTGTATCTACAGCTTGGTGACGCAGATTCCCTCTCGACCTATCAACAGTCGGAAGCTTGGAGCACAGATCGGCTCTCATGGCGACACAATCAGGATGATGTTTGCACTGTAAATGAAGAGTAATCCAACGAGACTGCCCTTGGAGGTTGATCATTGGAACTCGATTATAGTCGTATTTCTCATGTGGCAGCCTAACCCCACCCACGAGCACGTTGTATAATCCTCATTGTTTGAGCTGCAACGAGTAGCTTCATGAAGCTATTCAAAGGGGTGATGTCAACCCCCAACACAAAAGGGAAGTCGTGGAATGCATCTGATCCTAACTCATGAGCAGGCTGACTTTGACGCGATCGCATCGCTTCTGGCGGCGCGCCTACTCGATCCCGAAGCAATGGCCGTGTTACCCAGGAGGGTTAATCGCAATGTCCGGGCTTATCTCACACTATATGGCGAGAACCTACCCTTTGTTGAATTTAGCGACCTGACACGGAAGCGCGTCGAGCGTTTGACCCTCGTAGATACTCAGTCACCAGTTTCAGTCAAAGGATACAGCAAGCATACCCAAGTCCATGTGCTGGACCACCATCCATCCGATCAAAGTCTCGACCCTTCTTGGACGACTCATATTGAAGAGATCGGTGCGACCACGACATTGTTAGTTGAAGCCTTACAGGAAACGGGGATCGAATTAGACATCGTCGAAGCGACGATGCTGCTCATGGGGATCTATGAAGACACCGGTTCCTTGTCTTACCCGAGCACGACGCCGCGCGATATTCGAGCCTCTGCATGGCTCCTCGATTGCGACGCCAGTCTATCTGTCGCAGCAGGTTTTTTGGACCATCCACTGTCGGCGGATCAACGTGTCCTTTACGACCAGCTGATTGAGGAAGCAAAAACCTACTCGTTCCATGGTCTCTCGGTGATCATAGCCTGTGGTTCTGCAGAAGGGATGGTTGAGGAAATTTCTACCTTAGCGCATAAACTGCGCGATCTCTACGATCCCGATGGCTTGTTCGTGCTCGTGGCGCTTGATAGCGGCGTGCAAATGGTCGCGCGATCGACGATCGATTCACTTGATGTGGGGAAGGTTGCAGAGAAATTTGGCGGTGGTGGACACAGCAGAGCCGCCGCCGCTTTGATCCGTGATCGGAGCATGGAGCAGATTCTGGATATGCTCCTCAAGTTTCTCGACGAGATTATTAGACCAGCGAAAACCATTGGTGAGATCATGTCACGCGGACCTCAAGTGTTACGACCTGAAGAAAAAGTGCTTACCGCGGCTGAGCGCATGCAGCGTTTTGGCCATGAAGGATATCCCGTGGTCGATGATGTTGGGGTGGTTGGTCTACTTACACGAAGAGCAGTCGATCGAGCTATGATGCATGGCATGCAGAATCAACCGGTTTCGAGCATCATGGATGCTGGCGATCTTGTGGTGCATCCATTGGATTCGGTTCAGCATCTCCAGCGAGTGATGATCCAGCATGGTTGGGGACAAGTCCCCGTCGCTGATCCTGAGACAGATGAAATCGTGGGGATTGTGACCCGTACGGATATACTCAAGACACTAGGGGGGGAGGTTGAGAGCACACCGATGGTAAGCCTTATCGATCGGCTTGAGAATGCATTGCCCGAGACTCGACTAACCTTGCTCAAGCTCGTAGCCCGTCAAGCGGAGGAGCATAACGATGCTCTCTACATCGTAGGGGGTTTTGTGCGGGATCTGCTTTTAGGAGCGCCGAGCGTAGATTTTGACCTGGTAGTCGAAGTGGACGCGATCGGATTAGCCCATAGCTTGGTTGAGACTTATGGAGGAAGGGTAAGTAGCCACCGTCGTTTCGGAACGGCTAAGTGGTGGCTTGATCTAACGCATCCCAACCTAAGACGGGAATTAGGGGGTCGATCCTTAATCGCTGACGATCTTCCACCGAGCCTCGATTTTGTCACCGCTCGTACGGAGTTTTATACCCATCCGACGGCGCTTCCTTCTGTAGAGAGAGGGAACATCAAGCTCGACCTTCACCGGAGAGATTTCACAATTAATACCCTCGCTCTTCGTTTAGACGGTCGATACTATGGTCAGCTTCTAGATCACTGGGGTGGTGGTCGAGATTTGCGCGAGGCGTTGATCCGCGTCTTGCACTCGCTCAGTTTTGTTGACGATCCGACGCGTATGTTGCGGGCCGTCCGCCTCGAACAACGTCTTGGTTTTGATATCGAAAGCCGTACACTGGAATTACTGGAACAAGCATTGCCACTGTTGGATCGTGTCAGTGGTGAGCGTATCCGTAGCGAAATGGTACTGATCTACAAAGAGGCTCGATTGTCGGAGATTATGAAACGGCTCCAGCAACTTGGTTTGTTAAACGCAATCCATCCGTCTCTTATATGGGACGCGTGGCTTGAAGCACGCTTCATGGAGGCTGCTGCATTTGATTCTCCACAAATGTGGCGTTTAAAGGCATCACCAGCAACTGAACTGCTCTTTAATGGCTTACTTTGTTTCCGTTTATCCCATGAAGAGGCGCTGGCTATTTGTGAACGACTCCATCTCTCTGCAACGATGAGAACCGACATCCTACAAGCTACCAGCTTGGGGCGAGATTTGCCCGCTCAAATTGCAAACATCACACCGAGCGAGTTAGTATCACGTTTAAAGGATTGCCGGGAGGGTGCCGTAGTTATCACATGGGTGGCTTTCTCAGACCAACCTACGGTACGGGAGATGCTTGATCGTTACCTGAGTGAATGGCGTTATGTCGCTCCTCGAGTGGATGGTGATACCCTAAGAGCTCTCAATCTCCCACCGGGTCCAGCTTATCGTCACATCCTTTGGACCCTTAAGGCAGCATGGCTCGATGGCGTGATCAGCACAGCGGAGGAGGAGGAAGCTCTACTTCAAAAATTGGTGAAAGAGGTCCAGAGTCGTGATTGATACATCTGAGGTGCACATCCGACATGTTGAAGATGCTGATTTACCTGCACTTGAGTGGGGAGGAGAGTATCGTCGATACCGTCGCATTTACCGACGTGCCATGGAGGAAGCTCGACAAGGTCGGCGCATTCTTTTCGTCGCAGAGATGGACGGAGAGATCGTCGGGCAAATCTTTGTCCAATTAGGTTTCAGCCGATCCCGAAGAAGGGGCAAATCGACGACCGGTTATCTTCAATCTTTTCGCATTAAGCCTTTCTTTCGCAATCGCGGGATTGGTACGCGCTTGATTCATCAAGCAGAGCAGGTGCTGAAGGAGCGAGGATTCCAAAGAGCCGTCATCGCAGTAGCTCAGGATAACTTGGATGCGCGCCGATTATACGAACGGCAGGGTTATTCTGTCTTCACCAAGGATCCGGGCGAATGGTCCTATATTGACGATCAGGGTTTGCTTCAGTATGTCTCAGAACCTGCGTACCTGATGGAAAAACAGCTCTGATGAACCTTGAGATAGGTTTACAACTCGTTGAATCCAGAGATTGTATGTTACACACACGATCATGTTAGGTATGAACATCTTTTCTGAGTTAAGGGCATTAATACCTCCATTTTCGGGTCAAGCTCCTCAACACCTCTGGAGTCTCCCGGGCACAGGCATCGCTTCCAAGACGGTCCATCCCCTATCCGTTGAGCGTTATCCTCTTGGACTTTCATGTGCAATTCAGAAAAAATTGCTTCTCAAATTGTAGGTGGATCTGTTCCTGAAGGATGAAAAACTGATGGATCCAGTTCTTTTCGACGCAATCGAATTCGCGATGCATGCCCATCGTGGACACTTTAGGAAGGGCACCAGAATCCCTTATATCGTTCATCCCCTAAATGTCGGAAGGATATTGCTTGAATGCGGTTGCTCTGAGGTGGTGGTCATCGCTGGTATCCTGCATGACACCATCGAAGATACCCCGGTAGTGATAGAGGATATCCGGGCCAGATTTGGAGAAGAAGTCGCGAACCTCGTGTTCTGGGCGTCGGAACCCGATAAATCGGATACCTGGGAGAATAGGAAGCGACATACTCTGACAACGCTGGAGTCAGCGACAGAAGACAATCTTCTCCTTGCATTAGCTGACAAACTGGACAACATCCGATCCATTTGTAGGGCACTTGAATGGGAAGGAGATGCAGTATGGTCGCGCTTTAACCGCCCAATGGACGCCCAGGCGTGGTATTACCGGAACTTGGTTGATGTCTTTCAGCGGCGCGTAACGGATGAACCAGGATTATCCCTAACTAAAAAATTACAGGTAGAGGTGGAGCAGGTATTTCAAGGGGTAGACTGAACTCCTGACCTGGCATAGAACTTGAACCTGGAGATAAAACCGTTTGTCTAGACGACAGGACATGTTCCTCAAAGAATCCATACCAAGTGAGATAGGAATTGGAAAAGGATCTCACCCTGCACATGATCAAGATCAGACCCTAGATGCAAAGGGGTCACATGTTCATCATCATAGGGCGATCACTCTGGTAGTGCTCATCCTGATGGGTTTGCTACAGGCATGCGTAGGACGCGGTGAGCAGGGTGTATCGTGGCAATTGGTTAAAGCCACGGATTTTGAAGACGCGACTGCGACACTGATACCTACTTCGAGCACGACTCCGCATCCGCTTCTTACGTATCTGCCGCCTTCACCTAGACCAGGTGAACCGTATCTCACTCCAACTCCAGATAGCCTCCGTGATCCGCCTTTTATTCGCACCGAGAGTGAAAATTACGTCGTCCAGCCAGGTGACTCGCTCAGCCTCATCGCCTATCGGTTTGGTGTCAGCCCTCTATTGATCATCGAAGCTAACGATATTGTCAATGCGAACTTATTGGCCGTTTGGCAGAATCTACTCATTCCCGCCCCAATCCTGAGAGAACCAGGTCCCAGCTTCAAGATCATCCCGGACTCCGAACTGGTCTATGGACCTGCGGGCGCGCTGTTCGATGTACATCGTGTGATCACCGACTGGGGAGGGTTCTTAGAGCAATACGAAGAGGAAGTTGAGGGGCTGGAGTTGAGCGGAGCAGATGTGATCCAACTCGTGTCTTATCGCTACTCTGTCAACCCTCGATTGCTTTTAGCTTTGCTTGAATACCAAAGTGGGTGGCTGACAAGGGAAGACATTCCGCCCGATAGTGTGACATATCCGATAGGCTATATCCATGAGGATTGGCAAGGTTTGTTTGGTCAACTATCCTTCGTGGCAAATCAACTTAACCGAGGCTATTACCTATGGCGAGCGGGTTGGGCTGGACCTTATGTATTTGATGATGGAAGTGTGGTCGTCCCCGGGCAGGGTGTCAATGCCGGTACGGTCGGTGTGCAAAATTTATTTTCTCTTCTTTATCAAGCTGAGACATGGCGCACTGTCGTCGGGGAGCAGGGCTTCTATCAGACTTACCTCTCATTGTTCGGCAATCCATTCGGCGTTGCAGTTGAGCCTCTCCTTCCTGATGGTCTTGATCAACCGTATATGCAATTACCCTTCGAAGTGGGGAAGACCTGGTCCTTTACATCAGGCCCACATAGTGCGTGGGGTACAGGGTCAGGTTGGGCGGCTCTCGATTTCGCACCGCCAGGATACGCCTACGGTTGTGTACTCTCCAATGAATGGGTAGTCGCTTCGGCTGATGGAGTGGTTTCTAGGATTGATGAGGGGGTTGTCATCCTGGATTTGGATGGAGATGGGTACGAACAAACCGGGTGGGTGCTGCTCTATCTACATGTCGAGGAGCGTGATCGGGTTCCATCTGGCGTCGCCCTGCATGCAGGAGACCGTATAGGACACCCCTCATGTGAAGGTGGGGTCTCAACCGGGACCCACATTCACATCGCGCGTAAGTATAATGGCGAGTGGATTCCGGCCGATGGTTCCTTGCCCTTCGTTCTGGATGGTTGGGTTTCTGCAGGACAGGGTAGGGAGTACAATGGCACTTTGAGCCGTGGCTCGGTCATCGTTGAAGCTTATTTCCAGCGCGGTTTATATAATCAGATATCAAGATGAGGTCTTACTGAGATCTATGCTGCACCAAATATCGAAGCGAATTGCCCTGATCATTGCCGCACTCGTTTTCTCCGCTCTGGCATGCGCCCGCGCGGATGTGCCTGTAACGGGTGCAGTCGGATCGGGTGGAATCCCTAGTGCTACCGCTCCGCAACCCCAACCCTCTCAGATAACCTCAAGCACGACGACGGTAGAAATCGTCCCTGAAGCCACCGCGACGCCCTTTGAACCCGAGCCACTAGTCTCGCCTACATTTCCGCCAACGCCGACGATAGATACTACAGAGGACGTAGAAACGCTTCTATACGAAGCTCAACCGGGTGATACGCTTTGGACAGTCGCAGTACGTTTTGGCGTCCTGCCAGAAGACATTGAATCACCAAAGCCCTTACCTTATGAGCGTGAGTTAATCGACCCGGAACAATTGCTGTTCATCCCACAGCGTCTCGAAGCCACGGGTCCTAACCAGCGATTAATCCCTGACAGTGAATTGGTGTTCTCACCTCACGCAACGGATTTCGATGCCTCCGCTTTCGCAGCAAGTCAGGGAGGATATTTGACACAATACAGGGAGGTTGTCGACACCACCTGGATTTCAGGTCCTGAAGTGGTGGCTCATGTTGCGCGTAATAACTCCATCAACCCAAGATTGTTGCTTGCTCTGCTTGAATACCGATCGGGGTGGGTCACCAATCCAGAAGCTCCTCGAGGTGAAGCTTTCGAGTACCCGATGGGGATCGTTGATGATCGCATCGCGGGACTTCAGCGTCAATTAACTTGGGTGGCAAATGAATTAGGGAATGGTTATTACGGCTGGCGTTCCGGTACACTAAACTCGGTCTCTCTCCAGGATGGTTCATCGATCCGTCTGGCGCCTGACCTGAATGCAGGCACGGTGGCTTTACAATATTACTTCGCTCTGTCTGACCGATTTCCTGACTGGGAATACAATCTCGGTCCTGATGGATTTATCCGGACGTACACCGATTTCTTCGGGGATCCATGGGCTTATCAGTATCCACTCTTTGAGATTGGGGTGGAGCAACCCGAACTGATCCTACCCTTCTTGCCCGGGCATGTATGGGCTTTTACGGGTGGCCCTCATGGTGCTTGGGAGCGAGAGAGTGCATGGGCAGCGCTGGATTTCGCTCCAGCATCGATGGAATCCGGCTGTGTATCTTCAGATGAGTGGGTTGTCGCTGCTGCGGATGGTTATGTGGTTCGCAGTGAGCATGGTGTAGTTGTGCTAGACCTAGATGGGGATGGGCGTGAACAAAGTGGTTGGGCGCTTCTTTATCTACATGTGGCCACGCAAGGTAGGGTTGAGGAAGGAACGCTCTTGACGCAAGGTGATTTCATCGGGCATCCTTCCTGCGAGGGCGGAATTGCCACCGGTACCCATATTCACATTGCACGGAAATACAATGGCGAGTGGATCTTGGCTGACGGACCCCTGCCTTTCGAATTGAGTGGTTGGGTACCGATCGCCGGCTCGAAGCCTTACCAAGGGGCGTTGGTAAAAGGCGATCAAGTGATCTACGCCTGCCCTTGCGCGACCCAGGAGACGTTGATCAAGCGATGATCCATCGTGGAGCTCGCTCTTTTTCGACGCTACTGATGTTGCTGCTGTTCATCGCTGGATGTGGGCCAGTTTCGACGCCCAGTGGTGCTACTCCCAAGGTTGAAGAGCTAGCTCCTGAGGTAGGTCCAACATCTTTACCTATTCGGGAACCCCATCCCCCTGGAGAGTTATTCGAATACCGTGCCCAAAGTGGTGACACTCTTCCGGCATTGGCGGCGCACTTTAACACATCGGTAAACGAGATCCTGTCCGCGAACCCTGATCTTCCCTCGACTGTCACCACAATACCATCTGGCTATCCATTGCAGATACCCGCCTATTATGTGCCACTCACGGGTTCCCCCTTCCACATCTTACCCGATAGTGAAATCATCTATGGTCCTTCCTCGGTTGACTTTGATATCTTTGAAGAGATCGAAAGTAATCCAGGTTTCCTGAAGGAACTCTCTGACTTCGCCTATAAGCGTCAACGTCAGGCATGGCAGGTCGTGGAGGTGATCGCTAGAAATTACTCTCTAAACCCACGTGTTCTCTTGGCGTTGCTGGAGTATCAGAC
The DNA here is from genome assembly GCA_011174845.1 of Anaerolineae bacterium. Taxonomy (GTDB): domain Bacteria; phylum Chloroflexota; class Anaerolineae; order Anaerolineales; family E44-bin32; genus DUEZ01. The sequence continues at coordinate 14,057 of DUEW01000111.1, read as the reverse complement.
TCAAGCTCTTTCTGAGCCACTGCCAGAAGCTAACCAGGCCGACTATCCCATGGGTGTTGAGCAAGAGCGGTATAAGGGATTGTTCTGGCAATTGATTTGGGTAGCGGAGCGTTTGAATGACGGTTATTATGGCTGGAGAATGGGCACTCTAGAAGAGATTGAGCTAGTGGATGGATTGCTGGTGAGACCTGATCCTTGGCAAAACGCAGGCACACTAGCCATACATGTGGTGTTCGCAGGCATCTATGGGAAACAGGGATTTGATCACGCTGTGAGCCCTGATGGCTTTTATCAAACTTATCATGACCTCTGGGGAGATCCGTTTGAGCTTGAAATCACCCTCATCCCAGGAAACCTGCAGCAACCGGAGCTAACACTCCCTTTCATGCCTAATCGTATATGGGATTTCACTGCCGGTCCTCACTACTGTTGGGGGACAAGCCTGCCCCTCGGAGCCTTGGATTTCGCGCCCCCTGCGATGGAGGGTGGTTGCGTTTCCTCCGCTGAGTGGATCACCGCGCCCGCTGAGGGTGTCATCGCTCGTAGCGATGAAGCTACAGTTGTACTTGACCTCGATGGGGATGGGGACGAGCGAACAGGGTGGGTGTTGTTCTTCTTCCATGTTGGTACGGATGGCCGTATCGAGGCGGGGACTCGGGTGAAAGTAGGCGATCTTTTGGGGCATCCTTCCTGTGAGGGAGGGCGCGCGACAGGAACCCACTTCCATGTTGCACGTCGCTACAATGGTGAATGGATTCCGGCCGGTGGACCGCTGGCTTTTGTGCTCGATGGTTGGTTAACAGAGTATGGAGACGAACCCTATCAAGGGACCCTTACCAAGGGCTCGAAAGTCGTACCGGCAAGCGAGGTCTCATCGGCTGTCAACCGCATTTTCTATGAGTTGCCGTGAAGCGGAGCCGATTTAGAGTCACAAGCCACAAGTCATAAGCTGCAGGCTTCAAGCTTCAGGCTACAAGCTTCAAGTCACACACCTCCCCGCGAGTTGAAAGTTCGAGAGGAGGCTTCCATGGAATGTCTATTCGATAAAATTCAAATATGTAGCCGCAGGCTTTAACCTGCGCTGAGCCACGGACTCGATAGAGTGCAGCTGCAGAAAACCCCGTGTCGGGGCATCACATTAACCCAACACGGGGTGCTTGAGGAAAGACGCAGGACCACAGATCCTGAAGGAGCAAACGCACACCGATTGATGGGCTAGTTTTTAGCATCGAAGACAGGTCGCTTGATCACTGGGGTGAGGAAAATCACCCTATTTCCTTTTTTAACTTCGAAAAGTTCCTTGCCCCCCGCATTGCGTAACCTCCGTGGCGCGTCGGAAAATCGTATCGAACGGGCCGCTCCCTTCAACAGATGAGCTACGACTCGATCGTTAGCTTGGCCTAAAGCAGCGCCTGCCAGACGTACATCTTCTCCAGATTTCCAAGCCAATACTCCCTTACCATAACGACCTTGGAGCGGGAATTTGCTAAGTGCAGTACGTTTTCCCTGACCATTTTCAGTTACTAACAACAAATCACTGCGAGGGGTAACCACGCACATGCTTATGACCTGGATTTTCGCCTCGTCAATCCGAATCCCTAGCACACCGCCCGCGGCAAAACCCATCGGTCGTACATCTGTCTCGCGGAAGCGAATCGCCATCCCTGCGTTCGTCACCAAGCAAACGTCATCGTCTCCACTGGTCAGATGTACCCACCTGAGTTCATCTGACTCATCCACTTTGATGGTAAGGAAGGGCTTTGCAGATGGACCAGGTAGCGCTTGTAAGCTCGTTTTCTTAATCATGCCAGCGGTCGTTCCGAAGATTAAATAGCCTTGCTCGACCTCTTTGCCGGTTTTTTCTGGGGGGAGTGCGATACCGGCTACCACCTCGGCTTCGGAATCGAAGGGTGTGATCGCAGCGATGGACACGCTTTCTTTAGGGTTATCACTTTCGGGGAGAGTATGGACCGCGATTGCGGTAGCAAAGCCTTTCGTATCGAAAAGATATAGCGTATCTCGCCCACTGGCGCCGATCAACAATCGCGGCGCGTCACGGCCTGAGAGGCGGGGTAATCGCGAGGAGGGGGTCCGACGGATCAGACCATCGCCTGTGATGGTCACCCAGGTTTCTCTAGCCGGGGCTAGGTCAGTGGCGGTTAATATCGCTCGAGCGCGATTCTTCTCAGTGGTCTCCACGATTTGTGTCCTTCGGCGATCACCGTATTGCGACTTCAGCTCCCTCAGTTCTTGAGCGATGAGCAAGCGCATCTTTTTCTTTGAGCGTAGCAACTCTTCCAACTCTTTGATCCGTGCATGTAACTCTCTGTACTCCTGGTCGATCTTCTTTCGCTCTAGGCTAGACAATCTTCGAAGCGGCATGTCCAAGATGGCGTTGGCTTGGATTGAGGTAAGCTTCAGGCGATGCTGCAAGCGTTCGCGCGCTTGATCCACGTCTTTTGCTGTGCGGATCATCTTGATGACTTCGTCCAGGTTTTTCAATGCGATGCGAAGGCCAGCCAGGATATGCTCCCGTTCACGAGCTTTCGTGAGATCGAATTGCGTTCGACGGTGTGTCACTTCCAGCCGATGTTCCAAATAGACCCGCAAGGCCTGCTTCAGATTGAGCAAGCGGGGTTCTCCATCAACAAGGGCTAATATGATCACGCTGAAAGTTGTCTGCAACGGTGTTCGGCGATAAAGTTCGGCAAGCACTTGATCGCTTTCAGCGGTCTTCGAGAGTTCAAGCACGATACGCATGCCCTGACGATCCGATTCGTCACGTAGATCGGAAAGACCTTCCAGGTTTCCAGTACGAGCCATTTCAGCGATTCGTTCAATCAAATTTGATTTGTTCGTCTGGTAGGGTAATTCAGTGATGATGATCCGAGTTCGTCCTCGCCCCATCTCTTCGAGGTGAACACGCGCTTGGACGGTAATTTTTCCCCGACCAGTACCATAAGCTGCAGTTAATCCCTCTCCTTTACCTTTCTCGTGCAGAATGATGCCTCCCGTGGGAAAATCCGGTCCCTTGATGAATTTCGTCAGGTTGTCAAGGCTGATCTTTTCCAATCCAGACCAATTTTCTAGCATAAAGATTAATGCGTCACACACCTCACTCATATTATGAGGGGGAATCGAGGTTGCCATGCCAACGGCGATACCTGTAGCACCGTTGATTAATAGATTAGGAACACCGGAGGGGAGTACGGTTGGCTCTTGGAGTGAGCCGTCAAAGTTATCGATGAAACTGACGGTCTCTTTTTCAAGATCAGTCAACATCTCGTTAGCTAACGAAGCCATACGAGCCTCGGTGTATCGCATAGCTGCCGGTGGGTCACCGTCGATTGAGCCGTAATTCCCTTGTCCATCGATAAGGGGATAGCGCATAGAGAATTCCTGCGCCATTCGGGCCATGGCGTCATAGACGGCCATGTCGCCATGAGGGTGATACTTGCCAAGTACTTCACCCACGATGCGAGCGGATTTCTTGTAACCTGAATCTGGACGGATGCCCATGGTATGCATCGCATGTAGAATGCGGCGATGAACTGGTTTGAGACCATCGCGAGCGTCCGGCAATGCTCGAGCCACGATCACGCTCATGGCGTAGTCTAGGTAAGATTGCTGCATTTCGTCATCGATGTTGATCAGACGCACTAATCCTAGTTCCATAGGACACCTCGTGGGGAAAATCCGATTGGCCTTGGTATCATAAGGGCTCCGGCGACGGGCGTCAATTGATGGAGAGTAATTGATCTTATTTTCATCAATGTCTGTGACATATAGGTGGTTGGTACGCATTCGGATTTAATGCCAGTAAGTGGGAAACCAAGAGAAGCGGTGCGGTTTGAGCGCCTGTCCTGTGCACCCGTGTGAAATGAACCCTGAGCATACGTCGCCCTTGCGGGGTGCACATCGCTATGCTAGAATAAAGTCGTCAGGTTTCTGATTGAGAGGTTTTCCGGAAAAGTGGGCTCTCCCCACTTTTTTCTACGTATAAGCCTCAAGTAAACGCCTGACAGGGGAAGTAAGAAGATGAAAAGCGAATTTGCCTTAGCATTCAATGAGATCATTGAGCGTTTCGGTCTCCCACAAGATACGGTGATGGAAACTCTTGAGGCGGCTATGATCTCGGCTTACCGTCGTTCGACCTACGCGTCTAGTGCTCAAAATGTAGAGGTCGAGATCGACTCGGAGACGGGTGAAGTTCATGTGTATGCCGAGAAAGAGGTCGTTGAGAAGGTAGAGAATCCTTCTACGGAGGTCTCGCTGGAAAAGGCGCGCAAGTTCGAACCTGATGCGGAGCTTGGGGGTGTGGTCATGGTTGAATCCACTCCCAAGAACTTCGGACGGGTTGCAGCTCAAACGGCGAAGCAAGTGATGTTGCAACGTCTGAGGGAAGCCGAGCGTGAGGCACAGTACGCGGAATTTATCGAGCGTGAGGGTGACATGGTCCACGGGACCGTGCATTCCATCACGCCGCAAGCGGTAACTGTTGGCTTGTTGGGCAGGGCAGAAGCGATTTTGCCCAGAAATCAACAGATCCCTGGCGAACGCTTTCGGGTCCGCGATCGCATCCGTGTTTATGTCCTTGAGGTACGCAAATCATCCAGAGGACCGGTCATCGTGGTTTCGCGCACGCATCCGGCGATGTTGCGACGCCTACTTGAAATGGAAGTGCCTGAGATCCATCAGGGTCTGGTGGAGATCAAGGCGATCGCTCGTGAAGCCGGCAAGCGTGCCAAGGTAGCCGTGGCGGCCTTACGTGAGGGTGTCGATCCCGTTGGCGCGTGCGTTGGTTTGCGCGGCGTGCGCATCCAGTCCGTTGTACGCGACTTGAACGACGAAAAGATCGACGTGATCGAATGGAATCCCGACCCAGCCACCTTTATTGCCAAAGCGCTTAGCCCAGCCCGTGTGGCGGGAGTCTATCTGGACGAAGACCGGGAGAATAGCAAAACTGCAATGGTAGTGGTGCCAGAGGATCAACTTAGCTTAGCGATCGGCCGGGCGGGGGTAAACGCACGTCTGGCGGCGAAGCTTACAGGCTGGCGCATCGATATCAAAAGCCTTCCAGAATCGGCCGTGGATTCGATTGCACTACTGACCTCCGACAAGACGTTCGAGGATATCGCTTCGCGTGAGGTAAACCTCCTACCCGAAATTGAAACCGTATTGACGAAAAAGGCTGAGAACCGACCCGTGACGCCTGAGGAATATCAGAAGATGAGAGACTTCGTCGATCGGGTTCAACTTGAGGTTATGGGTCGGCGAGAAACAACCCGTAAACGTGAACAAGAAAAGTTGGAGGCCATTAGGGCTGTCATCCCATCCACTGCATACGACGTGGCCTTGGAAGATATCGGGCTCTCGACTCGGGTTTTGAACTTGCTCACACAGGAAGGTTACCTAACTGCTGGTCAAGTGATGGAGCAACTTGAGCTCGATGAGGATAAGATCCTTGCTTTGCCAGGTGTTGGGCCGAAGGCCATGCAAGAGCTGCAAAAGAAACTGACTACTTACGAGTATCCGGAAGTTGAGGTAGAAGTCGTCGTTGAGGAAGTCCCAGAAGTTGAAGAGGAGGTGGTGGAGGTTCCGGAGGTCCTTGAAGTGCTGGAACCTCTTCCGGAAGAACCTCAGGTCAGCGAGGCAGAAATCGAAGAGCCAGTGGAGGTCGTGGTTGAAGCGGAAGAGGGACTTGAGGTTGAGGAAGCACCAGAAGCACTCGAACCTGTGGCAACCGTAGAAGAGGTTTTCGATACATATGCTGAGGACCTGGAGGCCATCGTAACCGCTACCGAAGAGGGAGGAGAAGAAGAGATCTTCCCATTTGATGAAGATAAGCGTATGAAACGGAAAAAGGTCTCGCGCGTGGTTGAGTATGACCCTGACACCGGCGAGATGATTGTCAAACGTCGAAGAAAGCGTGCGGAAGAAGATTGGGAAGATCTTGAATACTAGATCAAAGTTTGAGTACGAGAGATCTGACCGTGACATCTAGGAAAGCGAGACGACGCCGTCATGTCCCTCACCGGACTTGTGTCGGTTGTAGGCAGGTCCTACCAAAGCGCTCCCTCATCCGAGTTGTGCGAGGTCCGGACGGCGTGAAGGTTGATCTCACCGGAAAAGCGTCTGGCCGTGGAGCCTACCTTCATGATAAAAGGTCTTGCTGGCAATTGGCCTTGCAAGGTTCATTAGCACGAGCTTTACGGACTGAATTATCGGCTGAAGCCAGTGCAGCCTTAACCGCTTTCATGGATGATTTATCGGACGAGTAGTATGGCAAAGGCGATTCAGTTCGCTGGATGCGCCGAAATGCGAGTGAATCCTTACAGGCGATCCCCTTAGCCGAATGGCCCCACTCGCTCGGCGCGGCCGATGTGCTCGAGCCGGAGGTGCGGTATGAGCGAGAATGGCCAGAAAGTCATCGAAATACCAGAAAGTCTAACTGTTCGTGAGTTGGCGGCGAGTATAGAAGTCAGCCCAATTGATGTCATTAAGAGTCTAATGGCGAGTGGCGTGATGGCCAACATCAACCAGCAGATTGACTTTGATACTGCAGCTATCGTAATGGAGGAGTTTGGTTTCGAAGCCAAACCCGTATTGCCCCCCGAGATTGAAGAGGGTGAAGAGGGTGTGGTTGTGCCCGATTGGCGTCGCTTAATCGGCGATGAAGATCCGAAGGCGTTAACACAACGCCCACCTGTCGTGACGATGTTGGGTCACGTGGATCATGGAAAAACCACCCTTTTAGATGCGATCCGGGAAGCAAATGTCGCCGAGGGGGAGGTGGGTGGGATCACTCAACATATCGCTGCTTATCAGATCGTACATAATGATCAAACGATAACCTTTTTGGATACCCCTGGTCATGAGGCTTTCACGGCAATGCGCGCGAGAGGAGCACAAGGTGCTGACATTGCAGTGCTCGTAGTCGCAGCCGATGACGGCGTCATGCCTCAGACCCGTGAAGCTTTGGCTCACGCACGTGCCGCCCGTGTCCCTGTCCTGGTGGCTCTAAATAAGATCGACCGCACCAGCGCAAATCCGGACCGGGTTAAACAAGAGTTGGCCGATGTTGGTTTGGTGCCCGACGATTGGGACGGCGAGACAATGGTCGTCCCAGTGTCAGCCAAGATGCGAGAGGGGATCGATGATTTGCTCGAGGCGATCGTTCTCGTCTCGGACGCGATCGAAATAAAGGCAAATCCGGCGGGTAAGGTTTTGGGGACCGTCATTGAAGCCGAACTGGATCGATCGAAGGGTGTGTTGGCGACCCTGCTGGTACAAAACGGCACGTTAAAAGTCGGGGACGTCGTGATCATTGGGACCACGTACGGTCGAGTACGTGCGATGTTTGATTATGTGGGGAACTCGATCGAAGAGGCGTTGCCTTCAACACCGGTCTCTGTATTGGGTCTATCGGATGTGCCCAGGGCTGGGGAATTGTTCACCGTAGCCGAATCGGAGCGACAAGCCCGGACAACCGTTGAGGAACGGAAAGCTCGGCTGCTGGAAGAACGAGTGGGACCGAAAGTCCTGTCACTGGATCAAGTGTTTGAAGCATATAAGGCAGGTAAGACGCAAGAGTTGCGCTTAGTGATCAAGGCTGACGTGCAGGGGTCCCTTGAACCCATCACCTCTTCATTAAAGGAATTGAGTGCCGGGGATATCCAAGTTCATGTGCTGCACGCTGCGACTGGGAACATTAGCGAAAATGATGTGATGTTAGCCGCTGCTTCAGATGGCATTGTGATTGGCTTCAATGTCATCGCTGACCAAGCGGCACAGAGAGCCGCCGACGCTGAAGGAGTTGATATCCGTTTGTACGACATCATTTATCGCCTTACAGAAGATATCGAGAAAGCGCTCAAAGGGATGTTGGAACCCGAGACCCAAGTTGTTGAATTAGGTCGAGCTGAGGTTCGGGCCGTCTTCCGCATTCGAAAAATCGGAAACGTCGCTGGCTGCATGGTTTTGGAAGGTGAACTCCGACGCAATTCGAAAGTACGCGTTGTACATGAAGGAGAAGTTATCTTCGAAGGACCGATGGTCTCACTCAAGCACGAGAAAGATGATGTGCGTGAAATTCGCGCCGGGTTTGAATGTGGTGTTGGTCTGAAAGGATTTGATGGTTTTGAGATCGGCGACATCCTCGAGTGCTACAAAGAAGAGACCTTGGCTGTGGAGTGAGATGTGACTGATGGTGAGTGAAGCTAGGGCGCGACGTATCGGTTATCGCATCCAGCAGGAAATCTCGGAGCTATTTCATCGCGAAGTCACCGATCCACACCTTTCCATGCTTACGGTGACTGCGGTTGAGGTTGATCGTGAGCTGGCTTACGCCACGATATATGTCACCGCAACTGGGGGAGAGGAGAGGAGGGAAGAGGTGCTTCGTGCGTTAAAGAGGGCACAGGGTTTCTTGCGCCGTGAATTAGCCTCCCGTGTTCGACTCCGCTCCTTCCCTCAACTCCGATTCCGGTGGGACTTTTCTCAAGAGCGTGGTGCTCGCATCGATGAGCTGTTAGATATGTTGAGCGCTGAAAAGTCTAATGGTGAGGGGGAGACCAGTGAAACCCCAGATAGCTGAGCTTCGGCGATTAATTGAGGGGGCAGCGGGGGTGGCCATCGTCGCTCATGAGAGACCTGACGGCGATGCAGTTGGTTCCCTAGTCGCTCTCACTCTCTGTTTGCAGAATGCCGGGAAACAGGTCAGCTCGATCCTTGCTGATGGTGTGCCGAGCCGTTTTCGTTTTTTGCCAGGTTCGGATGAGGTGCAGCGAACCTTCCCAACGGATTGTGATCTACTGATCGCAGTGGATTGTTCCGAATTTGAACGAACTGGTTTTAAATCTGAAGATCTTCCTCGAAGTGTCGATGTTAATATCGACCACCATCCAACAAACACGCACTTTGGAGCAGTAAATATTGTCGATCCTCAGGCCGCGGCCACGGCTGAAATCCTCTTCGATCTGGCAGATCCATTGGGGCTGGATGTTGATTCCCATGTAGCCACGAATCTCCTCGCAGGATTAGTTACGGATACCATTGGCTTTCGCACGGCAAATGTGACACCTAAAGTGCTTCAAGTGGCTGCTCGGTTGATTGAATATGGAGCGCCACTGGCAGAGATCTACGAGCGTTCGCTTAATAGGAGAAGCTTCGTCGCCGCTCGGTATTGGGGCCGCGGCCTCTCGCGTTTGGAGCAGGAAGACGGCTTGGTTTGGACGAGTCTAACCTTGGAGGATCGTCAACATGTAGGCTATACGGGCAAGGATGACGCCGATTTGATTAATCTCTTGTCCACTATCGATGGTGCTGAGGTGACGGTGATTTTTATCGAACAGCCTGGGGGGACCGTTAAAGTTAGTTGGCGTTCTCGGGCAGGTTTGAATATCGCTCCTCTGGCAGCTGCGTTCGGAGGTGGTGGCCACCATCAAGCAGCAGGGGCGATGGTCACCGGCGATCTTGAGCAGGTGAGGGAGAGAGTGATTTCCGCCACACGTGCGATCTTCGAATCCGACTCGGGGAAAGGGAAATGAAGGATTTTGGTCTGATCATTGTTGACAAACCGGTAGGTCCAACATCACACAAAATTGTTTCTCTTGTTCGGCGGGGAACGGGGGTGAGTAAGGTTGGACACGCTGGCACGCTGGATCCACGAGCTTCTGGAGTGTTAATCCTTTGCCTTGGCCCTGCGACGCGATTAAGCGAATATCTCTCCACTTCCTCGAAGTGCTATGAGGCAGTGGTCAGATTTGGTGCCACGACCCAGACCTACGATGCAGAAGGGCCGGTGGTGCGTCGGAGTGAAAACGTGCCAAGGTTGGAAGAAATCCAACTTGTTCTCCCCGAATTCCGGGGTGAAATCGAGCAGGTGCCGCCGCCTTATAGTGCGATCAAAGTACAAGGTGAGAAAGCCTACAAATTAGCACGTTCGGGTAAGGAAGTCCAGCTTGATCCTCGCATGGTGACCATCAACCACTTGGAAGTCTTGAAATACAACCCTCCGGATCTGGTCTTGGACATCGAGTGTACAGCTGGAACGTATATCCGCTCGCTTGCTCACGATCTAGGGGAACGTATCTCAACCGGTGCGCATTTGGCCAACCTACGTCGGACCAAAGCAGGCCCATTCTCATTGGAGGACGCTATTCCATTACCAAAGTTAGAGGTTGGATTTCTTACCAATAAATGGGAGCGGTATCTTCGGCCAGCTGCGGATGCATTACCCGATTTGCCGATCGTTGAGGTCGAAGGGGAAGATCTAGAACGTATTAGAAATGGACGCCGCATTCAAGCAGGTATGGGTTCGAGCGGGACGGCAAGGGCGATCGGACCCAATGGTGATTTGGTAGCCATTCTTGAGGTCGTCGAGGGTGGTGAGAAGTGGCACCCCCGCAAGGTCTTCTTGGGGTAGCCAACACGATGCAGCACATTCAAGATCTTATTTCTATCCACCTCGATCGTTGTTATTTAACCATTGGCTCCTTTGATGGTGTACACCGGGGTCATCAGAAGATCATTCAAGGTCTGGTCTCTGATGCCAAGGCTGCAGGCATTCCTTCTGTTGCGTTAGCATTCTTTCCTCATCCTTCCGCTGTTTTTCGTGGACGAAAACCAATTTTTTATATCACCTCACCTGAAGAGAAAGCTGCCCTGTTGGGCAATCTGGGTGTCGACTATGTAATCACCCAGGGTTTCGATCTCGAACTCGCACGGATAAGGGCGAGTTCATACCTTGATTTACTTCAAGCGCAGCTTAACTTCCGTCATCTGTGGGTCGGTGAGGATTTTGCTTTTGGATATCAGCGGGAAGGCGATCGAGATTTTCTTGAGCGGGTAAGTGCGGAACGAGGGTTTCAATTGCAGGTCGTAACGCCCGTGCGCGTTGATGGTGAGGTGGTGAGTTCAACGCGGATCAGGAACGCTCTGCGCGTTGGTGAGATCGGTTTAGCGACGGCATATTTGGGGAGGAATTTTACGATCACGGGTGAGGTCGTGGCAGGCTCCGATAGGGGTAAGCGCCTCGGCTTTCCAACTGCGAACCTCCGAATCCAGCAGGGAAGGGCTTACCCCGGTCCAGGGGTATACGTCTGTCTGGCTGAGGTGGCAGGGCAGAAATGGAAAGCCGTGACCAATATCGGTGTTCGCCCTACATTCGAGGAAAGCCAGGGGGCAACCACGATGGAAACACACCTGCTGGACTTCGATGATGATTTGTACCACCAAGAGATCGAATTGGCCTTTATCGAGCGGTTACGAGAGGAAAGACGCTTCTCAAATCCTGAGGCACTCGTCTCACAAATCAAAAAAGATATCCAACAATCACGTCAAATATTAGACATTGTGATGGAGAGGGATGATGTCTGAGCAGTTTCAGCGACAGATATATTTATTAAGCCCGCGGCAACTCAGCCCTGAGACGATCGCGGTGACCTTCGCTAAGACCTCGAGGTCACCGCTTACTTTTCGGGAGATCGCCGATGAGTTAACAGACGAGAAATCGGCCGAGTTCCATGAAAAGTGGGTCGTGGGCTATGGTCATGCCTCGGTCGCTGAACACGCCGTTCTGCACATTGCCCTCGAAAATATTTCCCGCTTAGCCACGGAGTGTATCGAATCCAACCGCCTTGCATCCTATACGGAGAAATCCACCCGCTATCAGATGTGGGCTCCTGGTGGGTATCACCTTCCACGCGAGGTGGTCGGTGGATCTCGGGAGCCGATTTACCGTAAATGCTGTGATCGTCTGTTCCAGGCTTACCATGATTCCCTTGAACCTGTGGGGAGACTTATCCGGAAACGTTTACCTAGAAAAGAAGGGGAAAGTGACTCGGCGTGGGAAAACCGAACGCGCAGTAAATATGTGGACGCATGTCGTTTCCTGCTCCCCGCAGCGGCGCTAGCGAATGTGGGTATGACGATCAACGCTCGCGCGCTGGAGCATGCCATCCGAAAGATGCTTTCCCATCCCTTGGCGGAGGTGCGTGAGATTGGTCAAACGATAAAGGAAGTTGCCCAGACTGAGGTGCCGACGCTGGTCAAGTACGCCGATCAGGTGCCCTATTTAACGGCGACGCGGGAGGACTTGACAGCCTATGCAGCGAAACTGGGATTGGATCGAAGCAACGGATCGCTACGTTTGATCGACTACGATCCAGAGGCCGAATCGCGCGTGATGGCGGCCGCGTTATATGCTCATGGGACCTGCTCATTCGAGCAGGCGTTGGCGCATGTCAGATTGTTGGAGGAAGGCGCGCGTCTCGATTTGGCTAAGACGATTCTTGAGCGCTTAGACCGCTTTGACATACCCGTCCGGGAGTTGGAGCATGCCACCTACACCTTTGAGGCCCTGATCGATCAAGGCGCCTATTTGGAACTTAAACGTCATCGCATGATGACGCAGACCCCTCAACGACTGACTGCGAAGGAAGGGTACGCAGTACCAAAACTAATCACTGAAGCAGGTTTCGAGACGAGCTATCGAGAGGCGATGAATGCCGCCGTCGAGGCCTATCATGAGCTGGCGGGTTGGAACCCGCATGTGGCCGCGTACCTCGTCCCCAACGCCTTCAACCGAAGAGTGCTGATGACGCTCAACCTGCGAGAGGTGTATCACCTATGTGAACTGCGTTCACAGCCCAATGCCCATTTCTCCATGCGGAGATTAGCGTTGTTGATGGCTGAGCTCGTACAGCAGGTTCACCCCATGCTTGCTGCCTTCATGCGCCTGCCAGAGATGACTAACTGGCGGGAGATAGAAGAAGAACACTTCACTCAGGTTTAAATCAGCGATTCGATTTGAACTATATTGTATGGGCTGTCCCAAAAGCGATACCCAAGCGGGGCAGTGTAGCGCTTGTAGCATCTCTTCCTATCATTGCGAGCGACGAAGGAGCGAAGCAATCTCCCCCTATCATGTCATTGCGAGCCCCGCAGGGGCGAAGCAATCTCCTCAAGTAAAAGTTTGTTTCGTCGCTCCGCTCCTTGCAATGACAGATTGAGGGAGGGCTCCTCGCAATGACATCACAGGGTATAGGGTATTCTCACTGTCCATAGGCATAGCTTTTGAGACAATCTCTACACTCGATTTCCAAAGAGTGTGAACCTTAGAAACCATCAGGTTATGAGTTCACTTCCTAAAGCAGGGGGTTTGGATTGAAAAGCTTGTTTTCTACGAGTCACCCTACGATTTCAGTCTACTCGAAACCCTTCGAATATATGGTTTGGCCGGTGATAAAAATCGATCAAGAATCTCACAGTTACCCCTTAACTCTATACTAGATACAACATCGGCCTATCTTCTATTCCATTATTTCCCACAATCGTTGAATCTGTATGATCATAACGATGTAGAATCGAATTAATGGAGAAGAGTATGGACAATGATAGTTCCCTTTCTCAACAAGCTAGTTCCCCAGGTAAGAAAATCCGGGTGCTAGTGGTGGATGACCACGCCATCGTGCGCCAGGGGCTGCGGATATTCATCGATCTGCAAAGTGATATGGAAATTGTTGGTGAGGGAACGAACGGAATCGAAGCGGTGGACTTAGCACGCCACACACAGCCCGATATCGTGCTGCTCGATCTGGTGATGCCTGAAATGGACGGAATTCAAGCCACGCCTAGGATCATCGAATACAGTCCAGATTCGCGCATCATCATCCTGACCAGTTTCAGTGAAGAGGACAAAGTATTGCCCGCCATCCGCGCGGGGGCGCAAGGCTATCTACTCAAATACATTGAACCGACCGAATTGGTGCAGGCGGTGCGCGACGCTCATCTTGGCAAGGTTCAATTGCATCCGGAAATCGCCAAAAAATTAATGTCCGCCGTGGCGGCGGAGGAACCCTCGGCCAGCCGTACCGCGACTGACACCTATGACGGATTGACCGAGCGTGAGCATGAAGTATTGCATCTCATCGCCGACGGCTTGAACAACCGAGAGATCGCTGAAAAACTTTTCATCAGTGAAAAGACCGTCAAGACCCATGTTAGCAATATCCTGGGCAAATTAGGATTAGCCGACCGCACGCAGGCTGCCATCT
>DUEW01000110.1 GCA_011174845.1 Anaerolineae bacterium | reverse complement strand
CCGCAGCGCGTCCGCATGCGAATCCCAACCCCTCCTCTTCAGCAGAAAGGACACCGGATGGATCGTAAGCCTCGATGCGTGAGAGAACCTCCGCATCTAAGCGTTGTGCCATCGGCTGAGGGTAGAAGTGGGACAGGTCAGAGCTGGCGACGAGGATAGCAGACTGGTCAATCAGCACTTTTCCTAATGCGTGACCAACAGCCTCGACGGTTGGCCGGGATTGATCACGCAACATCAGTGGTAGTAGGCGGAAAGGTTGAGGAAGAACGCGTTGTAAGAAGGGGAGTTCGATTTCTAAGGAGTGTTCACCATCGTTTCTGACGTACGAAACTTCAATCCCTCCGTTCTCGTTCAGTTCGGCTTCGAATCGCTGAAGTAGCGCGTGATCAACGGGCACATTGCCTAACGGTGTCCCATAAGCATCGTGGCCTGTGGTGAGCACTTGGCCGAGATGGGGGTGGTGGAGGGGCGAAATCACGGCAACGACTTCGGGTGTGAGCCCCTCTAGGTAGCGGAATGCATGCGCGGCGACTTGGCCTGAATATCGATGCCCAGCATGGGGGACGATCACACCCTTTAGTTCACCAAGTAGAGGGGTGATGACGATGTCATTGAGATAGTGGTCGATCGATTGGGCGAGTGTCTCCGGATCACCTGGATACCATGTACCCGAAATGGGTGAAGGTCGTACGTCGATCATTCTTCTCACCTATCTATCTGACTTGGATTGTAGCATAGGAGTCGCCTCTTGGTAGAAGTGATCGATAAGGTATTGCGGTATGCTGTCATATCCTCGAACGTTATCCTGAGCCCTTCGGCGGAGCCGTAGGGCCCGAGTGAAGCCGAGGGGCTCAGGACAGGCTCCGCGAAGGATCCCTATGATGCAGCAACTGAAGCCGTTGAATCATAGGGATTCTCACCCTTCGGGTACGATTTCGTCGCGCCTGCCGGCGCTCAGAATGACATTCATGGTTGGGCTTCCACGCCGTTCGGCTGAGCTCCCGCCGAAGCCCGGCAAGACAGTAGCGTGGGAACCGCCTCCGCTTGTGAAGATGATTTTCTCTAAACAACTTTAGGAAGCCCGTT
This sequence comes from Anaerolineae bacterium, assembly GCA_011174845.1. Classification (GTDB taxonomy): domain Bacteria; phylum Chloroflexota; class Anaerolineae; order Anaerolineales; family E44-bin32; genus DUEZ01. The sequence goes on along the minus strand of DUEW01000110.1, from coordinate 9,194 downwards.
CTCCAGTTGGTCAAAACTCAAGTCCTGAGGTCAGTTTTTAGACTTGACAAAAGAACAAATGTTCTGGTAAAATAGAACACAAGTTCTAATTCTTGTATCTCACGGAGGTGCAATGTGGGTGAATCTTTCTTAAATCGTCCCTACCTTGACCGGCAGGCCGACAGCATTGAGCGCGCGCTTTCCTCGCTCGACTTGCCGGCGCGTGTTCAAGGTGGGCAGGTCGGAAGCCATTGGGTCCGGTACCACCTCACTCCAGTGTCGGGTACGCACGCGAATAAGGTCCTACAGGTAGCAGAGGAGGTGGCCGAGGCGATAGGGGTCTCGGGTTTGCGAATTGCCGAACGTTTGCAAGGGTTAACGATCGATGTTCCTCTTCAACAAGGAACTGAGTTGCGATTGTTGCCCTTGTTGCACGCCTTGCCTGGTCTCTCGGCTTCGACAGCCGTGGTTGGTATGTCCATCGAGGGTAAGCCTCTGCTCCTTAATCTACATAGGCCCTCCACATGGAATTTACTCGTCTATGCACCGAAGGGATATGGCAAATCAGAGCTTATTCGCACTCTGATGATGTCCCTTGCTCTGACCAGTCGTCGGTCTCAATTGAGCATGTTGGGGATTGACATTGGTGGCAGAGAATTGGCTGTCCTTGAATCGTTGCCTCACGCTTTAACCGATCTGGCGACAGAACCCAGGTTTGCAGAGGAATTGCTCACTTGGCTTTCGCAGGAGGCCGAAAGGAGGCTCTCTTCGGGTGTAGCTAGTCCGCATTTGGTCCTCCTGATTGATGACTTGGTTTGGCTTACGGATAAGCGAGAGGAGAACGCTCTTGCTGCGTTAAAGCATATTGTGCATGTCGGTGTTGAGGTCGGCGTGCACTTTTTAGCAGCAGCACCCGCACCTCTTCCAGCCTCCTTGCGTGACTTACCTGATCATCGAGGGGTGCTCGAGGTGGTACCGGATGAGAACACTTTTCTTAAGGGCAAGACAGCGGTTGGTAGATTCCAATTTACTTCGGGCTCGGATGTCAATATCGCAGATGTGGCATGGCTGAGCCTGCGTGATCTAGATACAGCGTCGAAGCTTGCCGTCGCGGGATGGCGTGCTACCGGGATGTCGCCGTTGCCGGCTATCGAGTTTGAGAAATGATGCGCCCTTTGCTTCGTACGTTCGGTGGTTTGGTAATGACCGTGTTCGTTGTACACCTTATCGTGCGCAATCGGACATGGAATTTCGAAGGCGTTACAAACGCTCAGGCTCAGGTTGAGGCGGTGGTGTTGGGCTTTTTTTGCGGCCTGATGATCGTCTCGCTGATATCGTTGATCAAGTTGTTCCTGGGGTGGTTCATGGCTTCGACGCGCATCGAAGTCCTTGTTTCCCAATTACCCAGGTTCAGTGGGGAGAGTAATGAAGCAAATCTTTTGCGAGATCCGTGCCTTTCACAGATTCAATGTCTTGAGAATCAACAGAGAAAATACCTCTTGGTAGATGCCTTACCCGAGATAGAGAAGTATGAGGAGACGGTTTGATGACGAGTGTCGAGTACAGGGAATTGGTGACGGTGGTGCCGCTGACCTGCGGGAAATTACCTCTTGAGTTCACCTGGCGTGGACGTCGCCACCGTGTGAGGAGCGTTGAGAGTTTTCATACCGAGACAAAATCACATCGTAATGGTGTAATCCAGCGCAGGTTCTTCCGTTTGCGTACAGCGAGCGGTATGCGTTGCCTGCTCTCCCAAGAGGTTGAACGTGAGACATGGCATTTAGAAAAGGTGCTAATCAATCAAGGAGGGGTGAGGTGAAAGTTGGCATGTTATGGTTTGACGGGGACCTCAAGATTAACCTTGGGGTGCGTATTGAACGTGCGGCTATTTATTATCGTGATAAATATGGTCGCCCACCAAATCTGTGTATCATACACCCTTCGACGGCAGGCGAGGATCCTCCCAGGTCTGTTATTGGAGTCGATGTGCGAACGAGCGCAGCTGTTCAACCGGATCATTTCTGGTTGGGGATCAAAGAGTGGACCGAAGCACCGTGCGATATGTTGCCATCGACTCTCTGAATACACCGCTGACTGCATGGAAAAAAGCCTACCTGGGGGAATGCAAACGAGATAAATGTGGAGGTGTAGACTTTGCCCACACCCCCTCATTTATCCCGTTCCACATGTGACCCTTTCTTTAACACAGTCAAAAGAGCATCTCGGTTCAGGGTAAAGCGTGGAATTATGCTGATAGTTCAGCGATGAATCGATCAAGTTCGACTTCGTAAGAGGCCTGGCTGGTTTTTGATGCCAAGTCAATCGCAAGTAAACGATGGTAGATGAGCTCGAGGTCTTTAAGTGTGAAGTTGCGAGCCTGGGAGCGTATTTTTTCGACGACGAATCTTGGTAAATACAACACTTGGTCTGGATTTTTCCCGTCGTCAAGCGCTTCTCGTGCCTGAAGCAGCAAGCGAAATTGACGCACAATCATCGCGAAAGCGTAACCCGAATCGCTGTCCTCCAGCAATATATGAAGGTGTCGCAGTGCCTCCTGACCTTGACGAAGACCAATGGCGTCCACCATGGCGAAGACATTACTTTGGCCGTGAAAAGGGGTCAGACGCTCGACGTCGTCTTTACTAATAGGACGACTTAGGTCTACGAAGTCAAGGAGCTTCTTTATTTCTTGGTCGGCCAGCAAGGGGTCTTCAGAGACAAATTCCGCGAGCATATGCGCCGCGGTAGGTTCGATCTCGCCTCCCAGATCCCTGCAATGCTCCATTAACCAATGTAAGAACGCTCCGCCTTTTGGAGTGGAACACGGAATGAGGTAAGCTCTATGGGGATGACGTGACTCAGCCCATTGATAGAAAGGTGATCTGGTTTTATAGCCTTCGAGCTTCTTATTACTTTGGATGTCGACGTGCTCGATGAGGACAAGGGCCGTGGTCTCGTGTATGTTCTCTAAGAAGTTGAAGAATCGTTCACTTCTTGAATCAACCCACGTCTTGTCCCGAGTTAAGTGTTCTACATGTTCCAGGATGATCAAGCGGCGGAGTGAGAGAAAGGGTATCGCAGAACAGACTTCCTCCAGAGCTCCCACGTCAAGACCCACCGCTGAAAATCGTTGGATATTCAAATCGGCTGTTGTCGAATCTCCAAGCTTCTCACGTAATTGATGGATAATGCGAGCGATGGTGAACTCATCGTCGCCATAGATCAAATAGACGGTCGGCTTCGACTGATGCATATCAATTCGCTGTCAGGATGCGATGGACATTTCCCCGGCCACTTCTGAGAGGATGCACAGCAACGATTTCCAAGAGGCCTGGGTTGGGTTCAGTCGTTAGATGTTCCTGAGCGGCTCTGCCGATCGGTTGAGCGAAGAAGAGAGCGAGGGTGGTGGCAGCAACGACTGTCGGTAAGCGTTTTATCCGCTCACGCCAATCTTCATCCTTAGCTCCGAGTAGGGAGATGAAAGATGCGGTACCGGCCAATAGCCCGGCTGTAACGATGTTGGTGCCGCATGTCGGATGGATCGCGAGTGAGCGTTCACCGTTCCGCAATCGGTCTAAAGCCTCCTTTACGGCATTCCGAACAGCTTCTGTGGGAACATGTCCATAAATATAGAACCCCCGACCATCGGATCGGCCGATGAATGTGGTGTTGGGGTATCGTTCCGTTAGGACGTGTATGGTGGCGTGTTCGAGACCGTGATTACGGCGGATACGCGACAGGGTTGGGTGGTTCAGAAACCGATTAAGCAAGTGGAACCCTCCTCTCATACTTTCTACGAGTGATTATACCCTGAGGGCAGGGTCCGTTCATGTGACTTGATTTGGGCGATAATCCCCCTCTCCCTTTTAGGGAGAGGGAGGGGTGAGGGTGAGAATAGCTGACCCATCTTCCCCTATCTTAGACCTCTCCCCCTTGTGACCGGGCAGACAAGTGGGCTACAATCAGGACATGACTTGGGGAATGCTTGGACACGAATGGGCGGTGAACCTGCTGAGAAGCCACATCGCATCAGGTAGTGTGCGGCATGCTTACCTTTTCATAGGACCCGATTCTGTCGGCAAACGAACCTTGGCGCTATCTTTTGCACAAGCCTTGAATTGTGAGGCGCCACCATCCCCTGGTGAATACTGTGGTTTATGTCGGGCGTGTGTCACGATTTCCGAGCAACAATACCCCGATCTGCATGTGGTCGAAGTTGGGCAACTTGATGAGATCGTTGCGGATGACCCTGTCAGCAATGGAGTGAGTGTGAGGGAGGAGCAGACGGCAGGGGGGGTGGGGGAAATGCATGAGGTGAGACACATAAGCAGTATGGTGAAGGTGAAGCAAATTCGCCTCTTGCAACGACAATTAGCCTTATCGCCCTTTGAGGGACGCTGGCGGGTCGCGTTGTTGTTACGCTTCTGGGAGGCAAGCGAAAGCGCCGCCAATGCGTTGCTCAAGACCCTGGAGGAACCCGCCCCACAGGTCGTGATGTTGCTGACCGCACGTTCGACGGAATCTCTATTGCCCACCATCGTTTCACGTTGTGAGGTGATACCTTTACGGGCTCTCTCACAGTCGGAACTTGAAACAGGATTGATCTCTCTGGGGGAATCAGCTGAGAGGGCTCGTTTGCTGGCCGGGTTGGCTGCAGGGCGCCCGGGATTTGCGTTACAGTTAAAAGAAGACCCGGAGAAGATGGAGCAACGCAAAGCGTTGCTCGAGGATTTATTCTCGCTTCTTGAAGAGAATCGGATCGAACGTTTCAACTACGCGGAAAGATTTAAGCGAAAGAGGAACGAAAGCATCCAGGAGTTGCGCGGCCGAGCGATAAAGACACTGGAGATTTGGCTCAGCCTATGGCGTGACATCATGATCAACGCTTTGGGTGCAGAGGCCTCTGTGCAGAACGAAGATCGCAAGACCGACATTGAACGTATTGCAGCGAGTGTTCATGCGGAGCAGGTGATCAGCACTGTCCAGAGTACTGAGCGAACCTTGAGCACGCTTTATCAGTATGCAAATGTACAATTAGCAATGGAGAATCATTTGCTCGATTTGCCTAGGATCACGCAAGACTAGAAGGTCCGCCTGTAATCACTGTCTGCATTCTGATCAGCAAGTGTGCTGGGCTAGCGTCACAAGCTGTAAGACAATTTAAGGAGTGACTCGTGACTTCCGAAGTCATTCTGTCTTCGGAAGTCAATGCTGTTAAGAACCCACTACGAAACCTGAGGTATGAAAACATGGCCTCAGGGTAACTTAAGGCTCTCTTAGGACTGCAGTGCGCGCGTTGTATATGAGCAGGGACCATCGTTGCGGTTGACGTTAGGTTTCATTAATAGAAGGAATTAGCGGGGTTCGACAACAAGACGCACGGCAGTACGTTCCTTGCCGTCAATTTCCACCGTGGTGAACTCTGGGATACAGATGACATCCAAGCCATCTTCTTGAAGGTAGCCGCGTGCGATGGCGACGGCCTTAATAGCTTGGTTGACCGCACCAGCGCCGATTGCCTGAACCTCTGCTCGTTGATGTTCCCGGATAACCCCTGCAATGGCGCCGGCAACAGCCGAGGTGCGTGACTGGGATGAAACCTTGATGACGGTCACCGGGCTCTCTCCCTTGGCGGTGGAAACGTAGTCGCCCGATATGGTACCTACAAGCATTGTACAGGATTCAATGAGGCGAAGCAAGCATTACAGGGTGAGGCGTGCATCTTTTAGAAGTTGGCGCGCAAACATTTATCAGGAGGAATGGGGATTTGTGCGGCGGGGTAGCCGCCGCACAAATCCCCATTCTTGCTCCACCAAGTAGTTTCGTCAACGAATTTGGGTGCACCCGGGATTAGAAAGAACGATTGTTGACGTGAGCCACTTCCGCGTCTTCGAAGATGACTTCCTCTTTGCCGGCGAGTTTTTCTTGTATTTTCGAGACGATCAGATCCAAATGACTGTCATAGGCAACATAATTGAGATCATCAGCTGGGACGGTGAGCACAGGGCAGAGGGTAAAATTCTCGATCCAGGATTCGTAGAGGGAGTTCAAACGGGTTAAATATTCTCGCTCAATCTGTTGTTCGTAATCGCGGCCTCGATTAGCGATGCGCTGAACCAATGTCTCGACGGTAGCGCGCAGATAGACGACAAGGTCGGGTGGAGGCAAAAACTGGGTGAGCACCTGATAAAGTTCGCGATAGGTTTGATAGTCCCTTTCAGCCATGTGTTCTTGAAGGTACAGATTGTAGGCGAAGATCTCCGCGTCTTCGTAGACTGTGCGATCCTGGATGGCAGAAGTGGAATGATCCAGCAATTGTCGGTGAGCTCGCAACCTTCGGGAGAGGAAAAAGATCTGTGACTGGAATGACCAGGTGCGCATATCCTGGTAGAAATCGGCGAGGTATGGGTTTTCGCCCACCGGTTCGTAGAAGGGCGCCCAACCCAATCGCTCAGAAAGCAATTCAACCAGGGACGATTTTCCTACCCCGATGTTTCCTGCAACCGCGACAAACTTCTTCATGGCTCTATTCTCCAGTGTGTGTTCAGGCTCCGTTTCGCTCGGCCCACGATTCAACGATTTCTTCCATTTGATCTATGTATCTCTCTAATTCGTCGTTGCGCGCCTCAGATCCTGCAGAGGTGAGCCTAAGTTGTTCTAAGGCTCCCTCCCATACAGGCAGGAAGAGTGCGGCTCTCGCAGAGACTTTAAGCGAATGAATGGCGCGCTCCCAAGTTGTGAGCAATGTCCAGATGATAGCATCAGGACGTCCTGCTTCTAAGATAGCTTGGAAGCCGCTCAAATAATACGATCGTCGACAGGGAGCCAATTCAGGCTCGGAAGAGAGTTCGCTTGCTTGATCAAAAGATCGTGTCCATGCTGAGAGCAATTCGGATGTGTCGTTGGGATGGATTGCATCAATTCCGAGTAGATGCAAGAAGCCTCCATAGACTTCTGGGTGACCGAGATCCGTGGAAGCTTGTTCGAGTTCAAGCGCTACGCGTCGTCCTGCAACCGGGAAACCAGTTAGGCACGCGACTGCGTTTGCCGCCTCCAATATGGCTCGGGTGTAGGTTTTTATCCATCGGTCGGACAGTTTGATTACCGATACCGATTGTCGTGCCATTATAAGAAAGGCACGCGCTCGAGCGTAGACATGATCAGGACGATAGAAACGACCCCTCGCGCCTGCCTGTGCCCATTCGAAGAAATGCTGGGGATCGTATAGGAATATCGGTTCGCACATCGCAGGTCCGAGCCAAGGGTGAACACGCAGCTCCCGAGGTTGAGAATAGAGATCCCGTATGTGGTGTGCGATGTCAAGGTGTACTTGCTCTGAGAGGCGGACAACCTCACGTGTTTCGGGCGGGGGCCCCTGGTGGATCAACACTAGATCGATATCAGCTGTTCCGCCTAGCAGTGGATCGTCCCTGGCAACCGATCCGATAATGTAACCGGAGACGACGTCCCCAATTGCAGCGCGTTGTTCTGTTTCGCGTCGCGCCAATTCGATCAGCGTTTCGCGCGTGATCCTCACAATGATGGCCCTCCGCTGAGAGGAAGCTCAGGTTGGAAGGGCGGGATGCCGAGCGCAGCACGGATACGAAGGGTGACGTGCTCCAAATGATCTCTTTGAGTGACATAGTTAAGTGAATTCGTGTCAATTGTTAAGACCGGGCAGGCTTTATGATCTTGAAAGAACGCCTCGTAGGCTTGATTGAGTTCGTCGATGTATGACCGTTCAATGAGCCGCTCGTAAGATCGGTCACGCATCGCAATGCGCTGCAAGGCGAGGTCCGTTTCGACTTTCAAATACACGATCAAATCGGGAGTGGGAATTCGTTCGGCTAACGCTTGATGAACAAGGGTGTACGTCGCTAGCTCATCTCCTTCAAGGTTTAGCCTGGCAAATAGGGCATCTTTCTCAAAAGTGTAATCGGCGATTAAGTCGCCCCGAGAAAGCGCCTGCGGTACTACTTTATATTGTTGCTGGTAGCGACTGAGCAAGAAGAAAATCTGCGTCTGGAATGCAAAACGTTTGCGATCACCATAAAAGTCTGAGAGAAAGGGATTTTCCTCGAAGACCTCGAGGAGCAATTCGGCATTGAAGACCGGTTGGAGTAAACGAGCCAAGGTGGTCTTTCCTACGCCGATCACACCCTCAATAGCAATGTACATGACAAAACTCAGTTGAGATTAGATGAAAGTCGACCCGCGACCTAAGGATACTCGTGAAGAGATTTGTGCGCAACTATGGGGGTGGAAAAGGTAAAAATCCCTATCCCTGGCGGAACCTTGTCATCAGATTGTCCGTTGGAGGTTGTTGGGATATCAAAACGTAGCGGTCCATTCTTGCCTTCCAACCAGGACGCGATGATGGCATATATAAATGCTAAGAACCTTCTCCGAATTGAGAATGCAACCGAAGGTGCGTTCGCAGGAAATGATATCTACGCTCCGATGCATCAGATGTCGAGGGAATGCCAAAGCTGTTCGGGATCCTCTTGGAAGGGGCGGCGGGTGAACGTGACGCGAGCCAAGGCAAGGTCGATCTTGTGGGGAAGATGTATGGGGGGGCAGGGGTTCTTGTCGCCTCAGGTTGTGTCGTGTAGGATGTCAAAGATAATGAGACTGCCCTATTTTCAGATCAAAGATATTGAGACCTTCCTACATTACCCAACTTCTGTCATCGCCAGAGGTAAACGAACAACATCCCACTACTTTATCATTAATTGAGGTGGTTTATTGTGTTTATTTACATATATACGTTTTTATTCAGCTTGGATTCAACTTCTACGTTTGATAAAACTGCGGGGGCCAATGGCGCGGCCTATCCAATGATTGACCCCCTTGCTTAATATGGCAGCTATATAGAGAGGACCAATAGCAATAGCACATTATGTAAGCAAATCGTCGTAAAAGCTCTAGCAGCAAACAACAATGAAACTCTAGATAGGAAGAGGGTTTCGACAAGCCCAGCTTCCATTAAAATTGCCGGAAAAAGAACACCGCATGACCAGGCTCTATGGTTCTGAAGACTATCGCAAAGATGTTTATCCAGGTGAAGAAATAATTCAAATAGAAGGTTTAGAAAACCCACAAGAAACCTTTAATAATCACCAACTTCTGAACAAACGATACCCTTTATGCGGAATTACTTTACGCATCGAAATGGAACATCAACTTGTCCTATGTCTTTTTCGGTCCAACCATGG
>DUEW01000011.1 GCA_011174845.1 Anaerolineae bacterium | reverse complement strand
TTCGTCGAAAGATGTCTGGCGCTTCAGCACACTGTTCAGGTCTCGTTTCATGCTTATCTTTGATCAGGTGTCAGGTGGCTAGTTTACAAGTTAGAGATTTTGTGTGATAGCGCTCCAAGACGATAAGATCCGTTATGCTGCAAACAAAAGTTCCCAAATCTCAGCCGCATAGGCTTCGCTCTCCGGATCACTGGTGATCAACTCGATGTTCTCTGGATCAGCCATCCCGAGGTTCAATTCCACGGCTCGGGCAATTTGCTCTTGCTGGAAGATCGATCCCTGCTCCACAGCCGACGTGGTACCAAAATAGCGCAAGACCGCCACACCGATAGCATCCATGGCAACCCGGTCCGTACCGGCTAAAATCAAATGCGATGCGACCTGCTTGCCAGTATCCGGACCACCTGTTACAAAGGCTTCCACACCATCAAGCACGATGAGATCGGGCTGATAAGCCGCGTTGATTTCAGCAATCATCAATCGCTGATCAGCGGAGCTATGTAGTTCTTGCATGTAATCATGACCCTCACCTGGAACTGTCTTCGCCACCAAACCAACGGAATTCTTGAGAGACATCGTAAAGTGTCCCCCATAACGATGGGTCTTCAAGCAGCAAGTCTGGACCACGCCATCCGCTTCTAGTACCGGGCGGGCGACCGCGAAACCCCGACTCCAGTGGCTTCCCTCAACCTGCATTTTCTCCCAATCATCATTTTCCAACTCGTCGAAGACCACCGTTTCGCACCCCAACTCGTCAGCCAAACGGAAGATGTCTTTCCTTTTCATCACCTCACGAGTGTTACCCATACCACTGCGATCTCCGATCGTTATCCGATCGGAACCCATAGCTTGGAGTTTTTGGATTAGCGTTTTCAGTGTATCGATGTGGGTAGATCCAGGCGCAGGGTCGGCGCTGTTGAAGTTAGGCTTTAAAAACAACTTCTTACCCTGCATGGGATTGTTCTCCAACAGATCGATCGCCTGAAGGACGCCTGTAGAACGATCATCGGTTTTCACAAACGCGACTCGTGTCACAGATCTCTCTCCATTTACTTGTAGAGTGTCGGTCGCTATGGGGCTCGGACTGGGAAACGGCTCGGTCGTATGTGGAGCTGTCGTGTGGGTGGGGCTTTCCAGCGCAGGTTCCCTCCGGGCACATCCCTCCACGAACGACGAACCAAGAATTACTGTGCTAAGACCCCCCAAAGCCTTTAAAAATTCACGGCGGTTCATGACGAGCTTTCCAAGCTCCTCAACTCAATCTATCTTCTGATGATTCCTGGAAATCACCTTGCTTTTAACATTGGAATGGCATCAGGTTAGTATGCTAAGTTTCGCGAGCGACATACGGTAAATTACGTGGCGAAGGTATATTTCTAACTTCAAAGATAACTTCTTGGGACATTCTAACAGAATACGACCGATCAGAGCCGTTCTTTTATTTAGATGAAGTGACTGTGAAACAAACTTAACTCCACTGAAAAAGGGCAATCACGAGGAGAGGATCGGTATATGTGGGGGTGCGGGTTGCGCCCGTACCCCCACATATACCCCTCCCTACTCCTTGAGGGTAGTTTTTTTTAGTGCACTCAAACTCATAAAAAGTGAGGCGCCGGATCATTTGGGACGTTCTTCCGGCGCCTGGGGCAGGGTGCCAGGCGGTGCAAACCTGAATTCCCCGCCTTGACCGGTGTTATTGTAGTGATAATAGATGGAATGTCAAGCGACAAGAGGTTGATTTGGGTACTTTTAATAATTTCATAGGTAAACGTACGGCCATGAAGGCAAAAGCTGTACGTTCCATGATCAGAGAATTGATAGCCTGAGGTGGGAATTCATCCTAGCTGCTTACGATTCCGGAGCCTCATCACCCGGCAACAAGTTGATTGCATGCACCATTGTACGGTTAAAGACCATCGCCGGTGCTTCGGCCTGTACCCGAGGGAAAAGAATCGCCGAAAGCTTTGCATCGTAAAGCGGCACGAAGTTACTATTACCTTCGAACATCAATGAAGCGAAATCGAAGCGCGCACCGCTCTGCAACGACCCGCGAATTTCATAACCGCTAGCTATAATCCGGACCCAGTGCGGAAAGGGTCTTGTGTAGCCCGCCCGAACAGTACTTGACGGACCCAGTCCACCCCGGGTCTCTACAAGCACCGCCACAACTTCACTCTTCACTAACCACAATTGGAAAAACGTCTCAGGCGGTTGGGTGATTTGATGGAGGGGGCTTATCTCCCCCTCTTCGAGCTCGATATAGGATTCGGTCGGCAGATTGAGATAGCTGAATAGACCCTGCGTGCCAGGGATGATTTGCCCAGAAATGCGGTGCGTGGGCGTAAAGAGGTCAACGGAAATTGGCCTTGTCATCACGCTCACCTCGAACCCTCGGAGGTGGACCTTAGGCCCCGGGAATCGATTTCCCGACAAAGGTTTCCATCTTCATTCTAGTATCTCATCCTCTAATTCTCTCCCCAACAAAAGTACTAGGCCTCCTGACGGATCATGACTTGGAAATGGCTGCTCCAACGCAATTCCTCAACTCGCATTCCTCCTTCGCGTCTTTCGATAGAAAGACCCTCAGCGATCATATGGCGCAATCTGATGGAGAAATGGATATCGGAAGCAGTATAATTCTCCCTGCCAGGGAACTTCAGCACGACATATGATAAATGTTACATTGGAAAAGAGCCTACCTAGGAGAACAGAACGGAATATGTGGTGTGGGTTTTCACCCATACCACATATACTTGTTCCACTTTTGATGGTCGCATTATTTAGGAGACGCATTAGAGTCTAAATAGCGAGGTGATGGGAAATGCCTGAATCGAACTTGATCCTGACGTTGGCGAAGCTGATTATCGCTGCTGCCTGGGTAAATGGTGAGGTGACGCATGATGAAGTTAACAGCCTCAAAGACCTACTTTTCCATCTAAAGGATTTGACAGCTCGAGACTGGTCCGAGCTCGAAATTTACCTGGATTCTCCCATTCATACCGCTGAACGAAACCGATTGGTAGCAGAACTCCAAGCGGCGATTAATTCCCCTCAAGACAAAGCTCTCGCATTAATGGCCTTGAATGAGATGATAGAGGCTGATGGCGAGGTCACCGAAGAGGAGCGAGTTGTGGCGCAGGAGATCGAAGCGGCCATCGAAGCGGTCGATGTCAGTATCTTCGGCCAAATGGGTCGTCTGATGCGGGGCCCCCTCCGTCGTCGTCAGCAGGTCTTCGCCGAACCCCACAATCGAGAACTCTACATGGAGGACTTCCTCAGGAACCGCATCTACTTCCAAGTCCGCCGCCGACTGGATCTGGGCGAGGTCGAGCTTGACCTACCACAAGAAGATTTGCGTAAACTAAGCTTAGCAGGAGGCTTGATGGCTCGTGTCGCACATGTCGACCGTGAAGTAACGGAGAGTGAGTTCTCTGCTATGGTCGATGCACTCCGGAAAGATTGGGGGCTCGCGCGCGAGGCGGCCACCTTCGTGACCGAAATCGCTCTCTCTGAGTTCGGCGCGGAGCTTGATCACTATCGTCTTAACCGCGAATTTTTCACCGCTACTTCCGAGCAGGAACGGGTACGTTTCATGGACGCCCTATTTGCCGTTGCTAAAGCGGACGGGGAGATTTCACACCGGGAAACCGAGGAGATCCGCCTCATTTCTCTCGGCTTGAAACTGACGCATCAGCAATTCATCCAAGCCAAGCTCCGTGCGAAGCAGTAAAATCTGTTTTCCAAAGATCCTGTTCATCAAACGTTTAATTTCTTGCACTACGCTCATACAAACCCCTCTTATCACCCCTTAAGATGCAGACTTAGAGTCCATCCCTAAAAAATAGAGATTGTGGGGTTGAAACCACAATCTTTTTATAATCCATATACTGGACCAAAGATCTGCAAGCTTTATTCAGACAGAGAAAGACCGGCTATTCTGCTGGATTGAGGACTCGGCCCACAAAGAGGAAGGTACCCGTCTTCAAGTCTCGGATCAAATAGATGAAAGGGCGGTCGACCGTCATCTCTACAGGAGCGCTCGGAGCAGCTACGAGTTCCACGATCACCGCTGTCGCAGCCGCCGCTTCGGTCCCGGTTTCGTCCACCGAAACAAACGCCTTGTGAACCACCTCACTGATGAAGAGGTTTCGTGTACCATCCATGCCTGAGAAATCTGCATCGGTAAAAGCAGAATGCATCCCCATCTTGGAGAGCGTTTCTTTTAGACTGAACTCCGATTCGTACTCAAATTTCGGCATCGTTAAAGCGACGGACTGACTATTCAAATCCGCAAAGATCTGTGACAATCGTTCATTGTTCAAACCCATTTCAAACGCTTCAAACATGCCCTTCTCTGGGAGCAGGATCACCATCGCCATTTCTCGACCCACATAAGGCAACTCCACAACCTGATACCTATCTCCGCCGGAATATCGGAGTGTTTCGGTCTGAGACATCATCGGAACACTGACCTGCCCACCATCGACGAGTTGGAACGTCCCCTCACGCGTCTCCTCTTCTGCGAAAGGAAAGAACCATCCAGCGTTGAAATAGATCGCATTCGCCAGAACGAGCCTGGTCAGCTCATTGAGGACCCCAGGTTGGATTAGGTCTTTGATCTTTCCTTCTGTTCGGTCACTCACCCATTGATTAATCATTTGTCGAGCTTCTTCTGTGGCCTCAATGTAATCAACGATACGTAAGCCAGCGCCGTAGTTCATCGCCAGGGTGTCGAGGAACTCGGGTAAAAAATCATAACCACGTTGACCCCAGATGGAATTGGCGATGTTCAAACGAAAAGGTTCACCCTCTTGCTCATCGATTTCTTCACCTCGGTGGGACAGCTGAAGATCAAGAGCGTTGAAGGTGTGGTGCAACCCATCCTGAGACAACGTGAAATGCAACGTCTGCGCCATCTCCCGCTCCGTCTCACCCCGAGCTCCGGCATAGGTCATCGCCAGAGCTAAAGAGATGCTGTAAGGAGAGAAAAACAGGTTGCCTTCTCCCTCTCGCAGAGATTGATAGAGATCCAATGCAAAGGCAGTGTTACCAACAGTGAGTTCTGCTAGATCCGTTGCTCCAATCAAGGGTGAAGTGTCACGTTGCAGGTCTGATTGCAACTCCATCGCCTGAACCGCTGGTTCTTTAACACAACCGGCCAAAGGCAAGCCGACGATCAATGCCAGCCCCAGAAGAAGCATGATTGTTCGACTCAGATGTGCTGTCCTCATTTCCCTTTCCTCCTTCGATCTCTGAAGACGGTCCTTCGGCAGCAGCCGAAGCCCGAGAATTTTCCGTTCAGAGTATCTTATGACCATTCATTCACTACTATACGCGATTAGCCTTCGAGCGGGTACAAACCTCTCACACCACTCCATAAACGTCGCTATCTACCCTTTGGTTCCCATAACCCAATGTGGCCGCACCCTTCAGGGTGCGCTTAGATGCGCAGGCTAAAGCCTGCGGCTACATGGCATGGCTCCTAACCCAATGTGGCCGCACCCTTCAGGATGCGCTTAGATGCGCAGGCTGAAGCCTGCGGCTACATGGCATGGCTCCTAACCCAATGTGGCCACACCCTTCAGGGTGCGCTTAGATGCGCAGGTTAAAACCTGCGRCTACATGGCATGGCTCCTAACCCAATGTGGCCGCACCCTTCCGGGTGCGCTTAGATGCGCAGGCTGAAGCCTGCGGCTACATGGCATGGCTCCTAACCCAATGTGGCCGCACCCTTCAGGGTGCGCTTAGATGCGCAGGCTAAAGCCTGCGACTACAAGAGTGCTCGTAATGGGAGGGACTTTCATTGAACACCTCCCCGCGAGCTCATGGCTCGCGGGGAGGTTGCTCATAGCATCCTCTTTTTCTCGGGTGATTCCTGTCTCTTGCCCAGCTTGTCAAGATTGAATCTCGACCACTACACCATTCTCGGCCCAAGAGTAAAGCTCTTCTGCAGCGGCTAAATCAAGGATGATACAACCATAGGACGCAGGTCGACCTAATACATCTCCCCAGAGCCGCACTCCGTTTGACAGTAACGGCAGACCGTGTATTCCGTTGATAAATCCGGGCGACGCTTCGTAGATGCCCAGGAAGTGCGGCATCCACAAGTCCCAACGCGAGCCGTAAGCATTAATATAATGCCATTGGACCTGAAAGATACCGGGCAGAGTGGGCGAGCCTGCCATCCCGGTGCTCACGACATGTTCACGGAATAATTCTCCGTCCTGATACACCCACATCCTTTGTTGGCTGATACTGATGACAATGCGCTTGTTCTCTACCACCGGTGAAGTCAACATCGCGTCCGCTGGAGGCACAGTTATCGTCTCCCCCACAGCCAGCCCCCTGGCTGCTACAGACGGGTTGACCTCCAAAATCTTCCAATAAGGCATCCCCACTTTGAAACTGATGGTAACCATCGAATCGGTGGGTTGGACAACGTAGGTAGTCGGGTGGTATTGGATCCTCAGGGTTGCCATTTGGCCATTCTGCAAGCCCTTCTTTACCGCAGTAAGCACTTGGTTGTGATCGAAGAAACGTTCCTCGCCCAAGCTCCGTTCCAATTCGATCAGATATTGCGATACCCGGTCGTCCTCAATCAAGATGTGAAGTTCATCGCCGTCACGTTCAACTCGAAGCCAAGAAGCGACCTCTTGACGAGTGGGAGTCCATTCTAGTAATTTGTCTGTGACGGGGTCGTAAGCACGGATGGCCACTTCTCCCAACATTCTCTCGACATCGGCGGCGGTAGCTGAAACATCGCTGATGGACGGCTCGTTCGTCTCCATCACCAAAGGTACAAAACCATAATCCAACATCACGGCGGATGGATCAGCCGAAAGCAACGCCATGCTGCTCTCAACATCCAATGTTTTTCCCACTTGACCGTTTATCTGTAGGACCTCCCCGCCCTCTACCAATATGCTGCCCTCCATGACCGGCACATTTACCTGTGTTGCCCACACTTCTAACCCAACGCGGGCGACAAGCGGGTCCAAGGAAACCCTCGGAGTGATCTCTCGTCCCTCCCACCATGACAAAATCAATTCCTTCACCCCGGCCACTAATCCCTGGCCACGTCCCACGCTATACGCTTCCGCAGCGTTGACTGAAGCCTCAACCCGAAGTCCAAACTCCGTTGGTGCTACGATCCAAGATCGACTTAGATCGTTGATGTCAACCGCTGTGATACGAAAATCCTCGTTCCAAACACGCTCTAATTCGGTGACTGCCTCAAATTCCGTCAATCCATGCAACGGTACACCACCGACCTTGACGCCTGGTAATATGATCCCGAAGGCTTGGTAATAAACATACGCACCCACAATCAGGACGATGGGCAGCGTCGCCAGCAAGACCGTCCAAATAAATACAACCTTCAAAAAACGCGGCATCCCATGCCATACAGGACGCCTTACGACAACAGCTCTCATCGGCATTGCTTTCGTTGTATCCACGTCCTTCCATCCCATCTAAAAGCTCAGGTTTTTTTTACTTACCTACGATCCTTAACAACGCTGGGGTACTCCTAATAAGTCGTACCACAGCACGCGAAGTCATTCCAGGCTTGCCCCCCATCGGTATCCTTTGTTTTTTCTGTATACAAATCAGTTGCAACAAGCCTGCCAAACACTTTGGACAACAGCTGTCAGAGGAGAGGCAACAGGCAAGGGGGTAGAACAGAATATCATTTATTGAATCCACTGAAAAAAGGTGAACTACGACAGGAGGACCGGTATATGTGGGGGTTGGGGCGCAAACCACACCTCCACACATACCCCTCCCTGCTCCTCGCGGGTGGTTTTTCCAGTGCAACCATCTATTGTCCAAACATGGAAAAGATGGGTAGCAAAAACATGTCAAGGGATTGGAAGACGTAGGCTATCAGACAAACATTCGAGGGTTAGTTCTCTGGATGCGACGACTTGGGTGTGTCAGGATTCAATCCCAGAATGATGCAAACGCTCAGCAGCTTCGATCGTTAGTGGTATCGTCACTGCCACTCGCGTGCCCTTTCCGGGAACCGAATCGATGCGGAGCACGCCATTCACCATTTCCGCTCGTTCCCGCAAATTTACCATCCCCAGGCTGGCACGTTGATCGTAGCTGGCTTCGACCTTAGAGACGTCAAATCCAACACCATCATCCTGTACCTCAAGCCGGAGCAATTCCCCCCTGCGTTTGAGGCGAACCCAGATATTTTCGGCTTGGGCATGTTTACGTGCGTTGTTGACCGCTTCCTCCACGATGAAGAAGACCACACCTTGTTTCCCGACCTCCATGTCATCCACAACACCCGGAGGGGCCTGGATGATGACCTTTTGGTTTTGATTCTCGAGCATCTTCTCCGATAACTGCTCAAGAGCCGCTACCAGACCCTCTGACTCTAATACCAACGGACGTAGGGTAAAGAGCATCTGCCGGATCTCTTTTGTCGTTCGGCGCGCTAACTCCTCGATCTTGAATAACTCTTCCGAGGCGGCGTCGGGGTTACGTGTCATCAAGCGTCTGGCAAAATTGATCCGCATAGCGATCGCGCCAATCGATTGAGTAGGCCCATCATGCAGATCTCGCGCTAGCTTCTTGCGCGTCTCTTCTTGAATATCAGCCATTCTCTCCTTTTCCTGCTCCAAGTCACGATAGAGTTGCGCATTCTGCAAGGCGGTCCTCGCTTGATGAGCGATCGTCTGTAAAAGTTCCAAACTTTCTTCGGTCAAGAAACCCCTGTCCGGATGACCAAAGAGCAGCAGTCCATAGATACCCAATCCGATCACAAGCGGGATCATTATCGCTACTTCGCAGGAGTGAATTGCTACCAAACGTCGAAGTTCTGGATCGGATGCTGGATTTGGACAGATTTTGATATCACCGCTGGCTATCGTCTCCTCGATCACACCTCGCTCACCAGGGAATTCGGCCCGTAAGTCGGAGGGAGTCAGACCCCTGGCTGAAGCCACGTAAAGCCGATTCTCATCAAACAAGAGAAGGGCACTCACCAACCGAGAGGGTCCCGCGCTCGGACCTGCGAGAACGCTCGATGCCAGATCGAGCGTGTTCTCCATAACCCGCTCATAATTCAGCGTAGCGCTGAGCGAGGTTAGCTCACGCAGTAGCGATCTAAGCCGTTCCAAACGAAGTTCGAGCGCTTGCTCTCGTTGACTACTCCAGCTTCGTTTGGGCTTGTCTTCGGAATCGTCACCCGTTTGCGATTTGCGAAAGCGATCAGTCAGCCAAGCCAAGAGCGGGATAGCAATGAGCATGAGGCTAGGATCAGGCTGATAACCCTGCTGCACCCAGGATTGACAAGTTACACGAAGAAGGGCCGAGACCCCGTTGATCATCTACACGATCCCCACTACACACGCGAATTCATCCCGCCAGATCCAAAAAGAGGAAAAGGTGGGCTGCGTTGCATTACATCTAGTATCCGATCAGTCTTTCCCATGGCATCGGATGCCCGATGTCGGATGCGCTGCATGTACTAGTATGCGATGAAAATCCATCGTTCAAGTTTACAATCACCCTACAATCTTGAATCAGATACCAGTGATCACTACGTTGATCGACCAGGCTCTACTCAAATACCTGCTTGATGGACATCATGACGGTCCTACCTCTATGCAAAATATACCTGCGCGTCGAGAGATCTCCACAGTGATTATAAYTGCATGAAACCGAAGCGTATGCTACTTTGATGCTGGGAATCCTATTGATCTAYGGAGGCGGGAYGCTCGATGGAAAWGTTGCWGTTAATCTRATCAYCCAGAGATATCCTCCTAWKACACGGGGAAARACACCAGATACGASTGCAAGGYYAAAAYATCGCCYGCTGCTTCATCGGCAAATTTCTTCCACCTAGAATGCTGTTTAATGCCTYTCTCAAGCGCGCTGCGGTGAAATTCCTTGAAGATACATAACAGAAGTTCGCTCTGAACCTTCCATCTCCGAAAAATCCGCTCACAAGGAAACAAAAACACCGAACAAGTTTTAGGAGCTTTCTACGGAAGAGGAACCCGTATCTTTATGATTTTTCCAAGATGAAAGAAAGAA
Source organism: Anaerolineae bacterium (assembly GCA_011174845.1). Taxonomy (GTDB): domain Bacteria; phylum Chloroflexota; class Anaerolineae; order Anaerolineales; family E44-bin32; genus DUEZ01. Next base: position 8,113 of record DUEW01000011.1, on the reverse strand, counting down.
TGAAGTCAGAACGCCCAGCGAAGTTGCTAAAACCTGGTAACCGTACCCTATCTCTACTACGACTTCTTTCGCCCGGTAGAACCTAACGTGACAAAAATATAATCGGCAACCTGCCGACCAAGGGCATGGACGATTTCCGTTCCAATGAGTCGAATATGCAACGGACCCGAAAATGGCGCCTTTTCGGTTACTTCGATTTGGGCATTAAGCGTGAGGCCGAGTTCTTGGAGATATCTCAACATGGCAGGATCGTGATCTGAGACGCGCGATATATGCGCAGGCTGATGGATTCCAAGCTGGGTGAGTTGGACCTCTTCCCGCCGACTGATATTTCCGTCTCGATCAGGAATGGGTGCGCCATGGGGATCAACCTGAGGATGACCCAACAAGGTCGCGATCCGGTCTTCAAGGTCTTCCGAAATAACATGTTCCAGGTTATCCGCCTCCTGGTGTACCTCATCCCAAGAATAACCCAATGCCTCGCTTAGATAGAGTTCGATCAAGCGGTGGTGTCGGAGGACTTCCAAGGCGATCTTCTCCCCCGCTGGAGTAAGTTGCACCCCTCGATAGCGTATGTAATTCACCAACTTGGGATCCATAGCGTTCAGCTTCTTGAGCATACCTGTCACTGAAGCGCGTGCCACGCCAAGACAATCCGCGAGTGCCGAGGTGCTCACTCGATCCTGGTCACCCTCGCTTTGGATCTCATAAATCGCCTTGAGATAATCTTCAACCGCAGGTGATAGGGTTGTCATTTCCTTACTCTTGAATTAGTTTGGCCTAACTAGGTCCAGGCATTATAGCTACTCCAGAATCGGACGTCAATATGAAAGATCGAAACATTCGTAAGTATTTCGGATCTCGTAAAACACCCGTTGCTGTACTATGTTTTAAACTCATGTCTAAAAGCAGAGGCGGCTCCTTGCGAAGCACCGTTCGTCCAGCTTGACCGATCGTCCCGCGAGCACAGCGAGACGGGATCGTTCATCCAGCTTGACTGGACTGGATCCGGTAGCGAAGCGGAGTGGACACGCCTGTCCTGACTCCCTCGGCTTCGCTCGGGACCTGCGGCTCCGCCGAATGGTCGACGGTTTGCCGGGTATGGGAACCCAACCTGCACAATAATGCCCTAACCTAAACCCCAATCTAGGGAAAAGACAAAGCTGTCTTGCAAGACAGAAAGAAGCGGGGCGCCAAGCAAAGCACTGTTACCTTTGCTTGACTTAGCTGAGTTTAGGCAAGCCATCGACCAGGGTAAAGTTCAAATGAACCTTGCCTCGATTAAACATCCGCTCTGTTTTGTCTTTTGGCAAGAAGATGTAGACCTAGCATCGTCGCAATGGCGATCACTAAGCTGACTACTTGGGCACTACGAAGCCCATCAAAGATGATCACGCTGTCCCCACGAAAGGCCTCAAGAAACAATCGACTGATCGCCGTTAGGAGGATCCAGAATGTAAAGGTGAAGCAGGGGAAGGGCGAACGCCATTTCAGAAGTTGAACAACTAAGAAAATAAGCGCTGCAGTGACAATCTCATAAATCTGGGACGGATGTCGGCTTGCCCCCCAGAGATCGATGGACCATGGAACCATCGTCGGCGCGCCGAAAGCATCACCACTAGACAGGTGAGACAAGCCGAGGAAAATGGCGAAGAATGCCAAGCCGGGGGTCAATGCATCCAGCGTCGCCAATAACGGCAAGTTTCTGCGTTGTCCATAGACCAACGCCACGATCAGAGCGGCGGCAATTCCCTCAAAAGGAGCAAGCGTGTTCGGATTTAACGAGAAAATACCTGATGGATCCTCCAGGTAAATACGTAAAAAACGCAGTGCGTACCCTAGTCGAGCGCCCACAATTCCACCTAACAGGCTGAAGAAGACCATGTTGCCGAATATGCCTGCTGAGAGATTATGTCGTGGGGCTTCCCTCTCAATCAAATGAGTTCCCAACCACACACCAAGCAAAAGGATCAGACCGGGGAGTTGTAAGGCGAGTGGACCGATCCGAAGGATGGGGAACATCAGGATTCCTCCTCCAATAGCGTTTCAATGGCTGTCCGAAGGGTGACCTCACTCATCGGTCCCCCCAAGATCACTTGTCGAATCACCCCACCACGGTCCACAAAGAATGAAGTGGGCAAAGAACGCAGTTGATATTGGTTCCCAACCAGACCCTCCCTGTCCAATAGGATGGGAAAGTCCAATCCAAGGTCTTGAGCGAATTCAACAGCCGCAGTTTCGCTATCTTGATAGGTCATATTGATGGCCAACACCTCAAATCCTCGCTCACGATTGGCTTCATATAATTGCTGAATAGCGGGCATCTCTGCTCGACATGGAGGACACCACGACGCCCAGAGGTTAATCAGGACCACATCGCCCCTCAACGCGGACAGGGTCACCTGGCCTCCACCCACCAGGTCGAGCGTAAAATCAGGGGCCAGGAATCCTTCACGCGGGCTCGGGATCAAACCACCTGTTGTTGCTGAGGTAGGTATTGACGAATGCCAAATCCAACCTGCGCCGACAACAATGAGTAGTACTGTCAGCCCCAGCCAGCGGACACGATCTTGGATGAGAGAACTTAGCGACGTCACTGTGTGTCCATTCTAATTGATCACCGCTTTTATGCTGTATGCTATATCACAATTCTATTGGGTTCATGTTCTTGACCGATCTGAATACCATTCATTTGGAAAATACCTGCGCCCCTTGCTGAGAAGACAACCACCCCCACACGCTTCTTCACGCCGGAGGCGGAAGCTCTGGCGAAGCACCTGCTCTCATATGCTTTTTTCCTACGTCTTTTATTGTACTGGTTTCCTTTCTGCTGTATGATGAACAAGAGGAATATCAATTTCTCAACCACAGCAGATCATGAGCATACGCCTCGTCGCAGGTAAGGGCCAGGCGCTTTCATCGAACTCATCAAGCCCGACTTCGCGAAGGGTCGGGCTATTTTTATTAGATGCATTCATGCCCTTGCCTTGATGAAACATCGTAGAGACCATGATGCAACACGCTCATCATAGATGGGCTTTCGTTGATCCTTCGCCTCCCAAGATCGGGAAAAATTCAACTACTTGCTCATTAAAGCTGGCACCTAGTATGTTAAGTGACCGAGTTTTGATTTGCGTCATTGAACAATGAAAGATGGTCAATACGAGAAGGAAAACATTCGCTTGAATCGCAGTTCTAAACACAAGACTAAGGCTCAGAAGGTGAAACGATGATCCAATGTCTTAAATGCCAGGCAGAAAATACATCGGACCGGGAAAAATGCCAGGAATGTGGCGCAGACTTGCTGCCCGGAGAGGGAATATCAGATCGACTGGGCAACCTCGTCATAGGGATTTTAGCCGGCATCCTCTCGGGTATCGCCGCTTATGTGATGATCGAGTCGGACATCGAATTGCCCGACTGCCTGATTATTTCACCTCAAGCTTGTATGTTCACTACATTAGCCGCTCCCATCATGGGCATTGCCTCCGCGGTGCGAAAGACGCCTCTCTACCAACGTTACGCCACGCGCGCTCGCCGCCATGTTGAGTTGGACCCCGAGCAAGCCATCGCTGATTTCAGCCGGGCTCTAGAGACCGCTCCGGAGAAAGAACGGGCGGGGCTGCTGAAGGAACGTACCACGCTCTATGAGAAGCTCGGCATGGAGGAAGAAGCCACGCGCGATGAGTTGGATTACACCTCCGCCGATGGAGCTTATGCTGGCGGGAGAGGTTTCGCTCGCTTTTTTGGTGCGGACGATGACGTGTATGCCGCTGGTATGGGTGAGGAGGATCGAAAGAAGATGGTGGCTGCGGGGCGGGTAAAAGCCCTGGGCTATTGCTCCAAATGCGGTAGAGTAGTTGAGTTAAATCCCAAACTGCGCTGTCCGGATCACGAATCCCCAAAGCCGAAGGCGTTGAAATTTGTGCTTCCAGATGAAGTTGAAGGCGCGATACCAGAGGTGTTGAACGAGTACACAAAAGAGCGTCGTACGAGGAGGAACATCATCATCATTGTCGCCCTCGTATTGTCGGTCCCGCTATCCTGCTGCCTTTTCAGCATCGCAATGCAGAACTTATCAAAAGCAATATCCACGGCAACGGCAACAGCATCTCGAATCCCTATCGTCCCATCACCAAGTCCAACACAGAAACCATTATCAACTCCCGAACCTAAGATCATTATGCCATCGCCCACAAGCGGAGCGGGCGGATATCTCACGGATGCCAGCATCATGTCCACAGGCTGGTTAGAGGACGAATCCCTGCTTGTGACGCTCCACGTGCCGCAGTGTGTAGATGGTAACTACCGTGCTGTTGTGGGGGGGAATGAGTTCACTTGCGAAATCCTGGAGAATTACCCCGATAGACTTTACTGCCATGGAACCGGCGTGAAGTCCGGTGATCAAGTTGAAGCCAGTTGGTACCTAGAAGGAATCGAGTCACCGGTTTACGAAACGATCTTCATTGCCCCTTAACGTGACGCGAGATCGTGCCTAACGGATGACATGTCACATACCCTCTCGTCCTATCCTGGTAAATGTCTCTACAGGGTAGGAATCAAGGGGCTTCCAGCCCGTGCTCCTCAAGAAATGTTGCATCCGAAAGAAGATCCTTGGTTAAGCCATCGAAGACGACCTCCCCCCCGTCGATCACGATCGTACGCTCGAAAAGCTCAGACACCATACGTATGTCGTGGGTGGAAACGAGCATGGTCTGAGGCAGATCCCGCAGTAAGTTAATCAATCCTCTCCGCGATCGTGGGTCCAGCCCTGAGGTCGGTTCATCGAGGACCAGAATCTCGGGATCCATCGCCAGCACCGTCGCGATCGCCACCCGTTTCTTTTCGCCATTGCTCAGGTGGTGCGATACCCTCCCCTCAAAACCGTCCATGTCTACCGCTTGCAATGAACACTCGACACTCCTTCTCACTTCCCTCTCTGACATTCCCATGTAGAGCGGCCCAAAGGCGACGTCTTCAAATACCGTCGGCGAAAAAAGTTGATCGTCTGGATCCTGAAAGACCAACCCGACAGATGCGCGCACCTCCCCCAGTGTCTCCTTTTCAACAGGCTTCCCACAGACGAACACCTCACCGCGGTCATGTAATATTCCGTTGAGGTGAAGAATTAAAGTGGATTTTCCCGCTCCGTTCGGTCCAACGAGAGCCACTTTCTCACCAGGGGAGATATACAGGTTCACCGCATTCAAGGCTGGATGACCATCTGGGTATGAGAAATACAGGTCCTTAACTTCAATCGTGTGATGCATCGAATCACCTTAGGGAAAGTATCAGGGGCGTTACAAGAAACAGAACAGCTAGTACAAATATCAACCAATCGAGGTTCGTCATCCGAAACCGAATCAATGACCTCATATGGCCATCATAACCACGTGCAAGCATGGCAGCATAGACACGTTCACTTCTCGCTAGCGCACGCAGGAATAAACTTCCAACCATCGAGCCTGCCACCCTTCCCTGCCAACGAATGGATGGTCGAGACCTGCCAGGAACTTGAGCACTGCGTGCCGCTCGTGCGCGCATCATACGCAGCGCTTCATCAACCAGAACAAATAAATAGCGATACATGAAGCTAATCGTGGATACGAGCGGTTTGGGAAAACGAAACGCACCCAACGCCCATAACAGGTCAGGGAAGCGTGTTGTCGCTGTCAGGAGAATAGCCGCTTGCACCGCCAGCCAGCTGCGGATAAGAATGCTAACAAAGCGGACAACGCCAGGTTCCGATACCGTCCATCCTAATCCGGGAACCCTGAGCAGGATCGAGCCCGGAGTCGTGAAAGGTACCGCTACGGCCGCCAACAAAAAGGGCAAAACGATGAAAGAACGCCGAATTGTGAAGACGAGGCCAAGATGCGTCAGCCATACCGCTACTAGGATCAAGGCAAGAAAGAAACCAAAAATCCACCAAGTCCCCTCCGGGGTGATGCTGAGGGCCAAGATATATAAAAACGTCACCACCACTTTGACACGTGGGTCGAGGTGGTGGATGGGGCTCGATCGATGATGATACTGATCCGTCAGATCGTAGTGCAAACGTTATTCTCCCACGGTTTCCTTTCTAATCGTGGCACGGCCGATGGCCCACGCTACGCCAAACACAATGACCGTACCCAAGACAACGGCCAGGATCGTCGTCACTGCCTCGTTGAGGACGAACGGCACGCTATAATCAGGGAGTAGTTCAAACAACGGGTCTAAAGCCCGATTTAGAAACCCCTCTCGCTCAGCCACGGCCTCGAGCCCGTCGGGGCTACCAGAAGCCAGGGGCGATAAAATGGCCACGACCAGGGCAACCATCAGGCCAACCACCACGAAAGATGCACCTTTCCGTCCAGGTGCGGTCTCTCCCGCCTCCAAGACCTTCGGACGACTGGCCCGCAGCAGGGCGATTGCGCCGGTGGTGATGATCGCTTCACCAAGACCGATGAGTGCATGAACGCTCGCCATCGCTGGTAAACCCAAGGACAGCGGTGATGTACCGGAAGCCGCCAACTCAAAGGCGGTGGCGATGGCTCCTACTTCGACTGACAACCAGGCTCCTACGAAAGCCGCTACAAAGCGTGATCTTGCGCCTTCGCCCATCAGGCGCCTCATCAGCACGTAGACAGCATATCCTGTAAAAGCCGTGAAGACCCCCATATTGAGGATATTCCAACCCATCACCAGTAATCCACCATCCTGAAACAACAGCCCTTGGGTGGCGATCACCGCGGTCATGATAAGGGTGGCTGCCCACGGACCCATGACGATCGCCGCCAGCGTCCCCCCTAAGAGATGACCGGAGGTACCGGCCGCCACAGGGAAGTTGATTGCTTGGGCAGCGAAAATGAAAGCCGCCAGGAGACCCATCAGAGGGATCTGGCGTTCACCGAGTTGGTGTCTCGTCAAGCGGATGGCGATCCCGATCACGATCAAAGCAACCAACCATCCCACGGTTGAGACTGCGGTGGATAAGAAACCGTCCGGGATATGAAGAGCGTAGGGTGCGAACCACATCGTAATTTATCCTTCTCAGCTAATTTTTCGTTTTCCCCGTCCGGCCTGGAAACAAGCATCACAAATTCCAAGCAAGGTCAGATGATGGGGATCGATGAAAAAACTCGTCTCTGCTGCCACTTCTTCAACTAAACGGCCGATAAGGTCCGTATCGATGTCCACTACATGCTCACATTCAGTGCACACCAAGTGTCCATGCGCCGCACTGGGATCTCTAAGGGTGAAACGGGTCGGGCCCGATCCAGGATAAAAAAGATCCACCATCCCCGCTCGATGAAGGGATTCGAGGGTTCGGTAGATCGTGGCAATGTTTAATCCTGGTAATCGCTCACGTGCCTCGGAATATACTTCCTGCACGGAGAGGTGATCACCCATGTGGGCAATGGTCTCCAAGATCACCCCTCGCTGGGGGGTCACCCGGAAACCCTTTCTTCGAAGCTCTTCAGCTAATTTTTCACCACAGGACATCTGCAATTCTTCTTAGTTGCAAAGATTTGCATTTAATATAACGATGAACCTTATCCCTGTCAAGCCCTGGGGAAAAAAGGAGGTCATTGAGACATGTCTTCTCCTCGACCTTAGAGATACAGCTCCAAATGACCTTCTTTCCAAGATCTGACGGATTACATAACCAAAAGCCCTTCCGAGGTTCAATATCTTCGCAGACCACGGTAAAATCATGAAACCATGATCAGACGAAATTTATAAAACTACTCCAGATAGAGAGGGTTAAAATCCAAGGAGAACTCTCATGCCAGATACTCTCACTATTACGGACGATCGAACAGGAAGTACCTATCAGATCCCAATCGAACATGGAACCCTACGAGCTATGGACCTGCGCCAGATCAAGACAGATGAAAACGACTTTGGCTTGATGAGCTACGATCCTGGCTACATCAATACCGCCTCGACGAAAAGCGGCATCACTTTCATTGACGGCGAGAAAGGTATCCTGCGCTACCGGGGTTACCCAATCGAACAATTGGCCAAAGAAAGCAGTTTCCTGGAAGTGGCGTTCCTCATCCTTTTTGGTGAGCTGCCCAATCGTGAAGAGCTTGAATATTGGGTGCGTGATATCCATCACCAAACG
>DUEW01000109.1 GCA_011174845.1 Anaerolineae bacterium | reverse complement strand
AATCCGGTTCGAGCTGCCTTGGTAGCAAAGGAGTCACTTGTTGAACTCGAACGATTCCTAACCCTTTTTGATGAATCCGGTGGTGGTCCTTTCCAAGGTATCCCTGCTGAAAAAAGGGGCAACATCGTTTCGGAGAGGGAACGTGCGGGTTGGCTCTCCACGATCGAAGCTGAACTGGCTACACGTCACAAACAGGCGACTAAGAAACCACTCGATGACAGCTACCAAGGCATAAGGAAATCCCTAGGTACCGAAAAGGTTCATCCCTGCCTTCGGCAGCTGTCTGACGCTCTCAAGAAATTTGATCCTAAGGCTTGGGAAGTGGCTTGGAAGCAGTGGGAACACGTCCGCAGCTGGCAGAGTCGTCTGACAAAATATGAACAGCTATTAATTCGGATCGGACAGGTTTGTCCGGAATTAGAGGTGATACTAAGGGAGAACCAGGGCCGCGAGGAGTGGAAGTCGCATGTTTTGCAGCTCAAAAAAGCGTGGGCGTGGGCTTCAGCCCGAGGTTGGCTACATGAGGTATCTGATCGCAATCGCTATCCAGACCTGATGAGAACGGTCCATCGCCTTCAGGACAAAAAAGAAGCAAAGATCGAGGAAATAGCTGCATTGCGTGCGTGGGATGCCTTCTTCGCTCGACTAGATGACACCACGATACAGAATCTTAAAGCTTGGACAAAAGCGGTTGATAGGCTCGGAAAGGGTACAGGCAAACACGCCTACAAGCATAGGCGAACAGCACGTGACTACCTGATGGCTTGTATCCCGAAGATTCCAGCTTGGATTATGCCTCTTCACAAACTGTGGGACACTGTGGACGCAGAGCCTGGACTCTTTGACACCATCATCATTGATGAGGCGTCCCAGGCCGGCATCGACTCACTGGCTCTGTTGTTACTGGCTAAGAAGATCATTGTCGTCGGGGACGATAAGCAGAATAGCCCTGAAGCTGTCTTTGTACGAGAGGACGATATCGCTCGACTGGCACGGGAGCACCTAAGTGAATTCCACTTCCGCGAAGAGTTTCGTCCTGACGCGAGCCTTTTCGATCACGCGGAAAGGGCGTTCGGTAACCTCATTTCGCTGCGTGAGCATTTTCGTTGCGTGCCGGAGATCATCCGTTTCAGCAATGACCTCTGCTATACAGATTCCCCACTGATCCCACTACGCCAGGCACCCCCAGAGCGGCTACCGCCGCTTCAAGCAACCTACATTGACGGCGGCATTTGCGAGGGGGATGGGCAAAGAATCCACAACCTTGCTGAAGCTGAGGCCGTAGTAGAGGCTATCCTCAAGTGCCTTGAAGATGATGCTTACGAGGGAAAGTCGATGGGGGTGATTGCCCTCCAGGGACGTGCTCAGGCTGAACTTGTGGCACGCAAGCTTAGTGAAGGGGTCGATCCAAAGATTATCAGTGAGCGGAAACTTCGCTGTGGCGTGCCAGCAACCTTTCAGGGAGATGAACGGGATGTAATGTTCCTCTCATTAGTGATGGCACCAAATGTGCACCACCGTGCTCTAACACGACTGCCTGATGTGCGTCGGTTCAACGTCGCGATGAGTCGAGCACGTGATCAGATCTGGTTATTTCATAGCATGAAGTTACAGGATCTGAGTGCGATGTGTCTCCGGCGAAGGCTTATGAACTTCTTCGAACACCGCCGGGGCGGACTTGAAGAGGGCTTGGCAGAGGATCTCAAAAGACTCGAGCTCGAGGCGAGAAAATCTCCCAGGCATCCTGGAGAACAGCCCGAGCCCTACGAGAGTTGGTTCGAGGTCGATGTCGCTCTCGAACTCCTTCGGCGCGGCTACAGAATTTGGCCACAGTACGAAGTGGCGAGTAAATGGATCGATATCGTCGTCGAGGGTCTCGAAGCACGTTTAGCGGTGGAGTGTGACGGAGATGCGTGGCATGGACCCGAGCAATACGAGAAAGATATGGCGCGCCAACGTCAGCTTGAGCGCGTCGGTTGGACCTTCGTGCGTGTACGAGAGTCCGAATTCTATGCAAATCGGACCAAGGCGGTGGAAGAGATCATTCGTGCGTGTGATGATTTGGAGATCCACCCGGTTAGTATTTCGGAGGAGCCAGTTAAAGAACGCGCTAAAGATCAACCAAGTGACGAGATCAGTGAGTTTGACGAGGAAAGCCTCGAGGATTTCGTCTCTTCGGAGAAGGGACCGTTCACGGGCTACTCCCCGGATCTAGGTTTCCCTGACCCTCGATACGCCTCAACTTCAAACGTTCGTGCGGCCCTACGGAAAATTATTGAAAAGGATGGCCCGCTCACTCGGGCCTCCGTCTACCGCTTGTACGAGGAGGGTTGCCCCCATGTCCACCGCGTAGGGAAAGCGGTACGTCAATCATTAAACTTCGCCCTTGGTGCCATGCTGAGAGGGGGGGAGATAGTCCAAGAAAATGAATTTGGGAGTCGGTCTCCCATGGGGATAATAATTCGAACCGCGGATACTCCCCGAGTGCGCGAGAGGCCAGCCGGTCGACGTGACCTACAGGAAATCCCACCCTCGGAGCTATTAATGATTCTAGAACGGTTTCAGGAAGAGATTCATTCGGAAGATATAGATGCTGGGGAGGCTCTATTCCGAAGAATCCTGGACCATTATGGCTACAGCAAACTTACTCTTCCCCGGCGACAACATCTTGAGAGGCTCCTACGTCTCTCTGAGGCACCCGAGAAACCACAAAGGGAGTCTGAGGACTAATTTGGCATGTCCGGAGGGAGATATTGGCTTGTGAATTGTCTGCCCGTTCCTTTTTTCCATTGCGGGGAATCCGGACTTTTTCGCACATACCGGTCTCTGTATCCTCGGCACTTTAGTCCATGTAGTCAATCATATGCTTCGAATTATTTAGGGTTCCTCAATTAATACTAGATTCAAACGCTAATCGATAATTTTGGCTCGCCCTCCTCCCCAATAATCCATTTACTATGGTAGGTTTATGTCCTTGTTAGTCCCCATTCTCAAAGATAGATTTCTCGTCTTCCTGCGTAATCCATGTTCGTTCGATGTGAATCGCAGCATTGTTTAGGTCGGGAAACAACGCTGCCCGATGAACGCCGAGCCGGAAGAGCTCGTGTCTAATGCGAGGTCGCACAGTTTGCGGAATGATGACCTTGGATAGTGGCCCAGACCAGGGATTCTTTGCTTCCTTCCACTTCTCGGGATGCACTGTGAATAGAGAGGATTGTACGGCGATTCGCGGGTGCAAATGAGGCGGCTGGTACAGAATGAGGTTTTCCAAGGAAAGAGGGTCTGCCTCAGAAGGATCTGGCTTTGGTTTATCGAGGCCGATATGCAGGTAAGTCCAGACAGCACTGTCTTCCTTGGAAGGTTCTTCAACTGCGAAGAAAAGTGCAGCGAGAGGATTCTCGGTCCAATCTAGCAACCGTGTCGGGAGGCCATGGTGCCTCGCGAGAGCTAGGAACTCCCAGTCATTCGCCGGTCTTGTGTCTAGAAGTGCAGCCCCCCGCCGCTTGAACTCGTGAAACATTTGGCGCTCGTGGTCGAGCCGCGTGAGTCCCCCGTGCTTAACGCGATCGATCATGGGCTGAAGCTCCCACGAGACTTTTCGGTGTCCGCGATAGAGATAGTGGCTCCTGTTGTTACCCAGAATGAGCTCAATAAAACTGTTGACGCTTGAAACCGTGGATTCATCGTGTTCGAACCAATCGTTGCTCAAAAGATCACCCAATGGCGCCTAACGACTAAGCTTACTAGCAGTCGTAACCTGGGGCGCCCCTTGCCGGGCAAGGGGCATGACAGGTAAGCCTGTCTGGTTGATGGTGAATTGTTAGATTCAATTACCATTTCCACCATTCTTGCTGGCTGAGGGGATTAGTACTGTGCGGAATTTTATCTGGTCTAGAACCCCTTGGAATTGCGAGGTTACACCAGATTTCTGTAGGCTTCGCTAGTTTAGTAGTTTTCGACGCATCCCGCAGATGAGAAATCATTGTTGAATCGTAGGTAAGCAATACATCAATATTACCAAATTCCGATTCGGCTAGAATCTGGCAATCTTTTGCTCCCCTATGCATTTTCTTAAGCTCTTTGATGCGAGGTTCAAGAGATGTTGGTTCTTCGATAATTACTTCATCGAAAAAGACTGCGAAGTAACTCTCGTGCATTGTACGCAGGTCGGAGTTCCTAATTTCGGCGCATTCTGTCATTACTGTGGGAGTAACAATGATCGTCCCCGGCAAGTAAAGATAAATACGAAATAAAGCTTTCTTCTCGTCTGCCAACGGTCCCCTAGGTTCCAAAACTCCTTGTATCGCGTCGATTATGTATGATACACATTGCGAATCAGCACCAATTCGTATCTTAGCAATGTCCATATTAAATCGATTTAGCTTTTTTCACCGAGCTTTGCTGGTATCCATTTTAGCGAAGTGTGGGAAAATAGGCAAGCTATGACGATTTGCCTTTAATATT
>DUEW01000108.1 GCA_011174845.1 Anaerolineae bacterium | reverse complement strand
CTGGACATTGTTTTTGGGTTTATTTTTCTAAAAGTCCTTTATAAGCAAAGACACGGGGCATCTCGAGTATTTTTGTGAAGCCATGCATAATAAAATTCAAGATCTCACGCTTGTATAGGGCCTAGTCGAACCTGTATCTGGCAAGGAAACTTTATATTTCGGGCAAGCGGTCGATCTTGCACCGAACTTCCAGATGGCACAGTGGTATCTAGCGAAAGCGTACGAGACAGAATTCAGGCGGCGTGACGAGATCAGCAGCGAGAGAGCACGAAGTGTAATCGACGAATACGAAAATCTCCTGAGAATTAATTATGGAAACATTACAGCTCTCTCTGCCCAGGGGTACTTGCTGTGGTTAATTAAAGACCCCAGAGCCAAGATTAAGTTTGAAGAAGGGCGCGAGATAAAGGCAATAGCACGCGAAACCTTTATCGGTGAACTCAACTATCGTCTTGCTCGTACCGCTGCAGAAAACAAGAAGTACAACGAATGCTATGATCTGTACATAGAGGCAAAGGCGGCTGATCCTGCAGTAGGCGCCTTCTACCCGGGTGAAAATAGCCGCATAAACATGACAGACTATGATGACATAGGTCCTGACATGCTCCGACGCTTTCAGGAGTACAAAGAAAATGTCGAGCATGACATTAAGGACCTGCTTCACAGGAGTGTTGCTGAAGCCCAGAATAGTGAAGAATCCAAATTTTCCGAAAAGACTTTGCGGGTCGTTCTTGGTTTCGTATTAAACGACTATGGTAACGCTTGTTTGAGGTACTTCCATTGGCATGGTGATCATGAGTGCCTCGGGCGGGCAATCCGAGCCTATGAAGAAGCCAAGGAAGTAAATTCAGAAGATGCCGTGCCATGGTTTAACGTCCAGAATGCGTATGGCTGGGACCAGCAGCTGGACAAGGTCGCTGGTTGTTATGAGCGTGCCAGAGAACTTGCACCGACTTGGTCCTCGGTGGCGATAGCAGCCGCCAAGGAAAACGTAACCAAGACCATGGCCGAGATCCAGAGAAATGACTATGCTCTTTCTTTTGCGAAAGAAAGGAGATTGCAACTAAAAAAATTGAACTGGCTCACATTAAGGAGGACTTGTACGCAGCGGAGTCTTTCACCGCGCGGACAATCGGCGAAGCTCGCACTCCACCTGGTACTCTAGTGACTCCCCAGCAGATATATAAGGTGAATCGAGGTGCAATCGATCGCATAGAGGCACAACAGAGCAAGCTGGCCCCTGAGTTATGGAACGTCCAGGAGGACCTGATAAAAGCTCTTCGAGCCATCGTGGATCAACCTCTAGCAAGTGAAGAGGAGCTCTTCCAACAGCTAAAAACTAAGATTCAAAGAGAGTTGTCCTGGGCCGAACGTCAAGCGGTTCGTTCGCAAGCGTTTGAGTTAGTTTCTGACCAGAAGTTACCTTTCGATTGGACGGATAAGATCCTATCTGGCATTCGACGAAGCATGGCGGGCACAGCGACAGAAGAGCTTCGCGAGAAGTTGGAGCAATTGGAGAAGGACCTCGATTTGGCGGAGAGAAATCTTTCTGATTTAAATAAACAGAAACAGATACTAATAACGCAGTTTGACGAAAGGTACAAATCAGCTCTCGACTTGATCTCCAAGACCAGCAGGCTCGCAGCCTTATGTGATGAGGGTACTCCTCAAGAGTGCATCGATCGTCTTGTGGCGATTCCCCGGCGGAAACTTGACGGAAATGATGTTGAGACCATGATTGTGTTAGCAGAGGTCTTGGCCCTCGCCGAGAGTCAACCGGAATATCTCATTGCTGCCATGCGGCTCGCAGAGCATCTGTTCGAAATGATCCCAGAGAGCCACAGGATCCCGGCAATCTTGATGGATGTGCTACCAAAACTAATCGAACGTGAGAAAAAGGAGCCCTCTGACGCGACAGGGAGAGCTTTAAGCCGGTTTGAACAGATCTTGAACGAATGTAATGAGCGATGGAAAACGATCGTGGATAACTGGATGCAATGGAATTCCCACAACTTTCTTGTGCTGTACTGGTATCTGTCGATCGGGGAGTATACCGATAAACAATCACTAGACCGTATTAGGGACGAGTATTTCAGGGGAGAGGAACACGTATTCGAGAACCTTCTGGGTCATGTGCACTTTCGACTCTGGCATATGAACGATGCAGCCGACGCTTATGATAGGGCGATTGCTCTAAAAGGTGATGAGGCAAGGTACTATTTTAATTTGGGAAGGGCGTTGGAACGACTCCGAGACTGGCAGGCAGCACGCTCAGCATTTTCCATTGCTCATCGTTTAAATCCAGATCAAGTAGAGTATTTGGAAGGCTTAGCCGATGCATATAATCATATCGGGTATCAAAACTTTGCCTATGGCGAATATCAAGATGCTATTGACAACTATCGCCAGGCCATTACGTTGTGCAGGGAAGTTCCGACCTACCACGCCAATCTGTCTGGAGCATGGGAACAAGTCAAGGAACCTTCCAAACATGACGCCATCGCAAAGGCGATCGAGTCCATGGATAATGCGCATGAACTCGCACCCGATAACAAGAAATACCTCGACACGCTGGAGAGGCTTTATGCACAAAAGGCCGAGTTGGACCTCTATGGACAGTGCGAAATGGTGAAATTTTATACCTGTGTGACTCCCGTGGCCGTGGAATACGCGAGCAACTTAAATGATTTAATTCGCGGGCAGCGTGAGTCCGAGCTGAGCCCGGAAGCGAACGAGGGCGTTGCCGCAATGAGGGAACGCGTGAGGCAGCAATTCGGAGTCGACATTCCTGGTATTCGCTGGAGGCACAATGACATCGATTTGCCCGATGGCACTTATATCATAATGGTGAATGAGATCCCACTTGTTAGCGGTAACGTGTCCCATGACGCGAAACTATGTTTACAACCAGTGGAGAGGTTGTCTACTCTCGGAATTAAAAACAAGGACACGATTGATCCAATGAATGGGGATGAGGCAGCATGGATAAATAGAGAACACTGGGAGAAGGTCGAAGCTGCAGGCCTTGAGTTGCTTGGTCCTCTTGATTACATACTTAGGCACCTTGAGAGTATCCTGCAAAAAAACTTAACTGTGTTTCTGGGTCACCAGGAGGTAACGAATCTATTAGAGGAAAGCTTGGTGAGCGATATTTCCGAACTAGCGAAGTCTCCAGAAAAGGTAAGTGCGTTGACGGAGATATTACAGGGCTTGGTTGCCGAGAAAGTTCCAATCACAGCTTTTGATGACCTTTGCAGATTCTTCATCGATAACTACGGGCATAAAACTGCTGAGTACATAATCGAAGAAATGCGCATGCTTAGTAAGGTCAGGGAAAAGCTACCAGGAAACTCGGAGGACTATACCTTATTACCCATCGGAGAAGATTTTGAAAAAGTGTTAGCGAAGGCCGTGGTAGAAACTGGCTCCTTGCATCTCCTCGCAATGGAGCCTGAGATTTGTCAGAATGCTCTAACTTCGGTTCGGAACGTTGTCTCAGGCGTTCGGCGAGCGGCACTTGTCGTCCATGAGCCCTCACTTCGCATTCATTTAAGGAAACTTGTGGAACTGGAATTCCCTCACCTGCCTGTACTCTCGCAGCGCGAATTAGCTGAAGAGTTGAGCCCAGATCAGAGTCACGTAGTTAACTTTAGGTGATAGAGGAACATGGCATAAGGAATTAGATGTGTGAACATCACGCTTACGTCCATTTCGATTGGGGGTGATTATGGGATCGGTTAAGTCTTCGGCGGGAGCTGTAAAGGTCGAGGTGGAACTCAATCGTTCCATGGCTTCTCAGGTAGATAAAGACAATGTCAGTCTACTTAAAAAGCAAGTGTCTGAATTCGTCAAAGGGATTGTTAAAGACCTTGCGATCCCAGTGACCATCAACGTTGAGTTGCATCCCGATCGAATTATCGATCGCCCCTTCGCTGTTCATATCAATGGTAAACCTTGCCGGATACCATTCGCTACACAGATCCTTGATGATGTGACCGTGCGGACGTTAGCCATACAGATTTCGGTGGTGATCCAGGAGAATCGAGAAGATCTAATCGATGATTCCATTGCAGACGGCATTCGAGAGGCATGGTCTTCGACCGAAGGGGGGATTTACTTAGTCGGATTATCCCGGAGCGCCTTCCTCCACTATCTACGAATGCTTGTGCGCCGGTGTTTTCGTATTGACCGTGGTAACCATATGTATCCCTCAACACCAGACTCATTGAAGCAATGGACTGAAGAACATTGTTTTGAAGAAGCTGTCCGCTCTCTGGACGCGTTGCGCGTCGTGCTGTATTGCAGCCCCAAGGCACCGATACAATCTGTCAATGCAGACGAGAAATCCATCGAAAAGATGTTCCGTATGATGCAGGACGGATTGTTCTACGAACTAGGTGTACGCATACCACAGGTGGAAATACACAAGGACGCTAAACTTGAACGATACGAGTGCCGGATTCAGATCAACGACCTTCGTTTGCCGCCATTCAGAGGTCTTGATGAAAATGAGTTCCTTGTGAATGACACAGTGGATCGGCTTGCTCTCCTCAACATCAAGGGTAAAGAGGCCGTCAACCCTGCAAACGGAAGTGAGTGTGCCATCGTCTACGACACTGATGGATTGGCAAGAGTTTGCGAGCAAGCCGGGCTGACAACATGGGATTTCAATGGCTATATAGTCCTTGCGACGAGTGCGCAGCTTCGTAAGTACGCTGGCTCGTTCATAGTACTCGAAACCGCAAGACTTGACCTTGGTCGGCTGGATTCTGTCTTTCCTAACCTGACCAAAGTCGTAAGAGACCGCTTCGATTTTCCAACCATTGCACAGGTATTCAGGCATCTCATTGATGAGCAGATGTCAATTCGAGATATGCGCGGCGTTCTTGAAGCGATGCTGGCAACCAAGACAACGGTTGAGGTTGATTTCTATAAGTATATTGTATTTGCTCCCTACGCAATGGCACCTTGCCCAACTACTCAAGGTATAGGGATCGAGGATGTTGATGCGTCGGGATATGCAGAATGCGTGAGAATTCGTTTCAAGCATTACATTTCACATAAATACACAAGAGGAGGCAATACCCTAGTAGTCTACCTACTCGATCGTTCGATGGAATTGCGACTCATGGAGTCCGATGAACGTCCTCTGTTGGAAAAGGAACGCAAAAAATTCCTGGACGCTGTTTTGGCAGAGGTAGGTTACTTACCGCCCACGGCGCAGAATCCTGTCATTCTAACAACCTGGGAAGTTCGAAAGCGTTTTCGGAAACTGATCGAAGTAGAGTTCCCGCAATTGGCAGTCCTTTCCTATCAGGAACTTTCCCCAGACATGAATATTCAGCCCATCGCGAGAATTTCGGTGGACAGTTAAAATGAATAAAGTCTGAGGAATTCTACTCCAATTGTTCCCCATCGCATTCACAATTTGTTAAGAGGAAACCCAAGAATGTACTCTTCCTTATATTGGCTGTTCTCGCCATGACCGACATGTGCAGAAGGAACACCATGTACTTCCACAAATTGCATTGAAGTAGAAGAGGTCTTTTGAGTCCTCGCCTTCCTCCGCAGCTGTCCCTTCCACCAATGGAAACCTGCTGCAGAGAGTTTGTTACGCCGACAGTATTCCGCTTGGGTCAAGCCACTCTCAGACCATTGTGATATATGCTCCTGCCAATACGCCGCTCTACTTGTTTTCTTTTTTGTCTTTGCCATTGTGCACCTCTGGCAACAATTATGCAGAAATCATCGTGAGAAAAAAGATGCACTTGGCCGGACGGATACGTCTATTTCTTACCTACTTTTTCCTTGAAGACTCTTTAAGGCTCGGTTAGTATTTCCAGCAAAGAGAGTACATTTTTCCGTCTTGGGTAACAGGTGCTCTTGCGCGGAGTTTCCGCCGGGCTCTTCCCTGTCGCCAACGAGTGTGGAGTCTATGGCAAGGATCTCCACAGAAGTGCGGGACTGAGGTAAATAAGGCTTGGTCAGATCGGCTGATACGGCCTAAGTCAAAGAGACCACAGCCTGTAACCAGGAAACTATATTAAAGTTCTTATATGCATAACCAGCAACGTATTCTTCACCAAAGGAGGTGATCGCAATGACACCACCACTCATCGGTACAAAGGGGCCGCGCCCGCCAAACAGGCGGCTGCGTGCCTTTGCTTTCGATCCTATCCTCAGCCGGCGTATCGAGACGCACGACATTAATGAAGTCACAATCAAACTTCCCTGGGAAGACAACTTAGGCCTGGGTCCCATCGATGATTACCTCGAAGTAGTTGACTACGACCCAGCCAGCCAGGCCTTCTACGCGCCGGTGGATCTGAACGAGAACTGTCTACTTGCCCAAAATGGTCTTCCTCCATCGGAGAGCAATCCACAATTCCACCAGCAGATGGTATATGCCGTCGCTCGCACGACCATCCGCCACTTCGAGCATGCTCTCGGGCGTCGAGCGTTGTGGTCTCCTCGTCCCGGGACCAAGGGTTTGAACGACAGGTTCGTGGAGCGCCTGCGCATTTATCCACACGCCCTGCGGGAGGCGAATGCTTACTACAGCCCCGTCAAGAAGGCGTTACTTTTTGGTTACTTTCGGGCCTCCACCACCGACTTTGGAGAGAACCTGCCTGGCGAGGCCGTATTCACCTGCCTTTCGCACGACATCGTAGCCCACGAGACGAGCCACGCGTTGCTGGACGGACTGCACCAACGATTCGTCGAGCCCACCAACATGGATGTTTGGGCCCTGCACGAGGCCTTTGCTGACATCGTGGCCCTTTTCCAGCACTTCACGTATCCTGAGGTGCTGCGCCACCAGATTGCCCGCACGCGCGGCGATCTGGAGAGCCAAAACTTACTCGGTGAACTTGCCTTTCAGTTCGGTCAGGCGATCGGACGCTACGGTGCCTTGCGCAGCGCAATCGGAGAAATTAGTGATGTCACGAAGGAATGGGTTCCCAATGAGCCCGACCCAGAGGAGATCCAGTATACCACCGAGCCGCACAAGCGCGGAGCGATTCTTGTTGCAGCCGTTTTCGATGCCTTTTTGACGATCTACAAGTGGCGAATCGCTGACCTATTGCGGATCGCCACTGGTGGCAGTGGCGTGCTTCCGGCTGGCGAACTCTACCCAGACCTAGTCGAACGGCTAGCACAAGAGGCGGCGAAGACAGCCCGTCACATACTCTACATGTGCATCCGTGCTCTTGACTATTGTCCACCTGTCGACGTGGACTTTGGGGATTACCTGCGAGCGCTGATAACTGCTGACTATGACTTGGTTACAGATGATCGTCTAAACTATCGACTAGCCGTCATTGAGGCATTCCGCCGGCGTGGTATCTATCCCCGCGATGTACGCAACCTTTCCGAAGAAAGCCTGTTGTGGCATAAGCCCGACGACACGGGACAGAAGGCGTTCCTCAATATATTTCGCAACTCCGATCGACTGGTGAAGCTTGTTCCCGACTGGGGATTGACTACAGATCGCACTCGGATCTTTGTTCAAGCCGAGAGAAGCCGCGCCATACTGCAAAGGTGGTTCACGAATCCCAGTGCGTGCAAGGCAGCTAACGCTGCTCACATCGTGCTTGACAAGGATGCACCAGAGGCTTTCTACCGGGACGCCAAAGGGATTCCAACCCTTGAGGTGCACTCTGTGCGTCCCGCGCGCAGGATCGGTCCAGGAGGCCAAACCGTCACAGATCTGGTCGTCGAGATGACTCAGCGCCGCCGTGGCTATTATGATCCTAATACCCAGGACAAGGTGGATCGTGGTAAGATCAAGCCACCTAAGCCAGACTTCATCTTTCGAGGCGGATGTACGCTATTGATCGATCCGAACACTGCCAGGGTGAATTACTGCATTTTCAAGAGAGTACGGAGCAAGAAGCGTCTGGACCGCATGCGCAGATTCCTTACCGGGGACGAGAGTCAATCACTCCGCAACACCTATTTCGGCGATCCGCGTAAAGTCTATTTTCAGGGACTAACCACGGCAAGTTCAGACCCGCACGGCAGGTCTGCAATAGAGCCTTTTGCTTTTCTCCATCGCTCCTTCGAGGGAAAGGAGGTGAAATGATGTCTCCGCAGAACAACACAATGCAAGCACCCGCATCAGGTGTTACGGTCCGCATGTACAACACGGGCTTTGGAGATTGTCTGCTCCTTGCTTTCCGCGCCAGAGACGGTAGCGCGCGCTACATGCTTATCGACTGTGGCGTCCACCACACGTACTCTGGTGGGGCGAGTAAGATACGAAAGGTCGTTCGCGATATCATGAGGGCAACTACCAATCACCTGCATGTTGTCGCAGTCACACATGAGCACACAGATCACCTATACGGCTTCAAGTACGCGAGGGAGATCTTCGAGAACGTCAGAATCGATGAACTCTGGTTGGCGTGGACTGAGAATCCTACAGACAAGATCTCCAAGAACCTAAAGCAACTCCATGGGATGAAGATAAGAGCGCTTACTGCCGCTGTCAGTCAACTCAGGTTGTCGAACGATCCATTGGGTGGCACACTTCAAGGGCTACTGGACTTTGAGTATCCGAATGCACTGTCTGCCACGGGTGGCAATCCCGCTCAGTTGCAGTATCTGCGCACCAAAAGCAGGAAGAAACTCCGGAGAGCGGGAGACTATCGTCGCCCGGGTGAGCGGCCGCTCACATTATCTGGTGTGGATGGAGTCAAGATTTATGTCCTTGGCCCACCGAGGGACGTGGATTGGATCAAGATGCTGGAGAAAGAGAGCGAGATGTATCTAGCGCTGAGAGGCACGAATGAGGTGACTGCCTTCGCTGCTGCAGCACTTGCAACTGAAGGAACTGATACCCTGAGCAACGAGGACAGAGAACTCTTGAGGCGCAGTCGTCCCTTTGATGAGTCGCTTGAGATCTCGAAGAATGCTGCAAGCACACACCCACATTACGGGGCGTTTTTTCGGAATCACTATGGCTTCTCGAGGCGTAATAGACATGGCCCTGAGTGGCGTCGCGTCGAGACGGACTGGCTGGCTGCGGCCGAGCAACTCGCCTTACAGATCGACAGCTATACAAATAATACTAGTCTCGTTCTAGCCATCGAGCTGACGGAGGTGCAGCCCCGCAAGGCGCTGCTCTTCGCAGCGGATGCCCAGATAGGAAACTGGCTCTCTTGGCACGAGTTGTCATGGCCTGGCGAGGGAGAGGACAGCGAAACGATTAGAGGTGAGGATCTTCTCCGGCGCACGGTGCTCTACAAGGTCGGACACCACGGTAGCCACAACGCCACGGCGAGCGAGAGTGGCCTTGAGATGATGGACAGCCCTGACCTAATTGCCATGATTCCGGTGGACAAGGAATGGGCATATGGGAGGCGACCGCCGTGGAAGCACCCGGACGAAGATCTCCTCGCCCGTCTCAAACAGAAGACCGAGGGGCGAGTAATTCGCACGGATGAGATTCCCTCAGGGAATAGGCCACCCAAAAAACCGCGTAACGTGAATAGGAGCGAGTGGCAATCCTTCATAAGGAAGCTTGACTGGGATCGCAGCGGTGACAAACTATGGATCCAAGTCACTGTGCCAGGATAACGTTTGGTTGAATGGGATGCCGGATTTAATCGCAAATACTCGATGCTTTTAATGAGACACTTTTCCCTGATTCCAAACCCAAAATCAAGCGCATTCTGTTTAAGGAATTCGCTGTACAATGAGTCGGCGATGGTTGCATTACGGCCCTTATTGACGTAGATAGGCAAATATGGTGAAAGTGTGATTTTGAGCTAAAAATTGGTCTGGATTTTATCTCCAGGGGTTCATATCGGGGGCGCGTTTCGAACATACGGCCTTGCTCAGCGTGCAGACCGCAACAGACAGCTGCCAAAATGAAGATTGTAAATATTCGTTTCATTTTTTTGCCTCGTTGCTTTTTATGAGATTCAGCGTAAATTGCAGGACGGTGTCAACACCTTCCGCTGTATCTT
>DUEW01000107.1 GCA_011174845.1 Anaerolineae bacterium | reverse complement strand
CGCGTGCGATCGAGCGTCCCAGCGATGTCTTTCCTACACCAGGTGGACCGATGAAGCACAAGATCACGCCTTCTCTCTCCCGACGGATCTCATCCTCTGGCATCTCTGCTAAATCGTCTTTGCGCTCGATCTTCAACTTGCGAATCGCAAGATACTCAAGAATTCGCTCCTTGACATCTTCTAATCCGTAATGATCGTCGTCCAACACCTTCCTTGCATTTGCTAGGTCAAGCTTGTCCTTCGTTGCTTCATCCCTCGGAACAGACACCAACCAGTCAAGGTAAGTGCGAATGACACCATATTCTGCGGCCGCGGTTGGCAGGCGGGCTAAGCGATCAAGCTCTCGACGAGCTTGCTTCTCCGCCTCCTCGGGCATATTCGCTTCTTCCATCCGCTTACGGAATTCCTCAACCTCAGCCGTTTGTTCATCCCCCTCACCGAGCTCACGTTGGATAGCCTTTAATTGTTCCCGAAGGAAATATTCCCGCTGGACCTTCTCAATTTCCGTGCGCGCTTCCTGTTGGATTTGCTGTCCCAGGGAAAGGACCTCCACCTCGCGGCTCAAGAGATTGTTGAGGCGTTGTAGTTTCGCGATGGCTGAATCCTGCTCGAGGATCTCTTGAGCCTCATCAAGTTCCATCCGCTGGTAGTTAGCTATCGTGTAAGCTACGTGGAGTGGGTCATCGAGCAACAAAACGCTCGCTAGGATCTCCTGTTGCAAAGAAGGAGCTAGTTCGGCGATCTTTTGAAATTGGTCTCTGGCAGCTCGTACCTGAGCTTCTATTTCGACTCCCTCTTCAACAGTTTCCGGCTTCAATTGGATCTTGGCCACCAAGTAAGGTTCAAGCTTGGTGAACTCACCTAACTCAAAACGCGCCAATCCTCGCACAATCAGTCGGATGGTCCCATCTGGTGTGCGAAACAACCTTTGCATCGCGGCCACGGTTCCATAGCGATACAAGTCCTCAGGTTGAGGAAGCTCTAGCTCCGGTTTTTTCGAAGCTACTAGTCCAATGAGACGCTGACCCGCAACCACATCATCCACTAATCGGATTGATCGTGGCTGTCCGATGGTCAATGGGATAGCCGTATGAGGGTATACGACAACCCCTCGTAAAGGAAGAATCGGTAGTTCCTCAGGAATTTCAGACGATTCCATTATCGGAGAAGGTTGGGATAAATCCTCGCTTTCCTTGTGAACGAGAATCATTGAGGAAGGCTCATCTTCCTTTTCTTCAAATGATTGCCAATCAAAATCGACTTGGATTCTGGAGATCCAATTCTCATCTTGATCGTCGAAATTTCTTGACTTTAACACTATCAGTTCCCTTGAATGTTTGATTATTAATTAGTCGCTAACAGGTACTTCTCTGGATTGAGCTTTAGGAAGGATCACCCGCAGGAAACCATCATTGTAGGTCGCTTCAATCCTTGAAGTCTCAATTGGAGCCGGGAGTCGCACCTCGCTAGCGAATTCACCGTAAGTAATTTCCATCTGGTGATAAGCCTTTCGAGGGCTTGTATCCGCTCTTGTGCCCTGGATTGAGAGGACGCGTTGATTGTACGTGACGGTAAAATCAGCCCCACGCATACCTGCCACTTCCACCACCACAACATATGCCTCATCCGTCTCTAAAACGTCTGTAGGAGGACGCCACACGTGAGATCTCCTCACAAGACGCCAACCGGAAATCCTGGTTGGTTCTGGTGACCATGGATCGTCCTCAGCAAGCAGTTTCAAGTTCACATTGACGTTATCTGGTTCCTTTTCAGTCATCGATTCTTAAACCTTGATCCGGAGGATTACCTTAAATTCAAAGCGCCTCATTCTACCACAGGGCTTCCTCCTCGGCACAAAGGTGAACATCGGAAAACCACGAAATGCTACCCCGTCGCGCCGCATGGAAATAACGGGGACATGCAGGTGACTCCACCCCTACACCTCCTCCCCTGCATTTACGTGTAACTTAAGTGGGGAAAATCTGAGTTTAGACGCGCTCGATTACACATTGGGCAGTTGGTTCCAAGATAAACCTGCGGTAGAATTCTGGTAGTGAATAAACGATGATCAACCGCGATGAAGATGAGGAGCCATCTGGATGGATCTACTATCCGTTTTAAAGAATGCCGAACTCTTTGAGGGCGTCACACCATACGAACTCGATGCACTCACCAAGATCTGTCAACAGCGTACCTACAATGCTGGTGACGTAATCACCGCGCAAGGTGAGACAGGTGATGAACTATTCGTGATATGTGATGGATTTGTTGAGGTATTACATAGCGATTCGCCTTCAGATCCATCTCCCAGAGCGGTTGTCAATCTAGGTCAGGGGCAGATCTTTGGAGAAATGGCGCTTGTTGATCGTGGTCCGCGCTCAGCGACTGTTCGTGCAATTTCGAAAGAAACCATCGTTCAGGTCATTAAACGCGATGACTTCGAAGAACTTTGCGAGGAGAACCATCATCTTGGATACATTGTCATGCGCAACATCGCCGTTGACCTCTCGTTTAAGTTGCGCCATCAACACCTGACCGGCCAGTGAGGGCTTTCTCGTGACTGCAAACTACAAAATCAGTTACGTCGTGAGAGGAGGGGATCACCCCGGGGCTATCGTCAACACGGATCAACGGCCCTTGGTGGGAGATCGTGTCAAGTTAGGGGAGCGTGAATTCACTGTTCTCGAAGTGATCGATCTTATCCCTCCCCGTGGCGATTTCCATTACCTCCACGTCACAATTCAACTGGCTAAAGACTAAAAACGGTATTTGGAAGTGCAACGGGGTCAAAGAGAGGTTAGAGATCGATCTCCATCAGATCTTGGGCCAATTCAACCTCTCCCGAGAAAGTCTCTTGAGCTTGTGCCACTAAGTTAATCGGCTGCTGTTTTCCCAAATGGTAATGAATCAACAATAAGCGGTCAACATCTGCCTCACGCGCGATCGCTCCAGCTTGCGAAGCAGAGGAGTGCCCCACAATTGCACCTGTTGCCTCGTGGATAAGGATATCCGCGCCCGCAGCAAGCCGCACCACTGAAGGACATGGCTCTGTGTCACACGAATAGGCAATCGTCTTTCCACTTTGTGTCGTTTCGATACGTAAACCGATCGTGGGAACGAGATGCCGAACAGGAGAAGAGTAAATAACGAATCCCTCTTTCTCCAGCAGATGAACTCGCTCACTCTCCGGTAGTCGATGGAATGCAACGGGGAAGAACTGAGGCCAATTATCCCAATGGTAGAAACCCATCATGTCCTCGATGCGCTCCAAGCAGTGATGCAAACCATAAATTCGCAATGGGTCCTTACGACCCAATTGCCACATATTCATCAATAATAATGGCACACCACTGACATGATCGGGATGGAAATGCGTGATGATCAGATCGGTGATTCCCTCGAAGGAAATACCCGCGCGAGCAAGCCGCACGATCGGGGTCCCAGGACAATCGATCAAGACAACACCTTCTTCTTCAACGATGGCCATGTGAGTGTTATCATGCTCGATGTCGGGTACAGAACCAGCGGATCCAAGGATAACTAATTTCGCCATTCGATGCTCATCCAGTGAGAAGGGACATCGCGACCCTCGGAGTAACAAAAACCTCAATCGCGGCAGCGGCTAAGAGCAAGGGCAGAACAAGGCCGAGACCTATCCTCGCCCACTCCGCTAACGCTTTTATCCATCCTTCGCTCAGGGACTCTCCCTTCGGTACGCTAAGGACAGCCAGACCCAATCGAAGGATGGTAGCACCAGCCAAGACCACCGCCGGAATTTCAAGTACAGCATGCGGTAGCACGAGAGCGGTCAGGAATTTTAACGCATCTCCACCGGCAAGGGCAACATTTCCGGCGAAGTACCCAACGATCCCAACCGACGCCATAAGGACGACCTCAGCCAACACACCGAGGGTAAAGGCTCCAAAAAGTGTTGCCAGTGCGAGTGCACGCACATTGTTGACGAAAACCCAACGCCATGTCTGCCCGGTGAATAGACCAAAATATCTAAATTGGGATTCTAGCCCTTCACCATACTGTTCAAGATTAACGATCTCGGCCGGAAGGGTAAAAGACCCAGCAAATCGGTATCCGATCAGATAGGCCAAAAAGAGCAACCCGGCGGTGATGAGTGCCGCTGCCTTGATGAGCGACAGGGAACGAGTCAAGAGATCCCGATACCATTCGATCGGTGTCCTGGCGCCGTCTCGGAAGGCTTCCCAGAATTTCCTCCATGCCCAACGCAGGTCGATCGTGTCGATCTCATTGCCTAACAATTCTTCTCGGTTAAATAAACGTAAGCCCATCCTCCCCAAGACCAGGGCGATTAACACCAACATTAATACGATCCACCACAAGACGTGATATCTCCCCCAGAACATGATCATGCTTTCGAGAATGATCAATTCTGCTACCGGAACGATGATAAAAGAAGCCAAGAGGTTGGCTGCACGTACTGAAGTTGTCTGCGAAGAAATGACGACCGCTCCACTGACCATCACGATCGCTTGCACCGTTGTCAGCGCCAGGATCTGTAATAGTAATTGTGGTTCAGGTCGCCAAGTGGTCTTCAATATCAATCCCAGAAGGTATACGAAGATGCCGAGATATGCCGCGCTGAGAGGTGGAACGAGAGAGGCGATCATCTTCCCAAGATACAGTTGTCCATCTGTGAGGGGCGTCGCTAAGAGGGGTTCCAGTGACAGCCTTTCTCGCTCGCCGGCAAAACTTTCTAATGCGATGACCAAGGAGATCGAAATCGGAAAAAAACCGACGATCATCAGCAGAAAAGGGATCAACCTCTCGCCGATGATGGGCGCACCGTATCGGGTGACGAAGTCCATTGCCTGCTGAGCGGTGAAGTTCATCAGCAGGGGGAAGAAAAGCGTAAGAATGGCGATCGGCGCGAGAATTCGCCAATCTCGCAAGTGATCGCGAATCTCCCTCCGGGCGATAATCATCGTTCCGCTCAGAGATTCCAATCTTTTATCAACCCCCAGGATCACGGCTGCCCCTCCGGATCACCCTTCCCATGTACTACTTGGAGATAAACGTCCTCTAAACTTCTTTCTACTTCAGAGAGCGTGATGACTCGAGCCCCTGCCTGAGTCATCGCATTTAGCACCTTCGGATTGACGCGATCAGGATTAGATGCCCGGTAACGCAACCAATTCTCACCCATCTCAACCGGTTCTAATTCGGATGGTAGATACTTTAATACACCATCAAGACGATCTACCAGTCGAAGCTCCATGATTGGCTCACCGAGCAACTGACGTTTCAGCATCTCGGGCGTATCGTGAGCAATGATTCGGCCTCGACGGATGATGGCGATCGAATCAGCCAAATCTTCCGCTTCGTAAAGGTTATGGGTACATACAACAATCGCTCGTTTAGAGGAGCGCAGATTTCGAATACTCTCTCGGACTAGATGTGCACTTGCTGGATCCATGGCTGAAGTTGGCTCATCTAACAGCAGGACCGCAGGGTCATGTAACAACGCCCTCACCAAGGCTAATTTTTGTCGCATCCCTTTCGAGAACTGGCCTAAACGCAGATCGCTTGCTTCGCTCAACCCAAATCGATCTAGCAAATCGGTTGTTCTTTGTTCAATGACGGCTGCAGTGAGATCATGCGTCCTACCAAAGAATTCTAAGTATTCCATCTGGCGCATACGGGTGTAAAGTCCGTGATGTTCCGTGAGGAATCCTACAGACCGTCGTACTTGTATGGGTTCTTTTACCGTATCGAAGCCATTGATAAGCGCTCTGCCTCGAGTTGGCTGGAGAATCGAAGCTAACATCCGAATGGTGGTGGTCTTTCCAGCCCCATTCGGACCAAGAAGCGCCAGGACCTCCCCTGCCTCCACACGCAAAGAGACATTATCAACAGCCACTAAGTCGCCGAAATGTTTGGTTAGTTCGTGCGTTTCAATCAGCGCCATCTTCATGGGTATCAAGAAGCATTATAGCAATCTGCCGTGAAGGCTACAATCAACCGCCATTCCCATGGCGGAACTTCCAACAATAAGATGATTGAATAGGATTATCGGATCTGCTGTGTCGCTAAGAATGGGATCACAACGCTTACGTAGTCCGTCGTTTCATTTTGTGACGGAGGACAATCACGGTACCACTAGCAATTGCTACAAGCAGCATGAAGGTTTGATTGAAATTGATCCCCCACATCGGCACAAAATCTAAGCGCATGAACTCAAGCAAAAAACGTCCTAGGGGATACGTGATGAGATAGACGAAGAAGAGATCCCCCTCTTTTAACTGCTGAGGATATCTTCGCCATAACCACAGCAACAAAATCGCATTGCACAAATTCCACATGGACTCATACAAAAAAAGGGGATGGAAGTACTCGTAATTCTCATAGCCAGCCAATCGGTTCTCCGGCCTGATAAAAATCTTCCAAGGCAAATCCGTTGGAGGACCATAAAGCTCCTGGTTGATGAAGTTGCCCCACCGACCGATGGCTTGAGCCAAGGCCACGCCTGGGGCGGCAATGTCCAGCATGAAACCTAGGTTCAAGTTCCGTCTTCGAGCGAACAGATAAAGACCAACGACCCCACCAGCGATCGCACCAGGCATACCCAAACCACCTTCCCATGTGGTCAAGATCCTCAATGGATGTGTTAAGTAATCCATGGTAGTGTAAGTATTAAACTTTGAGGGTGTAAAGATATGATAGATACGGGCGCCAATCAGACCAAAAATCAGTAACCAAATCAAGGCATCCCAAACAAGGTCGGTGTCCTCACCCCTCTCGCTCAACAATCGCCGCGCCAGGAGTGTGGCAACAACTGCGCCAAACATGATGATCATGCCGTAAAAACGGAAATAGAGGAAACCAATATGAATACCATAGGCATCAACACTCATTTTTTTTCACCTCTAACGCTGTCGGGCTTGTCGCCGAACGACATAGATTCGCTGGAGAGCGGTGATGTTTGCCAGGATGGCTACGATGGCAATACCAACTTTGGGGATGTTCAGTACCAAGCTAGGTGTCAGAACGAGAAACCGTTCAGCACGTGTGAGGATCCCCCATTTAGCTTCAAAGTTGAGCGACTCCGCTCTCGCCTTGACATAGGAGACGAGGACGGACCCAGCGGCAGCAACGAAGACAATCCCAGCCCATACGGCGTCCGCCTGCAGAAGATAATGGATCAGTAAACCACCATAGATGATCAGTTCAATATAGCGATCGGTTACCGAGTCGACGAAAGCTCCAAAATCCGAGGCCTCTCCACGCAAGCGTGCCATCGTACCGTCCAACGCATCAAGCGGACCCATGGCGAGGGCAATCAACCCACCAACGAGGAAGTTGCCCTGAGAAAGGAACATCGCACCAATGAGATTTCCGATCAATCCAGCAAAAGTCAGTGTGTTCGGCGCAATGCCGAGACGATTTAAAAAGGCCGCGATGGGATCTACCACACCCTTGAACCTCATTCGGAGAAGCTCCGTCAATGTAGGTTGTGACTGCTGTGCTGGATCTTCCGCGCGCATTAGGGTCTCCTTTACGATAAGTACGATGGAATGCTATCGCGTGAAAATGGTCGCGTCAAGACTCCTCGATTTCTTCACCTGAAGAGGCTAACGGATCTTCATCGTCTTCAATCAGCACCTCGCGTGTACGACCACCCACTTGGGATCGTCCCACCACGCCTAATTCCTCCAATTCATCCATCAAGCGTGCTGCGCGAGGGTAGCCAATCCGCAGGCCTCGCTGCAACAACGAAGCGCTTGCTTCACCCCTTTGCTTAACGAGTTCGATCGCTTGCTCGAGGATTTCATCACGATCCTCT
>DUEW01000106.1 GCA_011174845.1 Anaerolineae bacterium | reverse complement strand
CGTTTGAGAATTGTCATCAAATCCTCGCGCTGACCTATGGATAAGTTGTAGCCGCCTTTTGCTTCCGGTGCCATCAAGTTTTCTACAATTTGAGTTCCTATTGGACCAAGATCTTCGTTCGCCAGACCTAATTGGAGGGTGAAGCTGCCTCCCTCTGAGAACACCAGTCCGAAGAAGACCCCGAACGCCACCGGTAGCGCCAACACGAAAAGCACCGCCGATCGATCGCGCAGGAATTCGCGCGCTTGTGCCAGATATAATGCCGCAATCGCTTTCATCCTCGTATCCTCCTACCGGTCAACTTCAGGAACACGTCTTCCAACGTCGCTTGACGGACGGTCATGTCTTTGAAGGTCAGGGTGTCCTGCTTCGCCATCTCTAAGAGACCAGACATCGTGTGGGGAACATCGCTGGAGTAAAGCGTCACTCGTCCATTTTCATGTAGGGTGTGCTCCACTCCTGGGAGTGCCCTTAGTTGCTCTCGTGGCACCGTGCCCAGTGCGACAAAATCGATCGCCGTTTCCTTGAAGTATTTGTTGATCAAACG
The DNA here is from genome assembly GCA_011174845.1 of Anaerolineae bacterium. GTDB lineage: Bacteria > Chloroflexota > Anaerolineae > Anaerolineales > E44-bin32 > DUEZ01. The sequence continues at coordinate 4,584 of DUEW01000106.1, read as the reverse complement.
AGCGGGATGGTCGAGCTCGATGATGCGACCATGATCCATGATCGCCACCCGGTCGCAGAGTTGTTCGGCCTCCTCCATGTAGTGGGTGGTGAGCATGATCGTCTTCCCCCTCTCTTTGAGACTGCGGATCACATCCCAAAGCCTGCGGCGTGCTTGTGGGTCGAGGCCAGTTGTTGGTTCATCGAGGAAGATCAGATCTGGATCGTTGATCAGCGCCAACGCCACCGCCAATCTTTGTTTTTGCCCCCCGGACAAGGCCTTGGTGGACATCTTCGCCGCCTCGAGCAGGCTCACTTGTTCCAAAATCTCGTCTGCGGGAAGTGATCGTGGGAACAGACCTGAGAACAACTCCACCTGCTCCCGAACTTTAAGCTGCTTCAACAAACCTGTGGTCTGCAACTGAACACCGAGACGAGCTCGAACCTGGCTGTCGTCCGCACCGTGGCTCACTCCTAAGAGGTAGATTTGACCGCCATCCGCTTCGCGCAAGCCGAGCAGGCATTCCACGGTTGTGGTTTTTCCGGCCCCGTTTGGACCGAGCAGGCCAAAGACCTCGCCCTGGTTTACGGTGAAGCTCACCCCATCGACAGCGACGGTTTCGCTATATTGTTTCCTGAGGTCAAGCACCTCAATCGCTTTCTGATCGTTCACTGCATTCCCTCCCTATCTTGGGAGCGAGCAAGCAATCTTGTGCTGGCTCTTCTCTCGCCCTAATGCTTTATAACATCAGTTTATCGCTCAGGAACGGAGCCGACATCGTGCATCTGTGCTATATCCACCCTGTACGTTCGTACAGTGTCCAGGCGTACGGTACGCTCGGTTTGCAAAAGCACTATAATGAATTCACTGGAAAAACCATCAGCAAGGGATAGGGATGGTATCTGTGGGAATGTGAGTTACGCCCACAACCCCACAGATACCGGTAATCCTCTCGAAGTTGATCTTTTTCCATGGTTTCTATAATGAGAATCGAGAAGAACTAGCGATGAGAACATTCTTTTTTCGGAAGACGACTTCTGAAAATGACCTTCAAACGTTTCAAGAGGAACTGCGCGGGACCCGTCCTTTCTTCTTCATCTTCAGCTTTGTGTTGGTCGCGATGTACGTGTTCGCGTTCTATTCCGATCCTGCGTTACTCAAACCAGCAAAGCTGATTCCCCTCATTTTCTTAGGGATCGTCCATGGGGCGCTCTACTGGTTCAGCCCTCATCTAACACTCAACCGTCGTTGGATGGTGCCCTATTTCTTGGTGCAGGGCATCATCCTCTTTACCATCAACCTGATTGCACAAAACCAAGGGATACTAATGGGGCTCTATCTTGCCTTGAGCGGTGCGGCGGTCGGGATCATCGAAGATTTTCGAAAGGGAATCATTCCTGTGGCGGTTTATGCGATCCTGGCCAGCGTGAATCAGGTGCTGGCTTGGGGATGGGGGTCGCTTTTTGGATGGTTAATCTTATTTGGTCCGATGATGTTCTTTGTCTTGGTTTATGTGGTCATGTTCACCCGCGAGACCCAGTCCCGTAGGCGTAGTCAGGAGCTCCTGAAGGAGCTTGGGCTTGCCCATCAGCAACTTAGTGAATACGCCACCAAGGTGGAGGAATTGACCCTTTCTGCTGAGAGACAGCGGATGGCGCGCGAGCTTCACGATACCTTGGCGCAGGGCTTGGCGGGCCTCATTTTGCAGCTTGAAGCGGTTGATTCTCACCTGGGCCAGGATCGCCCCGAAAAAGCCCAAACCATTGTCCATCAGGCGATGGGAAGGGCCCGGGTGACCTTGGCCGACGCTCGACGGGCGATCAAAAATCTTCGAGATGAGACACCCTCCACCGAAAACTTGAGCGACGCTGTTCGCCAGGAAGTGGAACGCTTCACGACCGCCACGGGCATCCCCTGTGAACTGGAGCTATCGCCTCCCAATCGAATCCCCACCACCGTTCATGAAAACGCGAGGCGGGCAGTAGCAGAGGGGTTGACCAATATCGCCCGACATGCCCAAGCAAATAACGTCTGGTTGAAACTTGGGGAAAGTGAAGGAATGCTTGAGATAACCTTACGTGATGATGGGGTGGGCTTCGATCCAACCGCAAGCGTCGAGGTGAGCGGCCATTATGGTTTGGTGGGGCTGCGCGAACGTGTACGCTTGGCTGGGGGATCGCTGAAAGTGATCAGTGAATCTGGCGCAGGCACGACGTTGACGCTGGTTTTACCGCTCGAGGATGGAGCAGCGGAGCCATGATCGAACCGATCCAGGTTTTGATCGCCGATGATCATCAAGTCGTACGCGAAGGGTTGCGCATGATCCTGGAGGCAGAAGAAGGCTTTCAAGTGGTGGGCGAGGCCGCCGATGGGGTCGAGGCGGTAGAACTTACCGGTCAGATGCAGCCCCAAGTGATCCTGATGGACCTGCGTATGCCTCGTATGGACGGGCTAGAAGCGATCGAACGCATACGTGCCCAGTGGCCGCAGGTGGCGATCGTCATCCTGACCACGTATGATGAGGATGACTTGATGGTGCGCGGTTTGCGAGCCGGAGCCCTTGGGTATTTACTCAAAGATACCAGTCGTCAGGCGCTCTTCGATTGCTTGCGGGCGGCCGCTCGCGGCGAAGCCTTGCTCAAGCCGGAGGTGATCACTCGTGTCCTCTCGTCAGCCCCAGGAAGCCCCTCAGGGAGAGAGCGCGGGCAAGCGGGTGAGATCAGCCTGACAGAGCGTGAGCTGGAAGTGCTTGAAGGCGCAGCGCAAGGTGAGCGCAACAAGGAAATTGCGGCAAGACTTGGGATCACCGAGCGTACGGTTAAGGCCCATCTAACTAGTATCTACAACAAGTTAGGCGTGGACTCGCGCGCCTCGGCGGTGGCCGTGGCGATGCAACGCGGTCTTCTCTCAGACGATCTCTAATCCTTTCATTAAATCTGCCCCCCAATGATCAGATTTGGCGCCAGGGTCGTCCATATTGCCTCTACGCTGCGTTGAGATCAGGCAAATGGGGTAGACGGCGGATGAGTTCCTGCTTCCCCATCGTTTGGCAAATACATGTTGTCCTCTATTGACTAGCGGATGCCCCAGCTCCACGGTGGGTAGTTTTGTAGGACTGTCTTTTGGGATGATGACCCCGTTGGGGCTTCCAAGATACCTGGGTGTTGGGGTCTATGTCGGTTACAATAAAGCTTCGCGGTTGTTTTGATGAACATGTTGTCGACCGCTGGAGGTACATTCGATGACTTTGCCACCTCTGCTAGATGATCAGCAGACGCAAATCTGGGAGGAGGAGCGACAGCAGATCGAGCGCCTCATCAAGATTCTGGAAGACTGGGAAGTTGAAAAGATCGATCTGGAGCGACTACGGCAGGCGCAAAACCAACTCAATGAGCTTTTTTTGTTGGTCATGGTTGGGGAGTTTAATAGCGGCAAATCTGCCTTGATCAACGCATTGCTTGGTCACCCCTACCTTAAGGAAGGTGTGACCCCGACGACAGATCGGATTCACATTCTCCAATTTGGGGAAGCGGGTTCGCCCGAGTTCGCTGGAGACGATGTCCGTGTCTTCCGTTTTCCTGTCGAATTCCTACGCGAGATTCACGTCGTCGACACACCGGGCACCAATGCTGTGTTACGGCGCCATGAAGCGATCGTACGCGATTTCGTGCCACGGAGCGACATGGTCATCTTCGTCACCTCTGCTGATCGGCCCTTTACCGAGAGCGAGAGGAATTTCTTAGAGCACATCCGCCAGTGGGGCAAGAAGATCGTTTTCGTCATCAACAAGGTTGATATTCTTGCGTCCTCCGATGATGCAGAAGAGATCTTGAACTTTGTGAAGGATCAGGCTCATCGCTTGCTAGATTTTGATCCGACCATCTTTGTGCTCTCCGCACGTCAAGCGTTGCGACAATCGATGGAAGCCAATGTAGAACCGTTTGATGAGCAAGCCGACGGTTTCCATGCGTTCCGTGGATACTTGATGGACAATCTTGGTCGGGAGGGACGCGTTCGGCTTAAACTTCTCAACCCTCTTGGAGTTGCTCTCAAGATCTCCCGCCAGTATCAGGATTTGGCTGAGCAACGTCTTCAGGTTCTGACCGAGGACACACAGGCGCTAACTAAAGTTGATCGCCAAATCGAACTTTATGAGGGGGATACGCAATCGGAGTTCGAGCGCCATCTTGCTCGCATTGATGCGGAATTATTGGAGATGCGCCTGCGAGGTGAGGAGTTCCTTGACGATCGCATGCGTCTGTTGAAGATTCGCGGCATGCTTCGCGGAGAGCGTATGCGTCAGTCCTTTGAGCGTGAGGTCATTGCCGACGCGCCGGAACGAATCGAGAGCCACATCCAGGAGATCATCGACTGGCTTGTAGAGCGGGATCTGCGGCAATGGCGCCTGGCGGCCAATGAGCTGAATCGACGCCGGGAAACCGATGCATTGCAAGATGCGGCTCGTGAGGCCTCCGATGGTTTCGTCTATAACCGTCGTCAACTTCTGGACAGTCTTGGTGCGCGCGCGGAGCGGGTGATAGGAGGTTACGACCGCAAGGGGGAAGCGGCTCGTTTGGCAACAACCATCCAGGAATCGGTGGCGAT
>DUEW01000105.1 GCA_011174845.1 Anaerolineae bacterium | reverse complement strand
GGTCTGCCCGGTGGCGTCAGCCGTGGTATCACCGAGGAGCAACGGGAGGAGATCGAGAAACTCGGCCGCGATGCGATCGAGTTTGGCAAATTCTCCATCCAGCTCTTCAACGATATCGTGCTCGCCAACGAAGCCTATGTTGCACTGATTACAAATGATGCATACATCCACCGAACGTACAACATGGGTACGGTTGACGAGAACAACCACGTCAACTTCTATGACGGTATGGTTCGTGTCGTAGGCCCGGATGGGAAGGAGCACGCGAAGTACCATCCGAAGGATTATCGAGAGTATGTGGCTGAGCATGTGGAGCCATGGTCGTATCTGAAGTTCCCGTACCTGAAGAAAATCGGCTGGAAAGGGTTTGTCGACGGAGAAGACTCAGGAATCTACAAGGCCACACCACTCTCACGCCTTAATGCCGCAGATGGAATGGCTACGCCTCTAGCGCAGGAAGAGTACGAGCGGATGTACGATACCCTGGGAGGCAAACCAGTAAACAACACGTTAGCTACTCACTGGGCTCGTCTCATCGAACTGCTATATGCCACCGAGCGTTGGGTGGAGCTAGCTACCGATCCAGATATCACGGGCGAAGAGTTCCGTGTGCTCCCCACCGAGACACCGGACGAAGGTGTGGGAGAGTTGGAAGCGCCACGCGGTACGCTCACGCATCACTACTGGACCGACGAGCGTGGCATCTTGACCAAAGTGAACCTGATCGTCGGCACGACCAACAACAACGCTCCGATCAATATGTCGGTCAAGAAGGCCGCTCAAGGATTGATCACCAAAGGCACGGTCATCAAGGAAGGACTGCTCAACACGATCGAGATGGCATATCGAGCCTACGACCCTTGCATGGCTTGCGCCACACACACCCTTCCGGGCCAAATGCCTCTCGAGGTGACGATCCGTGCGCCCGACGGGGAGATCATCGAGCGGCTGACACAGAATATCTAAGAACTGCCTTCAGCGGTCAGCTGTCAGCCTTCAGCCAGCATTCATCTTCAGTGCTGATTGCTGATAGCTGGCTGCTGATGATTTTGGATGGATCACGATCGAATGAAGACCTTGGTTCTTGGCCTTGGCAACCCACTTCTCCGCGACGATAGTATCGGTCTTCGTGTCGTACAGGAGCTTCGAGTTCGACTAGGTGACAAGCCCGACATTGAAGTAAGCGAGGACTATTGGGGCGGTTTACGTTTGATGGAGCGCATGATCGGCTTTGATCGTGCCATCATCATCGATGCCATTTGCACAGATGCAGAGCCAGGCACCATTCATTTACTTTCACCAAATGATATTCCCACGCAACGGAGCACTTCAGCGCACGACGTGAATCTCCCTACTGCGTTGGAACTTGGTCGACAGGCCGGAGCGCAGCTTCCCACATCAAGTGAGATTTTCATCGTTGGTGTTGAAGCCGATGATGTGCAGACATTTGATGAAGCTTTGACTCCAGAGGTGGAAATCGCTTTACCTCAAGCTGTTGAAGCTGTCTTATCCGTACTAGATCGAGAGAGAGAAAAATCATGATTTCACCAGAAGTTTTACGACGCTACCCGCACTTCGCTGGAATTGCTGACGCTTGCTTAGGCGAAGTAGCAAAAATGAGTGAGGAGCGTGAATTTAAAGCCGGTGATCGCATATTCGAGGAAAGTGGTTCTTTTTTAGCCACCGCAAGGATATATGAGAAGGGCGAAGAAGCCACACATCTCATGCTCCTTACGGAGGGTCAGGTGGACATTGCCCTAACCCTTGGCACGGGCGAGGTGGTTGTGGTTGGTACGGTGGTCGAAGGCGATCTGATGGCTCTTTCGGCTTTAATTCCCCCTTATCATCTATCGGCAACGGGTGTTGCGAAGGAAGATGGCAAATTAATACAAATCGAAGCCAAACCTTTGCGCCGTCTTTGCGATGAAAACCCTGAGCTCGGCTATCGTCTCATGCAGGGCGTCGCAAAGGGTCTCATGACTCGCCTGCAGGATACTCGCGTCGAGCTCGCAGGACAGAGCTACGCGACATAGATCTTCCATTCAATATCGATATGTAGTGAGAATGGCGGAGGTTTCCGATCCTCCGTCTTTTTCATTGGGGATCAGTCTTTGGAACATAAATCAATTGTGCATGAAATAGTGCGCATTTTTTTATGTGTGTAGAGGCGGGGTTACCCCGCCCCTACTCCTTTAATTTCATTTTGTGTTGTAACTCAGGTCTGTTCGGAGGTCTCTCATAAAAGTATGGGCGACCGGCCGGTCGCCCCTATAGCATTCGTAATTAGACATCATTCTTCGAATTCCTCGCTCGCCTGACTTACTCGGAATGACGGATTTGTGCAAAATCCTATGGCTATGCGAAAGAAAATGACGGGAATCATGCCGTGGAGTGACCATTTCAAGGATTTGATCGTTTCATACAAATCCAAAGACATGAATCATTGAACGAGGAAATGAGATGTGTAGTAGTTCTCAGTCAGAATTAGTTGCTTTGAAACGCCACGTGAACCTTACGTGTCCTCGGTCCATCGAACTCACACAGAAAGATCCCCTGCCAAGTTCCCAACTTCATCCCCCCATCTTCAACAATCACTCTCACGCTCGATCCCACCAGGCTCGCTTTTACGTGACTTGCGGTGTTCCCCTCCCTGTGTTGATAGTAAGGCTCACGCCAAGGGACAAGCCGATCGAGAACGGCGAGGATATCGTACGCAACGCTTGGGTCGGCACTTTCGTTGATCGTGATCCCAGCCGTAGTATGAGGTACGAAAACATTAAGGATCCCAGTCGTCATATTGGACTTGGATAACAGTTCTTGAATTTCGCGAGTGATATCGATGAGTTGAGCATGCTCACGCGTGTGGACGTTTATGGTCTCCATTCCCTCGACCTCCTACCGTTCTCGAAATAACGAACTCGTAATTGCATGCAAAAGTGTGCGATAGAAAAATTACCAACGCTCCCGTTAACCCTTTCTTTGGATTGCCATCAGAGTAATATCATCAAATTGTGGCGTTTCACCGATAAAGGCCTGAACATTTGAGACAATGTGGTTGAGCAACGAAACTGCCGACGTTGTCTGTTCCTCTACCAGTGATAGGATTCTTTCTCGCTCAAATGCTTCACCATTGGCGTTTTGTGCATCCGTTACACCATCGGTATAAAGCAGCAGCAGGTCATCAGGTTCTAAACGAGTTTCCCCAACATCAAAATCCATTTCTTCAATGCAGCCAACAACCGGACTGGTTGGCATGAGCTCTGACAGCATCTTTCCATGCCTCAGGATTAGAGGAGGTTCAAGCCCTGCATTGACATAGGATAATAAAGCCGATCCAGGATCAAGCACTCCAAAGAAAAGGGAAGCAAACATCGCAGATCTGTGAACATCGCATATATATCGATTGGTCAATTCAATGGAATTCTTTAGCACACTGACACGATCATTTTCCACTCCTCGATGTTCTGGGCTGTTGGTATAAGCCGGCATATTTGAGGTGATCCGCAGCAGACTGCGGAAAAGAGCCATATACAACGCAGCTCCTACACCCTTGTCGCACACATCTCCAACGATCAGCCCAACCCTTCCTTCAGGAAGTCGGAAAACGTCGTAGAAATCGCCGGCCACCTCTCTCGCAGCCTTGAAATAGGTCGCGATTTCCCATCCTTCTGGCTGAGGGATTTCATCCGGCAAGAAATCAGCTTGAATTTCACGACCAATTTCCAGCTCGCGCTCCAATGCTTTCAGATAAAGCCGCTCCAAATCTCGCAACCGTTTCTTTTCCAACCCAGCTCTGATGCGTGCCTGCAATAAAATTGGATCAAACGGCTTTGGCAAATAATCCTCTGCCCCCAGCTCAATTCCTTTCACCACGTTATCCATATCGCTCAATGCCGAAATCACAACCACTGGGATATCACGCCAATGTTGCTCTGCTTTCAATCGCGAAAGTACCTCGAACCCATCCATCATTGGCATCATGATGTCTAGAAGGATCATGTCTGGCGCTTCTGCTTCAACGAATTCCAGTGCTTCTTGACCATTTCTGGCACTGAGGACCTCATAGCCCAGATCTTCGAGTTCTTGCTCCAGATAATCTAGGTTTAGGGGTTCGTCATCAACGATTAGGATCCTAGAAGGTTCGTCCATGTGCGATCCTCAATCACTTAAAAATTGATCTAATTTCTTAAAGAGGAGTTCTTCATCTAAAGGCTTGGTCAAATAATCATCACAACCAGCTGCAAGGGCTTTCTCTGTGTCGCCATGCATCGCGTGGGACGAAAGCCCGATGACAGGAATATGTTTTAGAGTCGTATCGGCTTTTATTCGACGAGTGGCCTCCCATCCATCCATCACTGGTAACGCCATATCCATCAGGATTAAGTCTGGTTTTTCCTTGAACGCTAAATCCAAACACGCGGCCCCATCCTTGGCAACTACAAGCTCGTAATCATCCTCCAATAATTGCACAAGCAAGTCCAAATTTAGTTCAACGTCTTCCACAATTAAGATCTTTTTCATAGCTGCCTCCCCCTTAATATTTTTTCAATTGGCTTGTTGCAATTCTCTGAGCCGATTTACTCGTCTAACTGTCGTTCTTTTTGCCGAAAAGAATCAATTCCGCGTGGCTTTTTAAGTTCTCAAAGGTCATCAGAAAAATCATCCGCGTTCGAGAAAACCATGAAGGGAAGATCTACTAACGCCTATTCACGATATTGAACTGGAATCGTCAGGGTAAAGGTGGAACCCTCCCCTTCCGCGCTTGAAGCAACCAAATCCCCACCCAACAACTGAGCGAGTCTATGGCTGATCGACAATCCAAGGCCGGTTCCGCCATATTCACGCGTCGTACTTTCATCTACCTGCTGGAAATCCTCGAAGATACGTTCAATCGCGTCATCAGGGATCCCGATTCCAGTATCGGTAACCGTCAAGATGAGGGTATCGATGTCGCAAGAAACGCCAACCGTTATGTGACCCTCATGAGTGAATTTTGATGCATTACTCAATAAATTAAGCAATATTTGTTTAACCTTATTCTGATCGGAGTAAATCGGTGGGATGTCTTTCTCGATCTCCTTTGCAAGGAGGATATGCTCCTGCCTAATCAATGGTTGTGTGGTGGTTAGACACAGGTCCACCAGAGGCTCAATCTCGAAAGTTGAAGGTACCACCTCTATTCGTCCGGCTTCGATTTTTGATAGATCGAGAACATCATCGATTAAATTCAGCAAATGATGAGCGCTGACGAGCACTTTATCAAGGTTCTCGAGCTGCTTATCAGGCAGGATTTCTGACCCCTTTCGTTTAACAATACGCGTGAACCCAATGATCGCGTTGAGAGGCGTGCGGAGTTCATGGCTCATTCTGGCCAGAAATTCGCTCTTGGCTTGATTGGCATCTTCGGCCGCCCTACGGGCTTCCTGAAGTGGACCGATGTCGTGATAGATGGCGATGTATCCAACCATTTCCCCAGATACGATAACTGGCAGGGACAATAAGTCAACATCCACCAGGGAACCATCTTTTCGTGTACGCTTGGTGGTAGCCTCTACATGTCCCAAATTAAATACCTGATCGGTATACCCAATTGCCTCCGCTCGTATCAAGTCATCGTTAGCTACGAGGCTATCCACATCCCGTCCAACCACTTCTTCTTGGGCGTACCCAAACAACTTTTCAGCGGATGGATTCCACGAGACGACATTTCCATCAAGGTTGGCTGTCACCACGGCAACCGGACTATTCACGAAGAGCGCTTCGAAGTAATCCTTCTGGCGCCGAAGTTCCTCTTCGAACTTCATCCGCTCGCTAATGTCGTGATAGATGGCGATAACTCCAATGACTTTTCCCTCTACGATAACTGGCAAACCCAATAAATCTACATCCACCAAGGAGCCATCTTTGCAGGTTCGCTTGGTGGTCGTCTCTAAGCGCCACGATTTACCAAGTTCGTCTGGAACTTCTAGAAAGGATTCGGTGTGCCCGATTGCCTCGGCTCGAATCGAGTCGTTGTTGGCTACCAGATCATCAATATTCCGACCTATCGCCTCAGCTTGTGTGTACCCAAATAATCTTTCAGCGGCTTGATTCCACGAGACAACGTTCCCCTCCATGTCGTGGGTCGTCACCGCAACCGGACTGTTCACGAACAGGGCTTCATAATATTCCTTTTGGCGGCGAAGTTCTCTCTCAGTTTCTTTCAAGGGGGTAATATCGTGATAGATCGCGATGTAACCAACCATTTCTCCAGCCACGATGACCGGCAAGGACAATAAGTCCACATCCACCAGTGAACCGTCTTTACGAGTTCTCTTGGTCGTAGCCACTACATGTCCTAAATTAAATACCTGATCCGTATACCCAATTGCCTCAGCCCGTATCAAGTCATCGTTAGCTACGAGGCTGTCCACATCCCGTCCAACCACTTCTTCCTGGGCATACCCAAACAGCTTTTCAGCAGATGGATTCCAAGAGACGACATTTCCATCAAGGTCGGCTGTCACCACGGCAACGGGATTGTTTATAAAGAGTGATTCGAAATATTCCTTCTGTTGGCGAAGTTCTTGCGCGATACCTTTGAGCTTGGTGATATCAAGATAGATGGCGATGAGCCCAACCTTATCACCTGCAACGGTCACAGGTAGAGCTAGAAGCTCTACGTCTACGTAAGATCCGTCTTTACGTGTACGTCTGGTTGTGGTTTGCACCCGCTCTCCGCGGAGTGTTTGTGTGCTGAAACTCCTTGCTTCCTCCAGGATGGTGTCATCCTTGGCAACGAGGTCATCAAGTAAGCTGCCGACAGCTTCTTCTCGTGTGTATCCGAAAAGTTTCTCTGCTTCGGGATTCCAGGACACAACCCGTCCATCCATATCTTCAGTGACCACAGCCGTAGGAATATTATTGAAAAGGGATTCGTAATATTCTTTCTGACGACGGAGCTCTTCCGTGATCCGCTTTCGTTCGCTGATGTCGTGGTAGATGATGATATATCCAACTTTTTCTCCGCCGAAGATAACGGGATGATCTGCAAAGGCCAGAATCTCTACATCTACCAAAGAACCATCTTTACGAGTTCGTTTCGTCGTCGCATGCAAGCGTCCCAATTTAAGCACTTGCTCTGTGTAGCTGGCGGCCTCCGCTCGAATGGAATCATCACGAGCGACGAGGTCATCAACATGACGGCCTACAGCCTCCTCTTGGGTGTAGCCGAACAGTGTTTCCGCAGCCGGGTTCCATGACATCACCTTTCCATCTGATTCCCCAGCTACCACAGCAACGGGGCTGTTATTGAAGATAGCCTCGTAATATTCCTTCTGATTTCGTAATTCCTCGTTGACTCGTTTGAGTTCGGAGATGTCGTGGCAGATACCGAGGTATCCAATTTCCCGATCATCTGCCGTGACAGGAATAATTTGTAACTCGACCTCGCCAAGCGATTCTTCCTGGATGTGTTTTGAAGATATTAGGATTTTTCCTTCTCGTGAGATGATTCGAGCCATATCCACGGTTTCGATAGGCTTTTTTTCTTCTTTCACCATGAAATGGCCAATGGATTGTCCGATGATCTTCTTAGGGTCATCCCCAAACAATCTCTCCGCAGCTGGGTTAAATGCGAGGATCTTCCCTTCCTGATCAAGATTGATCACTGCACAGGGGCTGTTTTCCATTAACGCTTGGCAATAGGCTTGCTGATCCATCATGACTTCCTATGTTTTCTTGGTCATATACATTCAATCGAAGGCGAGAGGTGGATTGTCGTTAAGCATTGTATATTCGATTTACCTTTTCCCCAAGATTTAACATCTATGCTTCCCTCTTTTCGTTAAAATCTTAAGATCTGTTCTACTGTATAATTAGCAACTGCCCGCCCCCGTAGCTCAATGGATAGAGCGCCTGACTTCGAATCAGTAGGTTGGGGGTTCGAGTCCCTCCGGGGGCGCCTCTTTTCTTTTGTTTCAACTTCTTGTACAAAAAGAAAATATTCTTTACTGCAAGTGGTATCCGCTTTAGAGACCGGTGTCAGCACAGCCAACATGCTCAGAGTGGATAAGTGTGCGGATGTATCGTGCACTGCAAAGAGCGAACGTGCACGAAGGGTGACCGAAGTCGAGCCCAAACCGGGGTATGAATTCAATGCAGGATGCTGAAGATGAATGCAAAATCTCCTCGTAGTCGAAGCTTATTGAAGCTCACATGTGGAATAGGGCTTGGTATCCCTGCGTTTCTTTGCCTGCTATCGGTCATCATTGGGAGAGGGATCCCGCGGGACTGGATCGCTACAGCAACGCTTCCCCCTTCTTCTGCGCGAACGCCAACACCTTCGAAGACCCCACGGCCTGCAACACCCACGATGACGCCTGAAGCCCTCAACCCGTTCGGAGATGGCCAAGTCGCTTGTTTCGAATCCTACGGCAATGACCTCACTTGCTTAGGCGATAGCGGCTGGAGGACTTACTCGGAGACGAGCTTGCCATACTTGAACCTTGACCGTATGACTGTTTGCCCGGACGGCCGCATCGTTACAGGAAGGTATGAAGGCATCGGCGTCTTCGATGGTTTAAACTGGATAACTTATAAGTCCAGTTCCGAAAAAACTGGAGATCGGGTAGCTTGCAGCGCGAACGGTGATATTTGGGTTTCCCACTACCAGGGTGTCAGCCACTTCGACGGGTCGGATTGGACGACCTATCCCTCCGAGGAATTGGGGAGCGGGGAAGATGTGGATCTGGTGCGGGATTTGGCGATCGATCCGGACGGGATGGTTTGGGTAGCGACGAACGATAGCATCGCCCGTTTCGATGGCGTAGGATGGCAGGTGTTCGAAGAAGGTCAAGGTTTCGATCAAGCATACAGATTTATGAAAATTATCGTAGACAACGAAGGTCGTCCTTGGGTAACGGATAATACGGTGCTGTTGATGTACGATGGGACCACCTGGGAGGTCATCGATCGTCCAAGCTCGGATTACATCGAAGGATTTACCATCGATGGGTTCGGGCGAGCTTGGGTGGGCACCAGGTCAGGCGTTTCCGTTCTCGATCAAAGCCAGTGGATCACCTACGATGTCAAAAACGGCAGCTTGAGTACCAATCGCGTGAAATCGTTAGCGATCGATGAGCGAGGGCGGGTTTGGGTCGCGACGGTTTGGGGATTGAGCGTATTTGACGGGGAACAGTGGGTGACTTATCACATGCACAACTCCGGCCTTCTGGATGACTGGAACGAGCATATCCTCATCTTGGGTATGGGACCAGATCTTCCAGAACCTGAGGAGAAACCGACTGGCTCGATCAGCGGCCAGATCATGCAAGATGGACAACCTTGGGGCAATATGGGGGTTGAAGTTTGTGTTCTGAATCTGGGAGCCTTTCAATACTTCGGCGATACCCCCTGCCACGGACAACCCTTCTTACGGAGCACAACCGCTGACGCCGATGGCAAGTTTAGCATCCCGGACTTACCACAGGGGAGATACTTTCTCGTCGTACAACTGGGTGACACGAGGTGGTTGGTGTGGGATCAACCGGGAGGTTCTTTTGGTCGTGTGTTGGTTCAATCTGGGCAGGAGACGGTGGTGGACGTCCGATGAAGACGATCTAAAACCTCTCGCTCCACGCCGAACCTGTTGTGCTTTTCAAGGGTATAAGTAATGATACGAGTAGGTGATGAGATCCAGCGAAATACGATATGGGAACGCCCCGGGGGCGACCGGGGCGTTCATCGGAAAGCACCACAGGCTAGCTATCAACCTTATGAGAGGCTTTCCTATGAACCAGTATACTGATTTCACCCCTCCAGATCAACCCAACACACCTCGGTTTGGGATCCTTTATTGGCTTCATACTCTACTATCCTCAGAAAATCCATTGACTTCTCAATATACCGATGCCGTCCTGCGATCCCTCATGAATCGAATGCTCGTGAATAAAACACCCCCTCCAGATACATGGAGCCAAATAAAAAAGAGGGCATGCTCTGTAAACTAAAAATGATGCCCGGCTACGTTAAATTGCGTACACTAAAATGCGGAAAATGTAGAGGTCTTGCCTGATCGTTACCTTCCTTCGTTCAGCGACACCTGTACGATTGTTGACAAATTTCCCCCAGAGGGAAATCCTTTGGATTTCAACCGTTATCCACCTGAACCGTAGTTAATCTCAATCCTGTGTGGATGGGGTCAGGATCTCCTCGATATTAATACGAACCACGCTCAACCTAGAACCTTCCACTTCCACAAAGTAAGCCAACGTCTCTTCTTGATTAAGTTCCACATCATGCGGGCCACATAACCCCGGCACAAGGACGAGCTTGCTGTTAAAATCCGCTGCTGATGGATCGATGTTGATCACACTCAAATTTCCGTCACATTTTCCTTCATGTCCGTACTCGGTGATGAAGGCCAAGCGCCCCTCCGCAGCTAGCGTGATGCTCGTCGGACCGAGGAGGGCACCCTCTGCTAGGCTTGTGACATCTCCCGAATAGAGAGAAATTCGAAGCAGATCTCCAGGAGGATATTCACCCGCCTTTGGTGATTCTGTAACGATATAGGCAAAATGCTCGGCCTCACTTAGCGTAACCGCAAATGGCTCAACCATGCCAGTCGCGATTGGCGTGACAACACTCGTTCCCAGATTCAGCTGATAGAAACCTCCTTGTTCCAGATCAACGATATAACCTATCTTTTCATCCTGGCTCAGCACAAAGTTCGTTGGCCGGTTAAATTGATCCACCACTGTGACCACTTGACCAGTTTCCAAATGCAATCGAGTGATCACATTTTGACCTTGCGGTGGATCGCGTGGGCCTGCTTCTCGACTTAAGAAAGCAATTGAATCGTCTTGAGAGATGGCTATATCAGTCAATACATAAATCTCTTCTTTAATGACCCTCACGCCTCCAAAGCTGGGGGATGTGGGATCGAGATCTACCAAACTGAGTTCTCCCGAATATTGATTAATGATATACGCAGCTGTTTCATCCTGGTTTAGAGCTATACCACGAGGACCTTCGAAGCCTTTGTCATTGATGATAAAAGGCGAGCTAGCCGGACCAGAGAAAGAAGCCGTGGACCAAAAAGTATATTTCTCATGGAACGTCATTTCTAGCTCATTGGTCCTCACAACAGAAACGGGTCCCATCTCATCGACAATGACCCAATCCGCCTCACAACATTCGCCGGCCATCACCCGAATGTGCCTGATGATGAAATTCTCCTTTCCACCGAGGAGCCCAATTGGTAGCTTGACTTCCACCACATCACGCTCAGCGGAAGAACAACCCATCATCATACTCCAGAACGGATCGCCTCCTGTGAAAATTCCCAATTCATGCTGGCTTGATCGCGGCTGGAAGCTTACCATGTAGTCCTGAGCACCGTCCCCGTCGATATCGATCGTAAGATCTATTTGGACGTAATCCCCGATTTCACCATAGCTCTCAAGCATAAGGTAAACGTATTGATCGTTTGTGAAGGCTCGCACGGATTTGAGATCGAAGCCTTCCATGCTCGCATCGTCCTCCCAATCCGTGAGGAGAATTGGGTAAAGGTCCCAATCATCGACATGACCATCGATGAGCACTCGGGTCGTCGTGGGTACAGGCGTTGCCGTTGGAGTCTCGGTTTGGATCGGCGTAGCAGACCTTGGGACAGCTTCGGTAGGTGGTGGGGTGATCGTGATGGGTCCCCCAATAAGTGGAACTGCTGGTCCAGTTGACTTACATGCAGACAGTATGATCGCCACCAGCAAGATGATGCTCATTGGTGCTAATCTCACCTCGATACCCTTGATCTTCACTAGCTCCCCTCCATCTCTAACCCTCGTCAATTTGCCCACACGCAATATTCAGGATAATATCCACCTGTTTGCGCAAACACGAAGGAGTAAGACCGATACATCCGACAAACTTAAATGAATATTTAACCTGAACAACGATCTTTTGTTGGATTTTACACCTTTGGTGCAAAATGAGCAGGAAGGGTAATTGTTCCTATATCGTCGTTAGCAAAGGAGATCGATAGACATGGTCAGGAAAAAGCTCGGTTATGTGCATCTTCAATGGACTTGCCCGCGCTGTGAAACGATCAATCTCGGACCCAATAAATTCTGTAATGGATGTGGCGCTCCTCAACCAGAAGATGTCAAATTCGAGCAGCGACCAGAGGAAGCGCTGATCGAAGATGAGGCCGAAATCGCCCGCGCAAAAGCTGGACCTGACATCCATTGCCCATATTGTAGTGCGCGCAACCCAGGGGATGCGAAATTCTGCGGTGCATGCGGTGGAGATCTCTCGGAAGCTGAGGTTCGTGAGGCCGGACAGGTTTTAGGTGCGTTCAGAGACGAACCCGCAAAGGAGATTCTATGCCCAGCCTGTAATACACCAAATCAAGCCACAGCACAAAGATGCGCAAACTGTGGAGCAAGTCTGGGCATTGCCAAACCGGAAGTTCCTCCAAAGGTTCCCACGGAAGTTAAACGACCATTACCCGTGATCGGAATAGGGATCCTTGCAATCGCATTATGCGTCATTGTGACGATTGTTCTAATTATGTCCGGTTTACGCACCGAGGAAGTTATCGGCGAGGTGCGAAATGTCACCTGGACACGCACTATCCCTATCTTAGCTCTCGGCCCCGTAGAACACGAAGATTGGTTTGATGAGATCCCAGAAGACGCCGAAATCTACGGTTGCGATCTCGAACTCCACCACACATCTGACGAACCGTCGGCGAATTCCAGAGAGGTCTGTGGAGAGGAATACGTCGTAGACACTGGTAGCGGCTATGGTGAGGTCGTCCAAGATTGTGTCTATGAGGTTTATGAGGATTGGTGCACCTATACACAAATCGAATGGACAAACGTTGATTCGGTGACCGTCACAGGATCTGACTTAGATGTGTATTGGCCCCAGGTCTCGTTGGCTGAAGGCCAAACAGAGGGCGAAGGAGAAGAGACCTACGAAGTCGTTTTTCAAACTGAAGATCGGTCTTATACCTTCACAACTTCGGACTTCAACCAGTTCCGTCAATTCCAACTAAACTCTCGCTGGATATTGAATGTGAACGCGTTCAACACACTGGTTTCCGTCGAACCGGCTGATTGAGATCGTTATGAGATCGTTAATGAAAAACGATCCTACAGTATTGGATTTCATCCATCCCCGTTAGGGATCGAATGTTTTCCCATCCAGCATTTAAATCACATATATCCACTTCACGCGTCTTGATTCCTCTTGGTATAGGTATCGCGCTGTCCTTGCTGGGAGACAGCACGCTTTACACTGTATTGCCCAAACCAGAGATTGCAACCCAAGCGGGTGTGACCCTTGCCATGGTTGGCATTTTGCTTGGTATAAACCGCATCGTGCGCTTAGGTTTCAATGTAGTCGCTGGAATACTCTACGACCGATTCCCCAGACGATGGCTCATGATCGGTTCACTCTCTATTGGGACAATCTCAACCGTCCTTTATGCAACCAGCACAGGATTCTGGACCTTGCTGCTTGGTCGTGTTTTATGGGGTGCTGCCTGGTCAGGTTTATGGATAGGCGGTACGACTATCGTTTTGGATGTCGCGGACGAGCAGAATCGCGGTCGTCTAAGTGGTCAATTTCAGATGTGGTTTTTTCTCGGTGTAGGCCTGTCCGCATTCCTAGGGGGTCTTTTCACCGATGCTTTTGGGTTCAGAGACGGTTTATGGCTGAGCGCGTTACTGAACGGAATTGCCGTGCTCATGTGGATATTCTTCATGCCTGAAACACGAACTAGGCGAGGCGCAGATTCCAAGAGGACATATCCTATATTTGACAAGTCGTTTCCATGGCGGACGACAATTTTCGCCGCAATACCTGCACTAGCCATACGCTTTGTTTATGCGGGAGTGATGGCGTCAACTACGATCCTCTGGCTAACTAGTCTTGTAGGGGAACAGCTCCTCCTGTCGAAGGTCGCGATCCCCATCGCAACACTGACGGGATCTTTTGTCGCATTGCGTGCTACGATCAGCATGATAGGTGGTCCGCTCGCTGGGTTCTTCTCCGATACATTCGGCCAACGTTGGTTGGTGATCGCATGGATCATAACTTTCGGTGCTGTAGGTATGTGGTTCATGGGTGGTTCGGTGATCTCTATTGCCCTGCTTGGTGCATTGATCGCTTCTACTTCTGGGGGTGGCGTCCAGGCTTTGATCCCAGCGATCATTGGTGACAAGATCGACCAGACTCAACATGGACGCTCGTTGGGCGCAATCTATGCCGTTGGAGATATCGGAAGTGCCCTTGGACCCCCGCTTGCATTGTGGCTAATGGGACTCCTATCGATCAATACCGTTTATCGGCTTTCTGCATGTTTATTGTTCATCGCAGCGTGTTTCGCCCTCTGGCGTGCAGTATCAGAAAAAAAATGTGAAATGACAAGATGAATATTATTTCTGACCGGTAGCTGTGGTTATTTTCTCGCTCAAAACCACATATTTACGTATATGGGGTATGCCTACACGAAAGACTAGATTTTTCGTCGGTTAGGCGTGGAAGCCTGACCTGCTGAAGGATTAGATGAGCAATGTGTTGAATCGGGCACCCTATCCTGCTCCGTTGTATTGAGGTCAATTTTGAGAGAGTACAATTGCCTTTATCATTTGTAATAGAAGCTGTTCTTCTATCTGACAGGAAACGTTGGACAACTTTCGACTCAAAATCACACATTTACACCATGAATTATGGCTACACGAAGGGCTGATTTTTCAGCATTCTTCCCTACCCCAGGTCTGGTGAACGTCTTATTAAATCAAAGGTAAGAGCGATAACAATGAAATCTGGTCATGAGGAGGGCTAGGATGAACATCATACGGTGGGGCCTACTCTCAACAGCCAACATCAACAAACGTCTTATCCCAGCGATACGGAGGTCGAAACGAGGTGAACTTATAGCCGTTGCCAGCCGTGATGAGCAGAAAGCAAAAGATTATGCGAGGGAATGGGAAATCCCCATCTCCTTCGGAAGCTATGAGGAAATGCTGACCAGCGGGTCGATCGACGCGGTTTACATCAGCTTGCCCAATCATCTGCATGCAGAGTGGAGTGTTCGGGCATTGTCCGAGGGCTTGCATGTCTTATGCGAAAAACCTTTTGCTCTCTCAGTAGATGAAGTAGATCAGATGGTCACGGCAAGCAAAACTCACCAGCGGGTCTTGGCGGAAGCCTTTATGTATCGCCACCATCCACAGACGCTCCTCGCCGGTGAGTGGGTCCAGAGTGGAAAGCTGGGGGAGATTTCTCTCGTAAGAGGGGTGTTCAACTTCACGCTCCAGGAACAGCACCGTATACGCCTGGTCCCCGAATTTGGAGGGGGATCCTTATGGGACATCGGCGTCTATCCATTAAGCTTTGCACAATTCATCATGGGAAGCCACCCGACACGGGTATCCGGTGCCCAGTGGATTGGTGAGACAGGAGTGGATGAAACCTTTGCCGGGCTTCTACATTACACGAATGACCGATTCGCAACAATCGGATCCTCCTTCCGTTCGCCCTTCTACACAAGCGCTGAGATCATTGGTACGGAAGGAAGGTTAGTATTTAATCGACCTTTTGTTGTCCTTGATGAGACGCGAAAAATGATCTTCCACCCTCAAGATGGTGGACCAAGAGAAATTCCTGTCCCTGAGAAAGAACTCTATCTCGGTCAGATCGAGGACATGCACGCCGCCATTCTCGACGGCAAACCTAGCTATGTATCACTGGAGGAAACCCGGGATCACATACGCACGGTGGAAGCGCTATACAAATCTGCTCAAGACGTGCAGATCGTTCACCTTGATTGATATACTGGAATCACGACGCCGTCCTTTTTATCTATCTTCAGAAAAAGTCGAATACAAATCAACGATTGGCTACCGCGCTGTCTATTACATATCAATCCGCAGCTCACGCTATGGCATGGGCTTCGTCTCTTCGTGTAATCTCCACCAATGCAGGCCGACTTCTCCTCCATAACCAAAGGTTTTGAGTCAAGCCTCCAACACTGAAGGCCGTCCAACCAACGAAGAGCCCAGTTGTCCGACCCCACAATACTCCCAAGGTCAGTATGATCCCAGTTGTCAGCAGAGAAATTGCCACGGCCTCGCTAATTCCACGTGTACGTCTGGAGCTAAGGAGCAATCCTTGAAACCAGCTCTGCAGGACATTGAAGGCTGGAATTGGAAGTGCAAACCAAAGCGCCTCGCGAGCGATCTCTACCAGAGACGGGGCAAGAGCCGTCAATCGACCGAACCATACGGTCGAAAGTTGTGTCCCTGCTACAAGGATCAATAAGATCGTCGTGCATCCAACCAGATATGTCGCATAACGCCGCAATGAATTCATAGCAAATGGCTCATCCAGCAATGCCACAACGACTTCGTTATATGCGACGCCCAGGCTGCGAAGCATGAAAACCAAGCCTCCAACCACCGACCATACGGCCAACGATTCCAACGCCATGGGCATACGGCTTAGAGCTGCGCTGCCTATAGGAAGGGTTAACAGTGTCAATAAGGAGGTCATCGCCAGTGGAACGTAAAATGAGGCGAACGACCGCCAAGTCAATGGTTCATCCACCTGGGGTGCGACCCTTAGTTCATCACGGATCACGGGTCGAACTCTCCATCCGGCATAGATTGCTTCGCTAATAACACCGAGTGAAACTGCGGACCCTGCGATTGCGATCCCAGGCAGATCTCCCTTTGCCAGGCCAAATCCCAGCACAAGTCCATCAGCACAGAGACGGATAAAGGTTCCAACCCCAACCGCTTCAGAATGACCGAAGCGAATCATAACTCCCTGGTTGAAGCGCCGATAAGCGATGGACCATGTCCAAGGGATCATCAACCGAAGCCCGATTCGAGCCGGTTCAATAATTTCCACCGGCGCATCGATCAGTTTAATTACGACCAGGTCATAGAGTGAGGTAAATGCGACAAGGATGTGGAGTGCGGTTAAAATCCCACCAGCCCAGATCATGTAACGACGAAGCTTGAGGTAGGAATCCCAATCCTTGCTCAAAGCTGTGGACGCTGCCAAAAGCATGATGATCGGTGATTCGATGATGAGTGAAAGTGGGAACACCACTCCACCCCATGCTGCGAGGTTGACATTCGGATCCGGTAAGCGCGCTACGACGGCACTCAATGCAGGGAGTTCCAACCCCATGAGGAACCAGCTTGCAGCCAATGGCCACCAGGTCCGGAAGATCCGATTCATCGGCAGAGGCATCATTGTGTTCTTCGATTGCGATCTATTCAGCGACGTACTCCTAGATTGAAATAAATGTGTAGATTACGCTCCACCTCTCAGCATCCCCCTTCTGTGTCAAACCCCTCACTAGTACTCTGCCAACCACGATATGATGCATAATAGCGCAAAGAGCACTCTGAGCCGTTCGGCTGAGTTCACGCCGAAGCCTGTAATGTCCTGCCTGTCCCGAGCCCTGTCCTGAGCTTGTAGAAGGGCTATCGAGGGGAGTTTGCCGAAGGGTCGAAGGGTGCGGTACCAAAGTTATGCCTCATCCTTCGACAGGCTTTGTTCTGCCTGTACCGAGCTTGTCGAGGGAAGCTTGCCGAAGGACTCAGGATGACTTTCGTTTTTGGGATCCATCGTTTTCATCGTGATATGTCTGAATTTGTGACTCCACACTGAAATGGAAATGTAATTCTCCCTCGAAAGAACGTTGAGAAAGATCACTTTCCATCACGTGTCTTAGGTGGGAGTTGCTGTGGATGACGGCGTTGGCGTTGACGTTGGTGAAGGCGTTCGAGTGTCCGTTTGGGTTGGCGTAGGTGTCGGGGTAAGTGTGTATGTAGGTCCCAAACTTGTTGAAGTGGGAGTCGCGGATATGCTGGGAGAAGGCGTGGATGAAGGGGTAGCACTAGGCGTGGGTGTGTTTGTTAGCGTACCTTCTGGTGTCTCTGTTCCGGGCGTCGTCGTTTCTGTGGGAGTCGGCGTCGGTGCCGTGGCGGTTAGACAGGCTTCAGCGACCTTAGTCGCCGTCGGCGCGAAGGCCTGGTCCTCCAAGTGGAGGAAGAATTGTTCGTATTGAAGGACTGCCCGACAGTAGGCCTCTTCTGCAACCAGGAGATGACCAAATTCCCGGGCGGATTGTGCATATTTGGTGCATGCAGCCCAAATGTTTGCCACACATATCTGGCCGAAATATTCCGTCGATAGGGGCCAATCTAATCCGAAGTAACTATTCGCGAGCATGAAAAATTCAGCGGAACGACGCCAGCTTGACGCCTGCGTATCAAGGGGCCCGAAGCGTTCTGCAAGGTATAGGTCGTATATCCCCTCTTCCAATCGTCCTTGAAAAAGTTTATCCATCCCCCGATTACGTAAAGCCGTCTGCATGAGTTGGTTAACCTCAACCAACTTAAATTCCGGAGCCTCCCCACGGAGAAGGAGCAGAAGATCAAGAGCCGCACTCCAATCCCCACCATTGAAAACCGCTTGGGCACTCTGAAACACACTATCATACGATGTCAAATCCGGTGTCGCAGATGGTGTGGGCGATACGATGGGGCTGGGAGTTGGCGTTGGTTGTTGGAGAGCTTCCATCGCTTGACCGAGCAGCTCAGCCGCGCCGGGATATTGTGGATCGAGGCTGAGGACATATTCAAAACGTTGTTTAGCGAACTCAAAATCACCCGCTAATAAGTCTTCTATCCCGAGATCAAATTGCTCCTTACTGATCTGAGCGATCGATTGGACCTGGTCTGCCTGGCGTTTGTCCTGACCTGCGACATATCCCATGACCGCCGCAAGACCCCACACCACGAATACGAGGATCGGGATCACGACCAACCATAACCACATGGGCTTTCGCCCCTCTGGAGCGCGTGATGGACGTACCGGTTTAGTATCCGTCACCGAAGATGAAGCGTGATGTGCGTGCGTTGGTTGGGTCTTACCGGGTTCTTTCTGAATAGACATTTTCTAGGACACTCACTTTGTAATACGTCTCATACGGCAATCGAAGGATAACTAAGCTTATGGCCCGAAGGCACTCGTTTCGACGAAAATATAGTTGCGAAGTAGCCGGATCTGGTCTGGGACGGGTCGCAGCACTTGTGCGCCATTGGGTCGTGTGTAGAAACCAACCATCTTTGGTGGACCAATAACACCTTGACGAATGTTATCCTGCGGAATCTGCAATGCCAACCAAGCTAGCGATACCATCTGCTCCAGCGAAAGGTTTGTGCGCACTCCGCTAGCCAATTCCTGGTACAGAGCCGGAGCGCGCGTGATAAGAGTTGGAAGCATGTCAAGTCTGACGAGAAGGTCCAAAACTGCCCGCATAACTTGCTGCTGTCTCTCCGCTCGACCGAAATCTCCACCTGCTCCTTTGCGCACTCTCGCATATCCCAAAGTATCCGGACCGTCTAGGTGGTGCACTCCTGGTTCTAGCCATCGCTCATGTCGATCGATGGCGGATATCTTGATCCGTTCTTGGACTTCCAAATCAAGCCCACCGAGTTCATCAATCATGCGCTCGAAAGCACGGAAATCGATCACCGCATAATATTGAATGGGAACCCCAATGAATCTCTCGACAGTTTTGACAGCTAAATCCGGACCTCCCCCGGGAAGCCGGTAGCCCTCCCCGAATGCATAAGCAGCGTTAATGCGGTTAAACCCGAAACCAGGGATTTCAACCCATAGATCACGGGGGATCGAAAGCATGCCTGCTTGCATGGTGATGGGATCGATGGTCACCAGCATCATGCTGTCACTTCGAGGCGCGCCTTCGCCTGCTTCCCAGTCGCGGAAATCGATCCCCATCACAAGAATCGTCACCCGTGCTTTCCCGTCCCAAGGCTGGGGAGTCGCCTGGAATTGGACCATTGTTGGCGTCACCCAAGGTAAAGGAGTATCGGTCGTATCTCGAGCGAGGGGGCGGAAGGGGTTCAATCCAACGCTGGTATAGCCCGCGGTTAAATCACGCACCAAATGGTAGATGAGGAAACTGCCGAGAAAAATGCTCAAAACAAACGTCGCCACCAGGAAGCGTACGACCCAGGTATAGGATGAAGTTTTGTTGGAACTGCTTTTCCGAACCGGATTGTTCATATTCTTGTGCCTGAGAGCAATTGCACAATTTTACCCAAGTTGTCTATTTGTGTGTTTGATCATTTTAGATCGCATTGAATCAATAGCAGGATTGCTCAGGTTTGGATGTTTCTGTTAACGAGTAATCCTGATTGAGTGCCCAACTAAGGACGTAGGTCGATGCATGTGGATCCAATAAACTTGAGAGAAAATAGATCTATCCACATCCTTTAGCGTGCAGATTAAACTCCCTGCGAGCTTTAAGCTTGCGGGGAGTTTCTATTCGTGTTTCACTTTCCTCAAATCATCAAGATAAAACCGGACCGGACTCCTTGATCTCAGGGGGACAATCGGGTGCGAATTTCTTGTAGTTATCCACAAAGCGTGTGGCTAATTGTCGGTATTTTTCCATGTATTCACCACGACTGGGCCACGAGCTAGATGGATCAAGCACCTCGGCTGGAACACCATCGCATGACCTTGGCACCTCAAATCTAAACACGGGATCCTCAACGAATTCACTCGCTAGCAGCGATCCTGTTAAGGCAGCTTGGAGCATGGTCCGAGTGTAGCCGATGCTGATTCTCTTCCCAACTCCATATGGGCCTCCGACCCAACCTGTGTTGATCAACCAGCAATTGACCCCATATCGCTCGATTTTCCTCTTGAGTAAATCAGCATAGAACGAAGGATGCCGAACCATAAACGGGGCGCCAAAACAGGTGCTGAAAGTGATCTCCGGTTCTTCACCAAGCCCGACCTCCGTGCCACCAACCTTGGCAGTGTAACCTGATATGAATTGGTAGAGTGCTTGATTGGGTGTAAGACGGGCAATAGGGGGCATCACTCCTGATGCATCACAAGTCAACAAGATGATGTTTGAAGGGTGTCCTGCCATCCTCTCTGGAACTGCGTTTTCAATGAAATCCAAGGGATAGGAAGCGCGTGTATTCTCGGTGATCTCGTCGTCGTCTAAGTCAATATAACGGGTGACTGGATCGTAGATGACGTTCTCAAGAATGGTTCCAAACCGTCGTGTACAGGCATAGATTTGAGGCTCCGCCGATGAGGAGAGCATGATGACTTTTGCATAGCATCCGTTCTCAAAATTAAACACTCCACGATCGCTCCACCCATGTTCATCATCCCCGATAAGCCGTCGGTTGGGATCCGCCGAGAGCGATGTTTTACCTGTTCCAGACAGCCCAAAAAATAATGCGACTTCACCATCATCGCCCATATTGGCTGAACAATGCATGGGCATCACACCTTCACCTGGGAGCAGAAAGTTCAACAAAGTGAAAATGGATTTCTTGATTTCACCTCCATATGCCGACTCACCGATGATGCACAGTTTTTGTTCAAAGTTGATGATGATGAAAGTATTGGAACGCGTGCTATCAATGGGTTGAAAAGCTTTAAAGGATGGGACGGCGAGCAGGGTGAAATCCGGCACATGTTGACGATATTCCTCGGCGGTCTTTGGGAGCAGGAACATGTTGCGAGCGAACAAACTATGCCATGCATATTCGGTGATAACCCTCACTGGCATCTTGTAGTCCGGATCCGAACCAGCGTAGCAATCCTGAACAAACAGGTCTCGACCTTGGACAAAACCCTGTAACCGGCTGTAAAGCTCTTGAAATTTCTCTGGAGAAAATGGGCGGTTGTATTCACCCCACCAGATCTGATCCTCGGTCGACGCTTCACGAACGATGAATTTGTCGTTCGCTGCCCGCGCAGTGTGCACACCCGAAGATACGATCACCGGTCCTTGGAACGAGATCTTACCTTCGCGACGGAAAGTAATCTCCTCATAAAGGGCCTCCGTTGGCAGGTTCCAATATATGGTGTTCAGATTGGTCAACCCATGGTTTTCCAAACCGAAGTCACTTCGTGTTGCACGGGCCTCCGATTGGGCGGGTGTCCTTATATCTAATAAGTTGTTCATAGCCAATCCCTTACCAGTTTACGATCACCGATATAAATTTCGTTTGGCGACTCAGGATCCAGTGCCCACTTGATACGCTCGATGCCTTCGGTGATATCTTTCACCGATCCCGCGTAACTCAATCTTAGATGCCCCTCTATACCAAAATCTACTCCGGGGACGGTGACCACGAGCGCTTTTCTCAACAAGAACTTCGCCAATTCAATGGAGTTATCACGATAAGCACGGAAGTCGGGCAGGCAGTAGAAGGTTCCCTGAGGCTTCGGAACCCGTACACCATCGAACGTGTTCAACTCTTGTATCATTACGTCGCGGTTATTCTGGATCGTCAAACGTAGACTCTCTACAACGCTCTGTACGCCGGTCAGCGCGCCCTCAGCCGCGGCTTGGGAGACCACGGAAACATTTGAAGTGATTTGCGATTGAATATTGATCATCACTTCAATTAACTTTCTGGGTGCCACTACCCAACCGAGACGGAAACCAGTCATACCGTAGAGCTTTGAGACGCCATTGACAACGATCAACCTACTGTTTTCAAGATCCTTGTCCGTGTACTTGTAAGCGATCGGTGCTCGTTTCCCATCGAAAACTAACTTATGGTAAATGTCGTCGGTGATGAGGTAGATCCCATTCCTCTCACAGAAATCTACGATTTCAGCAATGAACTCCTCAGAGAACACCAGTCCTGAGGGATTGTTGGGGCTATTGACGATGATCGCTTTGGTGTACGAGGTGACGACCCTCTCGATATCCTCCATTCTTGGGTGGAAAGTGCCATCCTCGGGTGTGACGATCACGGGTATCCCGTATACCATCTTAACCATCTCGGGATAGCTGACCCAATATGGTGCGAGTAATACGACCTCATCTTGAGGGTTGACAATCGAGAAGAGCACATTGTAAAGACATTGCTTGGCGCCGGTGGAGACGATAATGTTCTCCGGCGCGACGAGCCTGTTGTAGTGCTCTTCCATATAACGGATGATGGCTTTTTTTAAGGACGGCAGACCGTCCGTCGGGGTATATTTGATATCGCCAGTTTTTAATTTCGCCGCGGAACCAAGGATGGCCGTGATCGGAGCTTGGTTCTTGGGTTCACCAATCCCCAAGTGAATCACCGGTTCCCCTTTCTCCCTGAGGATTCTTGCTTCCTCGTTTAATCTCAATGTCGATGATTCTTTGATCTCTCTGGCAAGTTGACTGACACTCATTCTGCAAACTCCATGGGCCCAAACAGCTTATTTATTCGTCTCCTGTTCATTCCGAGGATACTGCTGAGCTTATATCACATAATTATAGTTGTCTTCGACCAATCCGGAAGAGAAGACTCTCATCTTTCCTACATGATATGTGTAGGCAGTACGTTTCATTTCTTATGATCATCAGAGACTAAGATGTGGATAGCACATGCAAGCTATGATCTATTCCTTTTATCCCCGAATCCACCTCCACCTGGGGTTTGGATGCTGATCACGTCACCTGCTTCGACCTCGCATGATACTTTGCCAGGAAGCTCTATCTCTTCACCATCCTTGATCAAGATGTTTTTTCCAGACAAACCGGGTTCCCCCCCTGCCAATCCATAGGGTGCGAACCTGCGTCGGTCCGAGAGAATTGTGACTCGAGATTTCTCCATGAAACGAATTTCACGAAGAATGCCGTTTCCACCTCTAAACTTTCCCTCTCCACCCGATCCACGCCGGATTTCATAGCGACGCACTTGAAATGGATAAGCGTATTCCAGGGCTTCAATAGGGGTGTTCATCGTGTTCGTCATGTGGGTGTGAATAGCGTCGGTGCCATCCATCCCAGGGCAAGCACCCATTCCCCCACCTACAGTCTCGTAATACGCAAAGGGGCGATCTCGCTCGCTATCCCAACCCCCAATCGTTATGTTATTCATGGTCCCTTGGCTGGCGGCTGGCACACGCTCGGGGCATGCCTGGGCTAGCGCACCAAGTAACACGTCAACGATCCGTTGGGACGTCTCAACATTTCCCCCTGCGACGGCAGCCGGTGACCTGGCATTGACCAAAGAACCTTCAGGGGCGAACACTTTAATCGGCGCTAAACAACCGCTGTTAGAGGGGATATCCATGCCGATGAGGGTCCGGAAAACATATTGTGTGGCCGATAATGTGATGGCATAAACGGCGTTAATACTTCCACGTCTTTGAGCTGAAGTTCCTGTGAAGTCGATGATCGCCTCATCCCCTCGGATGTTGATCTCGACAACAATCTTGGCAGATTCTGGATCAAGCCCATCATCGTCCATGAAATCTTGATAGCGATAGGTGCCATCAGGAATACCAGCGATGAGTCGTCGCGTCATGCGCTCCGCGTACTCGAGTAACCAACCCATATATGCCTCGACCTGCTGGCGACCATAGCGGTTCACGAGCTCTCTCATTCGTGAAACCCCTCTTTGATTGGCCGCGATTTGTGCCCGGATATCCCCCTCCCGTTCCCCCGAAGTGCGTACATTTGCGAGCACCAAATCCAATAGAGCTTGATTGACCACACCTCTTTCAACTAATTTAAGAGGTGGGATGATGATACCTTCTTGGTAAAGTTCGTTAGAAAGGGGCATCGATCCTGGGGTCATCCCTCCCACATCCGAATGATGTGCTCTATTTGCTGTAAAACCTAGGAGGTCCTGCTCGCCTTCATGATCGATGAAAACCGGCGTGATGAGGGTGATATCTGGGAGGTGGGTGCCGCCTTTGTAGGGATCATTCAAAATGACGACGTCGCCGGGTGAAAAATCAAAAGCCTCGATCCCTGCTGCCACCGATAAAGGCATCGAACCCAGGTGAACAGGGATGTGCGCGGCTTGAGCGATCATCCGTCCTTTCTCGTCGAAGATCGCGCAGGAGTAATCCCTACGCTCTTTGATGTTGGGTGAGTAACCGGTGCGACGCAATACCATCCCCATCTCCTCAGCTACAGAGGCGAAAAGGTGTTTGAACACTTCAAGGCGGATGGGGTCAGCTTTGATCATCGTTTTCCCTCAGCGACAAATTGGTGTTAGGCTGTATCTCTATAATCAAGTTGAAATACTCATCTACGCGAGCGCGATCTCCCATCGGCAGATAAACGGTCGTGTCTTTATATACAACAATCGCTGGACCACGAAATGTGTGACCCGGCTTGAGGCGTTCTCCTTGATAGAACGGTCGAGGTGACATCGCTCCATCCATTTGAACAAATGGTCGTCGACCGAGTGAGGCTTCTTCCGCATCATCCGATCCAAGCGGCGCCCTTGGAAAAGACGGACTTGGCACACTTCCTATCGCCCGTAATCTCACATTGACAATTTCGATCGGCGAATCGGGCGCGCTATGTCCATAGATCTTCCTATGGGAGGCATGGAAAGCTTGTGCGAAATCAGCTGTTAGAGGAACAGCAAGCTCATAGCCTTGACCCTCGTAGCGCATGTCGAGCTCCCTATGAAGTGTGATCCGATCTTTCGAGACTCCTTCGCGTTGGAGCTCTCGAAGACCCTGATCCACCAAGGGAGCCATGAGTTGCTTCAGCTCTTCGATCGGTGTGGCACCAGCCAACATCACCGTCTGAACGTAATCCTTGATGACGTCGGCCGTGAGCATACCCAGGGCTGACAGCGTCGAAGCCGTAGGTGGGACCAATACACGAGGGATACCCAGTGCACGAGCGAGTTGAGCAGCATGTAAACCACCCGCTCCACCAAATGATACGAGAGTGAAATCCCGGGGATCATGACCTCTTTCCACTGAGATCACCCGAAGTGCTCGCTCCATGTGCGTATTTACAACCTCGATAACCCCTAATGCAGCCCTTTGAGCTGAGGAGAGGTCGGCATCAGCCAAAATACCAGTTTGTTCTGCTAACGCTTCAAGAGCGTCATCAGCAGCTTGTCTATTGAGCAACATCCGACCCTCGAGGAAGAACTCAGGCATAAGACGTCCGAGCACTAGATTGGCATCTGTTACTGTAGGCTCGATTCCGCCTAAGCCATAACAAACGGGTCCAGGGTCTGCACAAGCGCTTTGAGGTCCGACCCGTAGCGCGCCCCCAGCGTCTACGAAGGCGATAGATCCGCCCCCTGAGCCCACGGTGTGAATATCGATCATAGGAATTCGAATCGGGAAATGATCAATCTCAGCTTCTTTTGTGATCCTGATCTCGCCGTCACATAATGAGACATCCGTTGATGTACCTCCCATATCGAATCCGATCACATATTCATAGCCTGCCAATTTCCCAACGTGGAAGGCACCAACTACTCCACCAGCGGGTCCTGAGAGAATCGATCGGACCGCTTCCTTCCGTGCTTGCGATGAACGGATGCTACCTCCGTTAGATTGCATCATGTGGAAATCAGCGGCCTCCAATCGTTCCTCAAGCGCATGTAGATAGCGATCTACGACCGGTGAAACATACGCGTTAATCACTGTGGTGCTTGCGCGTTCGTATTCCCGAAATTCGGGCAACACTTCGCATGATGGCGAAACGAGAAAGCCTGACTCCCGTAAAACGCGTGTAATGGTCTTCTCATGAACTGGATTCGCAAATGAGAACAACAGACAAATCGCGACCGATTCAACATTCAATCCACGCAATTGTTCGCATAAATCATGCAACGTGTCCTCTTCCAAAGATATGAGGACGTTACCCCGGTGATCCACACGTTCATCGACTTCGAAACGCAATTCTTCAGGAACCAAAGGATCAGGACGATGAGCGAAGAAATCATACAATTTGCTCCTGATCTGCCGCCCAATAGCGATAACGTCTCGGAATCCCTTCGTTGAGAAGAGTGCTGTGCGGGCACCTTTCCTCTCTAATAATGCGTTTGTGGCAATCGTAGAGCCATGGATGATGTATGGGGGTTCAATGGGAGCTAACTCAGCTAACCCGTTAAAAATGGCTTGAGACGGATTCTCAGGAGTCGACAGAACTTTGTAGGTCTGGAAAGTTCCCTTCTCCTCTTCGAAAGTCACGAAATCGGTGAAAGTACCCCCGATATCGATGCCTATACGCATATCTTTGCCTCTCTGAGCTGGATTTCGACAACTCCGCTGATGCTAGATTGCTCGATCAAGGCTTTTTACAGCCCTTTCTCCCGACTCCACCTGCTGCTATCGTTCCCACAATCCAACGCTGGTTTTGCGGTCCAAGACACTATACACCACTTGCCTCTCGTCCCAAAGGGCCTTTCAGGTTTTTTTTATTGTTCGTGTCGATGACATTTCAATTTGATGTTAGTACCCCATTTTATGAATAGATCAGAAATCCTACATTGCGTAGATGATGGACATGGCTACAATATAACCGCCCGAGGATGGGATCACTTCATGCAAGATTGTCCACATTGCGGAGAAAAGATCCAGGATGAAGCAGTCTTTTGTCGATATTGTCGGCGTGACGTCGACCCACCTATGTGGTTGGCAAGCATGTACAAGTGCCCCTATTGCGCCGAATGGATTGAGCGTGGTCTCGACTCATGTCCGCTCTGTGAGAAAGAGCTTGTCGAAAGACCCACAACTAGCGTCCCTCCATTTACTCAGAAACCTCCACCCGACTTCGCCACAGATTTTCGCCAGCGTGTCGGTTTTGTCGATAGATCTCCTAAGAAACCTCCAACGGATCCCAAACCCACGGCTCCTCCCTTGCCCTCAGATGAAGAAACCATTCGAGTCCCACCTTTTACCCCGTATGCTGACTCAGAAGAAGGGGTGTCTACATTAAGAAGGAGTTTTTTAGAGGAACAGGGAATAGAAGATGGGCTTGCCGGGATCCAAACGAGCCATGTTGAGAAGGAGAAAATCAGAGTCGATCTGGGCGCCCTGTTACGTCGACTCCTTCCAATCGTACTAGGTATTGTGATCATCGTCGCGGTTAT
>DUEW01000104.1 GCA_011174845.1 Anaerolineae bacterium | reverse complement strand
TCAATGATCTGTCGATAGGACGGTACTGTCTGAACTGTATATGGTTCGCTCAAGTTGTAACCGGTATTGTTTACTGTTGCGATTGAACCATCGACGGGCACAGGTCCTCGATTGAACAGGGCTTCGATGGGTCCGATACCGCTTTGGCCTAGGGTTTGGTTCTCAAAAATGGCGACATGTAAATCACCCCATCTCCAATTCGACATATTTCTACCAAGGGTTTTGGTAAGTTCCTCGATCGCGTCCTCGAGGGCAAGAATTAATATGTCATCTCGGTTCTCAACAGTAGTTGTATTTTTATCATCAAACCATTGAGAGGCAGGATCAGGCAACATGTTTGCCAATGCGACCAATAGGTTGCCCCTGGCACGATCAAGGAGTTGTTCTCCCAATTCATCGGCGAAGATCCTGTCGATCATGTGGTTTCGCATGGCCTCAAAGATGGCCGCGCCAGCGCTGTCTCGTACCACACGTCCATCCCAATCGCGGAGTAGATTAAGAGCTTGTGTAGCCCGTGTGTCGGATGGATTGAGGCTGGTGAGGTACGGTAGGATATCCTGAGCGTAGACAGGGCTGCTGTCGGCCTGGATGATTTGCATATCTTCCAGGGAGAGCGAGGGATCTTCTTCGATTAATTCTAAGATGCGACGCGCTCGAAAACCAGGTGCCCAATCCATACTAAGGAAGTAGGGAAAATCCTTCCCGACTACAGCGTTATTGGCGGTGATGATGTAGCCCTCAGGTGGATTGAACGCTCGAGGTAGCTCATCAAAGGTTATGTAATTCACCCACTCATACGCTCCCGTCCAACCAGGCACAGGCACAGAACCGTCGCCCGAAGCGCGAATGGGGATCTTTCCCGGAGCTTGATAACCAATGTTGCCTTCTAAGTCCGCATAAACGAAATTCTGGCTTGGGACGTCCCAATAGCTCAACGCTTCGCGGAATTGATCCCAATTCTGCGCCTGATCGAGAAGCAGAACGCTGCGTATTAATGTGCCCGGCTGCAATGCCGTCCAGGAGAAAGCGAGAGGCTGCCAGCCAAAGGACCAATCATCCTCCGTACCACCGATCACATCGTTGATGATCGGACCGTGATGGGTGAGGCGAACGTTGACGATCACGGGGTCATCTTCGCCAGCGACTCGGATCTCCTCTCGGATGATCTCCATGTCGAACCATTCACCCTGAAATTCGTATTGGTTGGGATTCTCTGGATTGACACGTTCGATGAAGAGATCCTGCACATCAGGACCCAGATTGGTGACACCCCACGCGATATGGTCATTGTGTCCAATGACCACGGCGGGAACACCAGCGAAGGATGAGCCGACGAGATTGAAGGGACAGTCGGGGCCAACGGGGTCACAGTGGAGACCGATCTCATACCAGATGGAGGGCATCTGGATGCCAAGGTGGGGATCATTCGCCAGGATTGGTGCTCCAGTTTCTGTACGATCTCCGGAAGTGACCCAGTTGTTGCTACCGATATCGTTTCCATCGCCCAAGAAGTGAGTGTCGAAGGCAGCGTCTGGCACGGCTTGGAGTGTAGCGCCGCTAAGCGGATTGGGGATGATAGACGGAGAATCCTCCGGATACGGTGGCATGAGGGTGCTGACCGCAGGTATTCCAAGGCGAGCAGCGATGTGAGCACGGACAAGCTCAGCGTCCATGTTGCCCCCAAGGTCCCAGGCCATCATTTTTGCCCATGTGATGGTGTGTAAGGGCGTCCAGGGTTCAGGCTCATATCTGACGCCAGTAAGACCCAGGATGAAGAATTCCAACCCCAAATGCCCTTGATTGGCGGTGATGTACGCATTTACCCCTTCGGCATAGTCTTCCAGTATTTGCAGCTCTTCGGCTGGCAGCATACTCAATTCCTCGGCCGCCGTACGGTGCCAGCCGACTGTTCGGATGAACTCATCATTCGCAAGTGCAGACTCTCCAAGAATCTCTGACAGCCGCCCAGAACCAGCTCGTCGCCAGAATTCCATCTGCCAGAAGCGGTCTTGGGCGTGGACGAAGCCCTGCGCCATAAATAAATCATGCGGTGTCTTGGCGTAGATGTGAGGAACGCCATAAGAATCGCGAAAGACCTCGACTGGGGCGTCCAGACCCGGTATTTGTATGACCCCTTCGGTTTGAGGAAATTGGCGGCGTACGGTGATAAATCCAAAAACTCCAATAGCAACGACGAGCACTACGATAACGATGCCGATAAATGCAAGAAGACGTCGAAACCATTTCATGGCGACCTCCTTTGGGTGTGGGACAACATGACCTGTTTCTAGCATCATTGAGCGCTAGAGTCAATTGTTTGAAGGATCTTGGCTGGTGAAGGGGTCATTTGTAGATTTTGCATCCTGCTGTTGCTTGGCTATCGAATTTCAAGAGAAAATACGAAATTTCTCTGGCGCTGGAAGTGTTGAAGTGACTTCAACTGTCACCGCGCTGTGCACAGATTTACCCAGTGGATGGATACTCTTGGAAATAAGAACTCGCCCTGAAGGCGAGTTGTTTATTCTTGGGAGGAGGATTTAAACGGTACCCACGGTGCCAGCTATGGAATAGCAGTTGCTGGAAATTCCTCTGTTCCACAGTGCTCTTGGATCAAGGTTTTGAGCGAATCCAAATTGAGAGGTTTTCTGAGGAATCCGGACACGCCGACGCTCTTTGCCTCCTCCTCAACGGAATGCAACTGGCTAGCGGTGATCAAGAGGGCGGCGGGTTTCTTGCCACCTGGTAGCTGACGGATTTGCTGTAAAGTCATAATTCCATTGATGCCGGGCATCATGTAATCGAGCAGGATAAGATCAGGCTGATGTTTGGTGAAAGTTTCAACCGCTTGTTGGCCACTATATGCCTCGATCGGATCGTGTCCTAATTGTGAGACCACGAGCGAGAGGATGCCAGCATTGCACTTCTCATCGTCGACGATAAGAACCTTAGCCATCGAGAATGCCTTCGTTGATCCTAGCGAATATCACCGTGACAATAACAGTATATAGAGACGTGACCGAAGGCCACCTTACATGCACCTTTCAGTCTTGATTATATCTTTATGATTTCTACTAGCTAGGTAGCTAAACAAACCTACGAATGACATTTAACTTTATTATGAGAATTATGTAAAGCACGAAAGGTTAATAGGCTCAATCAGATCTCATGTCTAGATTGGCACAGCTCTTGCTGTTTGGAAAAGCAGGAGCGAAGTTTACGAAGATGAATGTCTCACCCAGGTGTGGGCCAAATAAAAATCCGCCCAAAGTTGTTGCGCGTATCGGTGATGTCATTATTATTATTAAAAATGTCGAAGTGGGCAACGATAGCTGTCAGCAACAAAAGGATGCTTCGTTGAGGTAGATGGTTTCACGAACATAGCTATCATTGTTCCACTCCTCACCCAACAGGATGGTAGATCAATGTACGTGGATAAATGAATTATCGCTTTTTAAAGAAACGACCACTTCTCGCCATTTCGAGGAGGCATGATGGTTGATCAGAAGAAAATTGGCCAAGGGTCGGCGGGTAGGCTGAATGATTTTCGTCGGCGAATCACACAAAGAATTACTTACTTGCTCCAGTCTCTCACGGTTCGAGTAGCAATCGTCGGAGTCACTTTCGTCGCCTATGCGATCGTCTATCTCCTAACAGACCATTACCTCGAACCGGTAACCGGAATACTAGCTGTGGTGCCGGTGGCGACCGCAGGATGGCTTCTGGGTCAGTGGGCCGGTTTGCTTTGTGCGCTAGTATTCCTTCCCATTAACGCGATCTTGTTGATGGTGCTTGATCAACCAGTGAACACATTGCTCCAAACCCGAGAAATCGTGGTCATTGCTGCTTTACTCCTAATAGGTTTTGTCATCGGCAAATTACGTGAATGGGTCGATCATTTGAGATTGGATCTGAAAAGCCGTTTGAGAGGAGAATTTGAGTTTTGGGGAAGTAGAGAACGATATCAAGCATTAGATACGGCTTCGACTGGGATCGCTGTTACGGACAACATCGAACGATTGTTATTTTGCAACTTGACCTTAGCTGACATGCTTGGGTATGTTCCAGACGAATTCGAAGAAAAGTTCCTTGACCAGTTCCTGGAACCAAGCGAGATCTCCAAGCTTCGAGAAAATACAAATTTAATGAAGAAAGGAATCCACACGAAATACGAGGTTTCTATGAGGAGGAAGGACGGTGCGCATCGCACGATGCTTTTCTCCTCGGTGCCGCGATTCACGGCGGATGGATCCTACGATGGAGCACTGAGCATTATCATCGACATCACCGATCGTAAACAAGCAGAGGACGCGTTAAGAGAATCGGAGGAGAAATTCAGGACCCTTGCCGAACAATCCCCAAACATGATCTTCATCAACAAGATGGGCAAGGTGGTGTACGCTAATCCATTATGTGAAGATATCATGGGGTACTCGAGGGAGGAGTTCTACTCTCCCGATTTTGACTTCATGAACCTGATCGCGCCAGAATCAAAAGAACTCATCCGAATGAATTTCAAACAGCATTTGGAGGGGAAGGATGTACCTCCCTATGAATATATACTTATCACCAAAGAGGGTGAAAGGATTGCAGCGATCGTCGCGACGAAACTAATCCATTACGAAGAAGAGCATGCATTTATTGGGATCATAACCGATGTCACGGATCGGGTACGGGCGGATGAGGCTTTGCGCACGTCGGAGGAACGATACCGGGCCATTTTTGAGCAGGCTGCCGATTCCATTTTCCTCGTCGATGTCGACAGTGGAGAACTGGTGGAATATAACGATCAGACGTTTGAAAACCTTGGATACACACGCGAGGAATTCAAAGCATTAACGATATCGGACTTTGAGATCATTGAAACGTCTGATGAGATTGAGAAACACATAAACCACGTTCTTAAAGAAGGGCGTGATCAGTTTTTGACGAAACATCGGACAAAGGACGGGAGGATCCGGGATATTCAAGTAAGTAGTAAATCCATTTCAATTCACGGGAAGGATTACATTCAAACCATAGCTCGTGATATCACGGATCGGGTCGAAGCGGTAGAAGCGTTGCGCGAGAGCGAGGAAAAGTACAGGCAACTGGTCGAAAATGCAAACGACATCATTTATGGGACCGATATCGACGGACATTTTACATTCGTCAATCCAGTTGCCGTAAAAGTTATGGGATATTCTGAGAACGAGCTCATAGGTACGCATTTTATCGATTTGATACATCCAAATTGGCAACAGGATACCGATCGGTTTTACCGGTCGCAATTCTCTGAGAAAATCTTGACCACTTATTGTGAATTTCCCGCAATTGCCAAAGAGGGAGCAGAGATTTGGATTGGACAGAATGTGCAGTTAGTGATGGAAGGAGAGCAGATCTTAGGCTTTCAAGCTGTAGCTAGAGACATCACCAAACGTAAGCAGGCGGAGCAAGAATTACGGAAAAATGAAGCCAAGCTGCAAAGCATCATCAAGGTCGCGCCAGTAG
>DUEW01000103.1 GCA_011174845.1 Anaerolineae bacterium | reverse complement strand
TGATGAGTTACCTGCTGTTACTTGGCCATCCGGCGTGAATGCGGGTCGAAGCTTCGCCAACGCTTCTATAGTGGAATCACGGCGTATCAACTCATCTTTATCGAAGGTTACTGTGTTTTCACCCTCAAGGGTCACTGTCGTGACTTCGAGCGGCACGATTTCCTCGTCGAAAAGACCTGCATCTTGCGCTTTAGCTGCTTTCATATGGCTGTAGTAAGCGAACTCATCCATGTCCTTACGGCTGATGTTGTACTTAACGACAACATTCTCAGCCGTCTGGCCCATCGAGGTGTAAATCTCCGGCTGATCACGGACCATTCCGGGGTTTGGACTAAAGTGGAAACCCACCATTGGAACCATGCTCATGGTCTCTACCCCACCGGCAATAATAATATCCGCTCCTCCAGCGATGATCCGCTCGCAGGACTGAGCGATGGTCTGCAAACCCGAAGAGCAGAAACGGTTAACCGTCATACCTGGAACGGAGCTCGGGAAACCAGCATGTAGGGCCACGATACGACCCATATTCATGCCCTGGCTACCTTCAGGTCCCGAACAACCGATGACAACATCCTCTACCATGACTTTATCCAGATTACCGGCTCGTTCCCAAGCTGCTTTAACCGCCTCAGCAGCCATATCCTCTGCCCGGTAATTCTTTAGTGTTCCCCTTCCCGACCGTCCTACCGCTGTTCGGG
Source organism: Anaerolineae bacterium (assembly GCA_011174845.1). GTDB lineage: Bacteria > Chloroflexota > Anaerolineae > Anaerolineales > E44-bin32 > DUEZ01. The sequence goes on along the minus strand of DUEW01000103.1, from coordinate 3,843 downwards.
CTCCAGCAACAAGTACAGCTTCTCTCGCCATAACGATTTCTCCTTGGTCAAGGGATCAGGGATTGGGGATTAGGGATCAGGTTTGGAAGATCTATTTCTCTGATCATCCGTCTTGCATTCCCTTATCCCTGATCCCTGTTCCCTACTCCCTTTCTTCCTAATTTCTCAACGGCTTATTGTGCTCCAGCATATAGGCCATTCGTTCTTGGGTCTTCACTTCCTTGCAGAGACCGACAAATGCCTCACGCTCTAGATCCAGCATGTATTCCTCAGGGACCCAGGTTGGCTCAGTGATGTCACCACCGCATAACACCCAAGCGAGCTTATTGGCCACCACGGTATCGTGTTCAGAAGCCCAACCGGCTTGTCGCAAACCCCACACGGCCGTTTGCAGCGCGGCCAACACATCCCGTCCAGCAGCATAAATCATTTCTTGCTGAGGTGGTTTGTAACCCTCCTGGACCATCGCCAACGCGCTGCGCTTGGCCTCCGCCAGCAGATGATCCTGATTCATAATGATCCGATCGCCTAGCTGGAAGAAGCCGTATTCAAAAGCTTCATAGGCGCCGGTCGCGACCTTGGCCATGGCGATGGTCTCAAAGACTTTCATTAACACAGAGATAGGATCGGCATTGCTAATCCGCATCACCGGATTGACCACGCGACGGAGCATCTCTTTGGTGCCAGTTCCGCCTGGGATAACACCGATCCCAACTTCAACCAAACCAATGAAGGTCTCAACCGCAGCCACGCGCTTGCTGCAAGACATCGTGATCTCGGCTCCGCCCGCGAGCGTCATGCCGAAGGGCGCCGCTACGATCGGTTTAGGGAAATACCTCAGGCGTAAAACCGCATCCTGCATATCGCGCACCCCTTGATCGATCTGATCGAACAGACCCTGCTGGGCCGCCATCCACATCACGAAGATATTCGCGCCAGCGCTATAGTGCCTTCCCTCGTTGCCGATCACGAGAGCATCGAACATGCCATCTTCGGTCACATCGAGCGCGTGGGCGATCATGTCAAAGATATCCTGATCGAGCGCATTGGCTTTGCTGTGGAACTCTATTAAACCGACACGGTCACCCATATCAATCAGACTTGCAGAAGCATTTCGTTTGAATATCGCGTCCTCTCTTGCCTTGATGGTGGCGATGGGTAGGATGCGGGGATCAGCTTCAAGTGGCAGATAGCCTTTCTTCTCCAGATCGTAATAACCCACAACCTTGCCGTTCTTATATTGATAGAAGGTAGAGCAACCCGCTTCTAGCATCTCCTTCACCCAGGGCGCGATCGTAATACCTTCACTCTCTAATCGTCGTACGGTTTCCTCCACTCCCAATGCATCCCAAATCTCAAAGGGACCCATCTCGTGGACAAAACCCCATTTAACCGCCCGATCGAGGCTCACAAAATCATCCGCTATCTCGGGTATACGACGAGAAGCATAGCCGAAAGCGTACGCCATCGTCGCCCAGATATACTTAGCTAACTTCTTCGTTTCCTCGGATGCCCCCTCATCGTCTACTTGCGAGACGATCCACTTGTAGCGCTCACCTAGATCCTCAATGTCCCTGCCCTTGCTGAATATTTCAAACCGGAGTTTCTTTGGTGGCTCATGTTCGAGCGTCTGTAAGTTTAAAGGCCAGAACTCCCGCTCCCCCTCTTCGTTGGTCACACGCTTGGAAAAGCCGACTTTCGTTTTGTTTCCAAACCACTTACGCTCAACCATGGTCGTGAATACCTTGGCGGCTCCCTCATGCTTGAGGATTTCTCGAGATTCATCATGCGGGATCAACTCATAGAGGTTGCTGCTCACATGAGCTCCGACGTCAATCCCAACGAGATCAAGAAGCCGAAATGTCCCCGTCTTAGGACGACCGATCAATACTCCAGTGATGCCGTCTACCTCTTCGATGGTGTAACCATGATCCAGAGCATACGAGATGCTGTAGCTGTTGGTGAGGCTGAAATAGCGATTGGCGATGAAGTTGGCGGTGTCCTTGCAGATCACCACACCTTTCCCCAAGGTCTCCTCACCAAAACGGATCATGTAATCCATCACCTCGGGCAACGTCTTCTCATGCGGGATAATCTCTAGCAATTTCAACCACCGCGGTGGGTTGAAGAAATGCGTCCCAAGGAAATGCTTTTGGAATGATTCACTTCGACCCTCTGCAATGTCCTTTATAAGAAGACCTGAGGTATTGGTCGAGACAATGCAATCCTCCCGACGCACCTCATCGATGCGGGCAAAGAGCCCCTGTTTAATCTCCAGGTTTTCGATGATGACTTCGACGATCCAATCGACCTCAGCCAGTTTATTAAAATCGTCCTCGAGATTGCCCAATGTGATGAAGTGTTTCGAAGCCTCACTCATCACCGATGGCGGACGGCTCCTGGTCACAACTTTCCAACCACTCTGGACGATGCGGTTGCGGACTTCTTCATCCTCCAAAGTAAGACCTGCTTCTTCCTCAGTTGGTGTCAGTTTTGAGGGGACAATATCCAGCAGAACTGTGGGGATGCCTAATCCCGCTAAAAGTGCCGCGATACCGCCCCCCATCGTCCCAGAACCGATGACGGCTGCTCGCTTGATTTGATATCCCATAGGGTCATCTCCTCTCTATAGGTTTGATCATCAGATGGATCGCACGTTTCTAGACGCTCGTCCGATTATGGCTGCGGAAGTTTTCCGTGCGAGCACGATCCGGAGGATCAGCTCAATTCATGTCTTGAGTACTCCAGAATACGACGGGCAACGATAAGCCGGTTGATCTGACCGGTCCCCTCGTAAAGATCGTTGATTTTCGCGTCGCGGAACCACTTCTCCAACAGGTATTCACGAGAGTAACCCAGGGGTCCCATTAACTCGACGGCTCGCTGGGTGATATCGACCACCACGTCTCCTGCAAGGAACTTACACATAGAAGCTTCGATGGTGTTATTTTTTCGCTCATCGGCCAACCACATCGCCTTAATCGTCAACAGCCAGGTTGCCCGTAATTTGGTTTCCATATCGATGATCTCGCGCTCGATGTTGGTCAATCGGCTTCGAGGCAACCCGTAACGGATTTTGATTCCTTGTTCCTCGACCATTTGTTTTAAAGCTTCTAGTGCAGCCCTTGCGACGCCAACGGCGCTGGCAGCCACAATGGGTCGGGTTGCATCAAAAGTGAGCATGACCCCCTTAACGCCCTCGGTCTTCTTCACTTCGACTTCGGGGCTGCCCATCAAGTTCTCAAAAGGAACGCGGCAATCCTGTAGCAGGATGGAAACCGTGTCGCTCGCCCGAATGCCGAGTTTATGCTCCATCTTTGTGACCGTACATCCAGGGGTCCCTGCTTCGACCACAAACGGTCGTACTCCGGCCCGACCAGCAGATGGATCGATCGTCGCCCATATCACGACAAAACCTTCTGAGTCAACCAAAGCCTTGTGCCCAGCAGTGACAAAGATCTTCTCGCCATTTAGAACCCACTCATCGCCATCGCGTACGGCTGTGGTGCGGACGTCGGCCGGCATCCCCGAGCCAGCGTGCGATTCGGTAAGTGCCATCGCGTCAAAGGTGGGTTTTTTCCCTTGATGCTTAGCCAGGAAACGTTTCTTCTGCTCAGGCGAACCAGCTGCCTGGATCGCGGCTGCACCCAATCCACCTCCTGGCGTACACAGGTAGATACCTGTATCTCCCCAGGAAAGCATTTCGACCAAAACCGTCAGATTCTGGAATCCTAACCGGGGACCTTTTCTTTCCTTTTTCTCGTCCTCTTGAGTTGCTAATCCCGATCCCCCCATCTGGGCTATTGCTTGGTGCATAAAATGAATGTAATCCCAGGGTATCTC
>DUEW01000102.1 GCA_011174845.1 Anaerolineae bacterium | reverse complement strand
TGCGTTGGCGGCGGCGATCGAACCATAGTCGTACGGATCATCAACCACCGGTGGAAAAAAATCCGTTGTGACAGCCAAGGCTCGATTTTCATCCAGCCGCCACACAGCCGCATCGTCAGGCAGCCCAAGGCCAACGATCAAATCCGGGTATTCGTTTGGAGTAAAGAGATCACGTAATGGCCGCAGCACGTGCGCCAGAGCCTCTGCGCTCATCTTTGATGCTCAGCCTGCACATGTAGCGAGGCTTGTCAGCCGGATCTGCTTCCCCGTAGATCCAGGAACCTCGCCATGTGTGCCATCGCGCGGATCATCCATTCACAGTTCTCCCCAAGCAATCCCCAATGCCACAGAAGGTGGAGTTACTCCCCACACCTCGATCTCTCCCTCGGGACCTAACGCTAATACAGCGCCTCTTGGCAACCCAAGTGCGTAGGAAAGTTTGTGTTTGGAAAGAAGTTGCTTTACAGATGGCATCTCCCCTGGTTTTTCGACCTCTGGAAGCACAATTGCTCCCGTCAACCATCCAAGTCCTGTTATTGGCTCACCTTCCCCAGAATAAATCCACGAGCCTAAAGAAGATGAAGCCGGGCCTATGGCAAATATAAGCCTGCCCTCGCCCAGTAGATCTTCGACCTCAATTTGGGAACTTAGTGGTTCGAGCACATCGATCCAACTTTGCGCATCCCCTCCCACGATCACAAGCATGTTCGCAGTCGTAACGATCTCCTGAAATGCTTCCCGAGACAAATTTTTCACCAAGATCACTGTCACCGGAACGTTCAGAAGGACCTCAATATCTTCAAGAAATGATTGTAAATCATCATCGATCGATTCGTCCGCTGAGAGGCAAATCGGCATCCGGGAAAGATCGAGCCTCGAAAGGATTTGCTCCGCTAATTGAGGCATCTCACTGCCGAGAGTCGGCACAAGACCGGAAAGCACAAGCCAACCTTCAGAGGGTGGTCGACGAAATACCTGGTGCGGTTCGCTCACGACGCCTCTAACAACCTCCAAGCGGACGCCGCTACGAGAGAAGAGGCTATGGGGAGGACTGCTTCGTCAAAGTCAAAGTGTGGGTTGTGATGAGGCGCGTCAAGGTTGCGCGAGGAATCACTCGATCCAACAAAGAGATATGCACTTGGGATTCCCTCCATCAAGAAAGCCATATCTTCGGATCCCATTGTGAACTCGTTTGTATCGATGGTCGCCTCGGGAAACATCGATTCAGCCAGCGATTTGAGCATACGGGCCACTGCATGATCGTTGACCACAGGAGGTGTGAGCTGTGTGATTTCGATCTTCGTGTCACAGCCCATCGCTTTTGCCACTCCACGCGACACCTCTTCAACACGTTGAAGAACAAGATCCCTCACCTCAGGGGTGAAAGTCCGGATCGTTCCGCGTATGATCGCGTGTGATGGGATGATATTGAACGCTTCACCAGCTTGAAACTGTGTCACGCTCACGACGGCCGATTTGCGCGGATCGACATTGCGAGAGACGACCGATTGCAGGGCGATGGTTATTTGAGCGGCAGCGAGGACGGGATCGATGGCTTGGTGAGGGGCGGCTCCGTGCCCACCCTTTCCCCGGATCACAATCTCGAACATCTCAGCTCCCGCCATGATAGGGCCAGGTTTGATCCCAATCCAACCCCGCGGTTTGTCGTTCCACAAATGCATCGCTAGAGAGTAGTCAGGTCTAGGATTTTCCAGCACACCTTCCGCCACCATACGCTCTGCCCCACCCATTCCTTCCTCCGCGGGCTGGAAGACGAATTTCACTACACCGGGAAGACTCGCTCTGTGCTCGTGGAGCAATTTGGCTACGGTTATCCCAATGGCCGTGTGACCATCGTGCCCACAGGCGTGCATCACGCCATCATGTGTCGAAGCATACGGTGCCCCTGTTTCCTCCTGAACGGGCAGAGCATCCATATCAAAGCGTAAAAGGACTGTGGGACCTGGCTTCCCACCCACCATCAAGGCCACAATCCCTGTCTCTGCTATTCCTGTGTGAACTTCAAGATCGAGATCCGTCATTGCTTCTGCAACCACCCCAGCTGTACGGTGCTCTTGAAACCCAAGTTCAGGGTGGCGATGGAAATCCCGACGCAGGGCAACGATCTCATCTGCGAGAGCATTCGATTGGTGCACGAATTGAGAAATGTCCATTCGAAAACCTATCTTCTTAAATCTATACGCATGAAGCGTTCGATATAGCGTGGTGCATCCGGTGGGCTATCGGCGTCCAACATTCTTTCCCTGAGGTTCTTCTCAAGCACCTCAATATTCGGGATCTGACTGGCATGTTCTTTTAAAGCTGCGAGCTTGCGATCGAAGAATTTCGTGACATTTACAACCGTGTTCGGATGCTGCGCCCCAGCCACATATACTTGCTCCACTTTGTGCGGTGCCAGGCCTTCCTCGTGAAGCAGTTCTGGAAAATATAATCCTGAACCAGCCGCTGGAAATACTGCGTCGAGCGTTGCCTGACCAGCGGCGCGATGATCGGAGTGGTTGATGTAACGATCACTCGGGAAGAAATTCGTTGGATCACAAGTGACGATAATCTCTGGTCTCACTCTTCGGATGATCCGCACAACATCACGACGCAATGTCAAATCTGGTGTGAGATAGCCATCCGGGTGATTGAGAAAAATGACTTCGTTGACCCCCAGAACTTTAGCTGCTGCCCGTTGTTCAGCCATCCGCTTTTGAGCGAGCGCTTCAGGATCGGTTCCTGCCTGATCATCACCTTTGTCCCCACGAGTCAGCAAGCAATAGATGACCTCACGACCTTCGCTAATCCAACGGGCGACCGTACCTCCACAGTAAAACTCCGGATCGTCGGGGTGTGCTAAAACCACCAAGACCCGGAGAAGTTTATCGGCCTTCGTCACAGGGTTTCCTCACGCGCTGCCACAATTACCATTCCCGTTTCCATGTTGATTACATGGTTGGTTTACCTTCTTCTGAAACGCTTGAAGCTCCTCATAAGGCTGAATCTCGTCGCGCGAGAACTCGATCTTCCTCTCGTCATCGAATTGAACGATCACGACCTGCTTGAGCGGCAATACATCTACAACCTTTCCCTTCCCTTTCGGTGTCACGACTTGCTTATTCCGTTTTGGAAGACGTTTTCGGGCTTCGACATACTCTTCGTATTCATAAAGCAGACAACACCGAAGTCGGCCACACAATCCGGTAATTTCTTGAGGGTTGAGAGAAACACCCTGAGCTTTTGCCATCCGAATGGATACTGGGCTGAATTCCGTGAGGAATTTCGAACAACAACGTTCTTCCAGTCCACACGCTCCCATTCCCCGATACAATTTCGCCACATCCCGTGGGCCAACCTGCCGCATCTCAATCTTTGATTTTCGATACACCTTTCGCATCTGCATACGCAATTCTTTAAGGTCGACGCTTTCATCTCCTTCAACACTATATAGAAAGGTAAGTCTTGAACCATCGTATGAGAATTCAGCTTTCGCGAATTTAACGCCTCTCAACCCTAACTTAGACGCTTGAGCTCGGCAATCGATCAATACTTCGAGCTCACGCTCCTGCCAGATCCGCCGCACAACCAATTCTTGCGGTGTAGCTAGGCGTTCGATCGCCTTTATGCCCCCTTCTAGAAAATCTGAGCGGTCGGTAATGAGGCTGACTACTTGCCCTAATTCATTCCCTCGACTGGTCGAAACGAGAACGTAATCGCCGATCTTTACATCTGCAACTTCTGAAGCATCGAAATGATAAACCTTCCCAGTGGGCTGAAAACGGATTGCTACGACTTTGGATGCGACCATCTTGTTCGTCATCATTTACCTTTTACGAGAACCATCTCGAAGGTTAATCTCTATACTCATCATAATGTATTCAATGTGGATACGCAAAAGGACCGAATTCGGTTTCGGCCCCAGCAAATTCAAGGGGTGCGATCTCCACACGTCCCGAAATGGCATTCCAAAACTATACGACGACCACAGGACGCTAATCGATGATATCAATCGGAATGTTCTGGTTACGTCTTTTAGCCTGGATAGACACCTTAGCCGCTAAATCCTCTGCTACCGCAATTAACGCCTTTGCCACTGGGGATTCCGGACTCGAGATCACGATCGGCACACCAGCGTCGCCACCTTCACGTACAGCGGGATCCAAAGGGATTGCACCGATAAAGGGCAAAGCGGTATCCCGCGCGAGTTGCTCACCACCTCCCTGACCAAAGATATCCAAGCGGTCGCCATTTGGTAGCTCGAGATAGCTCATGTTTTCGACAATTCCTAACACAGGGACGTCCATTGCGCGGAACATTTCCAATCCGCGCCGCGCGTCTTCAATAGAAACCTTTTGCGGCAAGGTCACGATCACACCTCCAGAAAGAGGCATAGATTGAGCCAGACTCAATTGCACATCTCCGGTGCCAGGGGGGAGATCGATGATCAAGTAATCTAATTCTCCCCATTTCACATCGGTGATGAACTGACGAATGGCACTATGGAGCATTGGACCACGCCAGATCAGGGGTTGACCTGGCTGGACCAAGAAACCGATCGACATAAGCTTGACGCCAAAGGCTTCTGCAGGTAAAAGTTTGTTTTCCTCTGGAGAGGGGATGGTCTCCACCCCCATCATGGTGGGGATATTGGGGCCATAGATATCAGCATCGAGTAAACCGACGCGCGATCCATAGTTAGCTAACACGACCGCTACATTCACTGCAATGGTTGATTTTCCAACACCGCCTTTGCCGGAGGCGATGGCAATCGAGTTCCGAATCGGTCGCTGGGCGAGACCTTGGATTTGATCATTTGATGGCACATTGGAGGTCAGATGAATCTCAACTTCCGAAACGCCGGGCAGTGATTCGACGGCCTGTCGCGCATCTGCTTCTATCTTTGACTTCATGGGGCACGCAGGAGTCGTCAACTCTATAGTAAATTTAACCTTGCCATCCCTGACCGTTAGATCCTGGATCATACCTAAACTGACAAGATCTTTATTGAGCTCAGGATCCATAACATTACGGAGTGCAGCCTCGATCTCCTCTGGCGTAAGGGAAACGTCGTCAATACTCATTACTTTCCTCCAGGAATTGGCTGATCGAAAAAACCTGCTAAAGGTTGGCCTTTCTCATTGAATGCAACTACTTCGGATCGAGAAAGCTGAAAGAGTTGCAGCAATTCGGAATCGGCACCCCTAAAACGTCGTACGGTGTGTGTCGCGCAAAGGGTACATCCTCGCAGCGCCCGATAGGAATGCGTATAACAAGTGAGGCAACCACATAAGCGGACTAAAAGTAGGCTGAAGGCTAGTTGATCGAGTGAAGCGTCTAGAGACCAACAAACCTTGTCGACAAGATCCCTCCATGCGTCACCGCGTAGGTCCCTAAGATAAGGTGCGACCCGCATGGGAAAGAGTATTTCTGTGTCGCTGTGATACACCAACTCACCTACCTGCGTAAATCAAAAGGCCGATGTGATTATTTCGCTTTACGCCTAGCCTCCTTGGCGGCCTCCTTTTCTGCGCGAGCAGCCTCTTCGAAAGCGAAATTCATCGGTCGTATCGATTCATAGTATGTGACAGGTTTCGATAGTCGTTCCTTGTTGTAGATGTGATCGGCTAATCGATCATAAGATGCCAACTCATAATCGTGGTCCATCTTGATTGCGTCAAATGGACAATACTCAGCACACAATCCACAATTCATACAGATATCAATGTCGATGAAGAACTCCGTTGGTGAAGGTATGGGGCGACCGGTTTCGGGATCGTTTGAACGTACGATCCAGATACATTGCGGAGGGCATACTTTTGAACAGATGCCGCACGATGTGCAGCGATACAACCGCTCTCCATCCTCGCCCACTTCATAAACCAGGAAAGGAATGCAACGGAATTCCTCAGGGACCGGGAGCTTTTCCTCAGGGTACTGAACAGTGAAAATCCCTCGCGCATGGGGCCCTTGCCTTTCCGCAAGAGATTCATCCCGATAGTAACGCCGTCCTAACCATCGGATATCGTCCAGATAGGTCTCAATGAAATGCTTGAGGGTGACACCTAAACCCTTGATCAGCCCAATACCGTACATACAGTTCTCCTGAAATCTATCCACTTTCAAGGAAATAGCTAGCGATCTACTTCTCCTAATACAATATCAATCGACCCTAATATGGCTACCACATCAGCGATCTTGTGCCCCTTACACATTTCACCAAAAGCCGTTAAGTTGATAAAGGACGGCGAACGGATGTGGTACCGCCATGGATTAGGTTTACCGTTGGAAACGATATAAAAACCCAATTCACCCTTCGGGTTCTCCACCCGCCCATACGACTCACCTGGCGGTACTCGAACTTGATATTGTGGTTTCCCCGTCTGGAACTCACCATCCGGAATATCACGTACGACTTGTTGAAGGATGCGTAAACTTTGGCGAATCTCTTCTAATCGCACCAGGTAGCGATCGTAAACATCACCATTGTGACGGATGGCGACATCGAAATCGAACCGATCATAAATGGAATAAGATTCAGCCCGTCTTACATCATAGCCAACACCAGACGCCCGTAGGACAGGACCTGCTGCGGAGTACTCAATCGCTTGCTCTCGTGGTAATACACCAATCCCAATGGACCGAGTGCGCACGATCTCGTTATCCGTTAAATAGGTATCCAACTCATCCACCTTACGCGGCAAACGTTCTGTGACCAGTTCGTACACCTTCTCCAAAATGCCCTCAGGTAGGTCACGAGCTACTCCCCCAAAACGGAAGTAATTACACATCATCCGCGAACCCGACACAGCTTCAAATATATCGAGGATTAACTCGCGCTCTGTAAGCGCATAGAGCATTGGGGTAAAGAAAGCACCCAGGTCATTGAGCAAGGTGCCGATGGAAAATAGGTGACTTACGATTCTGGTAAGTTCTGCCATCATCACCCGAATATATTCCGCGCGCTCCGGGGGAGTGATCCCCATCAACTTCTCAACCGCCAACGCATAACCAAAGTTGTTCCCCATCGAAGCGAGGTAGTCCAGGCGATCCGTAAATGGCATGTTCATTAAGTAGGTGTTCCGTTCACCAATTTTTTCGTGATTACGGTGTAGGTAACCCAAGACCGGTTGCAGATCAGCGATCTCTTCCCCATCGAGGCTCACTACCATTCGGAACACTCCGTGCGTTGATGGGTGTTGGGGTCCCAAATTAACGAGGATCTGATCCGTCTCCAACGAACGACCGTTGCCTGCGTCTTTCGCGCCAAGCCGTACCATGCCAGAATAGAGCGCAGTATCCGCTTCTGGTATCCATCCATCCGGCGTAAATTCAGGTGGATACTGGACGTTCTTCTTGAAAGGCTTGTTTTCCTCGATTCGAAAAGCTTTTCCCTCTGGCCAACGACTGTTGAAGGGTTTTTCTGACTCCTCAAAATAAGGCTCTTCCCAGTCTTTGCGTAGTGGATGGCCATGAAAGCCCTCCCACATCAAAATCCGCCTGAGATTAGGGTGGCCTTCAAAGCGAATTCCAAGCAGATCCCAGGCTTCTCTTTCCTGAAAATCTGCTCCCGGGAAAATCGAGACCAACGATGGGACGATAGGATTGATACGCGGGACTTGGACCTTAAAAACTAAACCCGGTCCACCCTGCGAGCGGTACGCATGATAGACGACCTCAATCTGTTCATCCGGCAAGTAGTCCACACCCGTGACCGATGAGAGGTAATCGTATCCCAATTCATCTCTGATGGTTCTTGCAAACTCAACCAACCGCTCACTATGAACAATGTACCCCTCATATCCTTTGCGTTCATCGAAGTTGAGCATACCTGTAAAACGATCTGTATATTCTTCTAAAGTCATCTGCCGAGAACCTTCGCTTATTTGGTAATTTGTCTCACTTCCCGATTTGCCGTTCAATCAGGAATTTTCTGGAACGTCAGGCTTTACAACCGAAGCTCGTTTTGCATCAAGAATCGGGATGTCACGGGGATCAATGAGATCGGGTCCTAGTATGGGAATGGGTATCGGTTCTGAGGCCTCTCGTTTATACCAACGCACTGTTCGGATAGATTGCGTATCAATCTTCTCCTGAAGCTTAATTAAACCGTTAAGCAATGCTTGTGGAGTTGGAGGGCATCCAGGGACGTAGACATCTACAGGGATGAATTTATCCACACCTGAGACCACGTTATAGCCTTCTTTGAAGGGACCACCGCCAGAAGCGCACGCGCCCATGGCGAGCACATACTTGGGTTCGGGCATTTGATTGTACAAGCGAACGATCTGGGGGATCATCTTCTTCGTTACCGTTCCGGAAACGATCATCAAATCGCTTTGACGGGGGCTTGGCCTCATCACTTCCATACCGAATCTTGAAAAATCATATCTGCTGGCCGCAACACAGATCATTTCGATCGCGCAACACGCAAGGCCAAACATCATCGGCCATACGGAGGATCTACGACCCCAGTTATAAATCCGATCCAATGTTGTGATGGTGATATGACTACGGAGTTCTTCAGGAACCTGATACTCAGGTCCGTTTAGATCATCACCCATTCCACCCTCCGCGATAAGGGGCCTGTCGCCTTCTCGCCGTCAGGCCCCCCACCTTTAAAAAAATTATACTTCGCGGTTAAGGGGTGTCAAGGATATGCACTTTTTTGATCAGATTTGAGAGTTTGGAAAGGTATTTCGGTCCCAAATGCGGCCCGTTTGAATTCAAAATATCCTAGGCATCCCATTTATCCGCAAGCCTTCTGTAGCGTATCATCGCATCCCGAAGGTCGTATCCTGAATCATGACTTTTTGGCAGGTTGTAGCTGCAGACACTTGTTGGGAACTGATAGAGGCTAAGCACCGAGAAACCATTGGATGGGGTCGAACATCGGACTTGAGTTCGGACATTCCAGAGTACATGCTTCCATAAGTGGATGAATGATACCGTTCACAAGCAGAGGTGGGCGTCGGCGTGAGCTCAGTCGAACATTCCCACGCCGCCGTCAAGCCGGGCGTGGGAGCCCGACCTGCCTATAAATGTCCGAATTTGAGTCCCAGCCGGATGTGGGGATTATCGCTCCTAACCGAACACACCATTTCCTAATCATAAAGCAGATCGTGATGACGACCTGCTTTATTCATCTCCAGATTGACAAGAGTTCAACTGCCCCGTAAAAAAGACACCACCGTTCCAAACAGCCCCACGACGAGTAAACCAAGAATGGCCAAGATCGGCGGAAAACCACGTCCATTTCCATCGTCCAAGGGCTCCAATGTCGGTTGAATCACTGGATCAGCGGGTGTGAAAGTTGGCAAACGTGTCGCAGGGGCTTCTCCGAGATTAAATTGGGCCGCCAATGTAGGATCGATGGTGGGCGTGATCCGTGGAGTCGACGTGGGTGGAGGTTCGATGATCGGTAATAACTCCTGTCCTGCATCCAAAATGACGTACGGTGCGTAGACCCAGGCGACATTGCCCGGGACACCAGGGTATACGATCTGGATCCATAGCCCACCAGGGGAACGACCGAGCGCAGTTGCTTCCTGTCCTGCGATTAATACCCCGATCTTGTCATAATTAGTTCCGGGTCCGAGTCGGACGTTAACCTGATCCGGCACAACGATTTTCGGACCCTCCGGTGTTCCCGTTACCGTTGCATCCACCATCATCTGCAAGGGATGCGCAGGCGATGCTGCCAACAATGCGAAAGAAGCCAGGATCAACCCACATAAAAACAACAGGCTCCATGCCAGACGTCTCATTCACTTTCTCCAAGAGGTGCGTTTCATATCTTGTTGCCCTGCGTCAGTTGCAGGTGGAATTTGCCTAATGTGGGGACGGTTCCACCACCCCACAATATTCATTTTTGCCACAAGGCGTACAGCGGTGAAACATTTTATGGGATGCACCTCTACATATTGCCCCCTGAATTCGAGCGCATTATACTACACCGCATGGCTATCCATATCTTTCGAAGGGAAAAATAACTTGCTTGATCTAAACCGCCGACGCCCGCAAAGAACTTTCCACGGCTCCATCGCGCCAGATGATCTCGCACGCGTATTGATTGCTGAGTTCGATCACGGAAATCTGACAGCCAGGCAGGTCGGTCGAGGCAACCATAGGGTCGTTCAAATCGCCAGTCGCGTCATCCCAGCCTCTGGTGGACGCACAGCGATTACCGTCCATCTCTCTAAGGTTGAAGATGGTGTTCTCGTCAACATTGGTCAGCAAGCATGGATGGGTGTGATCGCAAGCTTGGGGATTACTACACTAGCTGCGATACGCAATCCACTAAGTTTAATCGGTCGGTTGGATGACCTGGCCGAAGACATCGCCTCGCTCCAGCTAACAGAGAGGATCTGGTTGACTTTGGAGAGGACAGCAGATAGCCTCGGTGCATCTTACGAAATCTCTGAGCGACTGCGTAGGCTAGTGTGTGGATATTGTGACACGGCGAATCCTGTAGGAGAGCCTCATTGCGTGGCATGTGGCGCGCCTTTAGGTCACGCTCAACCTAGAACTTGTCATGAATGTGGCTTTGTTGTAGCAGCCGGAACACAAATCTGTCCTGAATGTAATACCCCTCTTCGATAAATCTGTACTCCCAGAAACCTAAAAATCAACTTCCCGCGAGCTTGAAGCTCGCGGGAAGTTTTGTCTCATCATCATTTCATGCCCAGGATCAGGTGGCCAACTTCTCTCCTGCGGCAAGCGCGGTTCCGCGCTGCATGGCTTTGATGTTTCCCTGCAGAAGATCTCGGTGGTGCGCCGGGATGTGGCGCTTAAGGGAAGCACCCACCTCATCGATGGACAACACATCCAGGTGATTAAGCAGCGCGCCTAACATGACCAAATTGGCCAAGCGCTTATCACCCAGTTCCTCAGCAATTTCATTCGCCGGAACTAACTCAATTTGCAGATCCTCCCTCTCAGGATCACGATCAACCAATGAGGTATTGACCACCAACACGCCATCGGTCTTCACCAGGGGTTCGTATTTATCTAAAGATGGCAGGTTCATAACGATGGCAGCGGTTGGATTGCGTATGACAGGCGAGCCGATTTCGTCATCGCTAATGATCACCGTACAATGCGCAGTCCCGCCTCGCATTTCAGGTCCATAAGACGGGAACCAGGTGACATGTAGATCCTTCTCAAGAGCAGCATAGGAAAGTAATTGCCCTGCGAAGAGCACCCCTTGTCCGCCAAATCCAGAGATGATGATCTCCGTCTGCATCCTATCTCCCTTCATCCTTCTTAGTCACGGCAATCGAGGGGCTTACCTTATAATCGCCGAGCGGATAGGCTTCAACCATGTGCTCCTCGATCCATGTTAGCGCTTCATCAGCGCTCATCCCCCAATTCGTCGGGCAGCTTGAAAGCAACTCGACCATCGAGAAGCCCAGACCTTGTCTTTGGACCTCGAATGCTTGTCGGATGGCCTTTTTCGCTCTACGAATATTCGCCACATTATGAAGACTGCGTCTCACCACATATGCTGAACCGTCAAGTTGGGACAGGATTTCACACATTCGGAGGGGAAAACCATGCACTTCAATGTCGCGTCCAAGGGGCGTGGATGTCGTCCGTTGACCCGGCAAGGTCGTCGGCGCCATCTGGCCTCCGGTCATACCGTAAATCGCGTTGTTGATGAAGATGACCGTGATGTTTTCGCCTCGACCTGCTGCGTGCATGATCTCCGCCGCTCCGATCGATGCCAAATCTCCATCTCCCTGATAGGTGAAAACGATCTTATCGGGGTTTACACGTTTAAGACCCGTAGCCATCGCCGGTGCTCGGCCATGGGCGGCCTCAGCGAAATCCATATTGAAATAATCGTACGCAAAGACGGCACAACCGACCGGTGCGATCCCAATGGTGTCCTCCCTTATACCCATCTCATCGATCACTTCTGCGATTAACCGGTGGGAGATACCGTGTGTGCAGCCGGGACAGTAGTGAGTCCCGAGTTCAGTTAAACTTCCGGATTTGGTGTAGATCAGAGTTTCGATCCATTCTTTCTCCGCCATGTATTCCTCTCCCAGGTTATTCAGAGGCGTTGATCCTCGATTGTATCTTCCGGATTTCTTCCAAAACCTCATCCGGTAACGGGATCACCCCACCCTGTCTGCCATAAAAGGAGATGGGAACCCTCCCCTCATTCCCAATCCGCACATCCCCCAGCATTTGACCGCTGTTCATCTCGACAACTAAGATTTCTTTCACCTTACCTGCGATTTGTCGCACACGTTCGTATGGATAAGGATAGAGCGAGATCGGTCGCAGCAAGCCAACTCGAATGCCCTCTTCCCGAGCCGTTTTAACTGCTGATTGTGCGACTCGACCTGATGTCCCGAATGCGATCACCGCGATCTCGGCATCGTCGAGCATGAGCTCTCGGAAGCGAACTTCATTCGCTTCGATCTTAGCTTGTTTTGCCATCAACCTACGGTTTAGTTCTTCTTCCACCAACGGATCCATGTAGATCGATGTAATGATGTTAGGATCACGATCTCTCGCTCCGGTTAAGGCCCAATTCGGTCGCTCTTTTACCGATCTCACCTTTTTCATCTCGGGTAACTCGGCTGGTTCCATCATTTGGCCCAGACTTCCGTCAGCGAGAATGATGACAATGCAAAGGTACTTCTCGGCGATGTCGAACGCTTCTACGGTGAAGTCGATCAACTCTTGTACTGAGGCGGGAGCGAGAACAACCGGGTGATAATCACCGTGCCCCCCTCCCTTGACGATTTGATTGTAATCGCCTTGAGAAGGTGCGATGTTGCCCAAACCGGGACCACCTCGCATGATGTCTACCAGGACCGCCGGCACCTCGGAACCGGCAATATAAGACAATCCCTCCATCATCAAGCTCACACCAGGACTCGAGGAGGAGCTCATCACACGAACACCTGCACATGCAGCCCCATAGACCATATTAATCGCCGCAACCTCGCTCTCGGCCTGCAAAAATACTCGCCCAAGTTCTGGCATGCGTTTTGCCATATGTTCAAGGGCTTCCGTTTGGGGTGTGATCGGATAACCAAAATATGCTTCACATCCTGCCCGAATTGCCGCTTCAGCAAAAGCAACGTTGCCTTTGAGCAATTCTTTTGCCATGTGATCTTCCCTCCTCAAGCTGTAGGAGTTCTCACTTTTTCAGCTGGGACCAAACGATAAACGGTGATCGCGGAATCAGGACAAATGACAGCGCAGATCGCACAACCAGTACACTCCCCGTCAGGATCCACTAGCATCGCCGGATGGTAGCCCTTCGGTGTTAATCGATCCATTGCCATGCGAATCAGGTCCTTGGGACAGACGGATGTGCATAATTCACATCCCTTGCATAACGTCTCATCGACGACAATGCGTCCTTTTGCCATCGGCAAACCTCCATCAAAATCCTCACACAGCTTAATTCTATGTCAGGATCCCCTCCAGTGCAGACCGTCATGCACCCGGTGTACAAACTTCCTCATTTCGGAGAGAATGTGTCCAGTTCACAAAACAAGAAACATCGAAGGTAATCGAACCACTCAATGCTCCACATCAAATTTGCACATCGATTTCACAATGCGAATAAACAACACCACCAACGTGGTGTAAGTGATTGTGTATAGGTGGTGGATCCTTAAACCAATAATTGATCGTCAAATGTATGGCTGCCATGATTCAGAACGCGTTGGCTAGTATCTCACTCAATATGATCGCTGTGGATATCCAAATTAGGCCTTGATTCCTTGATCGCTCAAGGCAAGGACTTGAATTCCGGTCTCGGCTTCAATCTCATCGGCTAACACTCGTAAAGCCTCACGCTTGAACAGGCTGCTTTTCTCACTTGGATTGCCCATGACAACCAGATCGACTTGTTCCTCTTGCGCGATCGTTTGGATTTGCTCCCGAAGGCTTCCAGCCCGAACAAGAACCCTGGCTTTAACCCCCGCCTGAACGGCCTGCCTCTGTGCTGTTTTCTGAAGGAAAGCTTGCATGTGATCCATTTGTGAGGAAATATTGATCACGATTGGAGTCGCAACGCTCTGGATGGCCTGTTGGTCGAACACATAGAGAAAGATAAGTTCAGCGCTCCGCTCAAGCGCGATTTCGATGGCTTTTAGGTGAGTTGGCTGACTGGCTTGCCCGCCTCGAGTTGCGCATAAAATCCTTTTCCTTTCAGTCTGCCCCCTCTCTCTTGCTGCTCTAGTAGAAGTGAAAATCCTCGCAACTTTACGAACGACCAACACGAAACCCACCACAGCCACGATCAAGGCAAATGCTTTCCACCAACTCTCAAAGCTTCCCCCAGCTGCATCCACAACAAGGTAGGAGATAAAACCGAGATAGGTAATCACGAGATATGCCCCGGTGACTTGGGTTATAGTTCTTGCTCGACCTACCCATCTATGATCCAAAAGGAGCAATGCAAGCAGTGAAAGATTTACTACATTGATAAACACGAGGCTTAGGATAGCTGTCTCCCCCACAGGCAAGGGGCGAATGATAGCTGGCAGCCCCAATCCGAGCGACAGGTTAAATAAACAGCTACCAAAAGCTGTGCCCAGCACCAAGCCGGGGTGTCCTCGACGAGCAGCTTGGATGGAGGAGGCGATTTCGGGCATTGAAGTTCCCGGTCCGATGATGACTAAACCGATAATGAATTCGGGGATACCCAAGGCAAATGCAACCACCGTTGTGTTTAGGATGAGAAAACGTGAAGAAAGGACGAGGACGACAAGGCCTCCAAATAACATTAGAAACGCTTGGCGACGGGTCAGGCGTTTCGCAGTCGGGTGGGAGATGGCCTCGATTTCTTCCGCTTCAACCAGCAGCACACTGCTCCCCCGCCTCGACCGAGCGTATTGAATGATCAAGCCAAAAGCAGCCAAGAATATGACCAGCCCGAGGACAGCTTCTGAGCGCCCGATCTGACCGTCACTAGCAAAGGCTGTTATCAAACCTACGGTCGCGAAGTAAAGTGGGATGTCCTTTTCAAAAGCACCACGAGGCACCAAGATAATTCCAGCGATCATGGCTGAAACACCGAGTTCTATGCCAAAATTTACCAGGTTGGATCCTAACAAATTTCCAATCACGGTCGAAGGATCGCCCCCGGTCAAAACGATAACCAGATTGACGGTATTTTCCGCGGAGGTTGTGCCCATCGCGACTACGGTCGCGCCGATAATCAGTGGGCTGATGCGATACTCGTGTGCGATACTTACCGCACCGTCCACCAGGTAATGCGCGGCACGGGTTACGAGATACAGAGCAATGAGAATGAACAAGACATTGATAGAAAGGGGAAGACCGATAAATAATCCTTCAAGCACCGCCGTGGCCTTATCAAATGAACGAACTAATCGCCTGCGAAGACGATTTCATTATACTCCAGCAACTGATAAGTGCAGGTTATCGACGATATAAATCTGAAATGAGATCATGGGATCTCCTTATCAACAGATCGTGCCTGCGAAATGTGATAATATGGGAGAGAGCAATTTGAAGAACATGCTAGTCCACATCATGGGTTTAAGCGCATCCTCCTATGGGAAGATGACCTCTTACCTTGCATCTGCATTAATTTCGCGCTAAGATGGAACGAATTATCGAAACCAGGGAGGAGGTGAAGCTATCGCAGTTGAACGTTGATAAACAAAGAAGACGCGTCTTTACAAGCTTGTATAGCTCATATAGAGGAGGAAGAAGAACATGCGTAAAAACCGCCTGTTCCTGGTTTTGAGCTTGATGGTGGCCATGGCCTTGGTCTTGGCTGCCTGCGCCCAGCCGACTGAGGCTCCTGCGGAGCCGACGAAACCCCCAGCACCGCCGACTGAGGCGCCGCCCCCCACAGAACCCCCACCACCACCGCCAACCGAGGCACCCCCACCTGAGTTAGGAAGTGCAGACCATCCGATTAAGGTCCTGTTCGTTCCTTCTGTAGACGTCGATTTCATGATCGCAGGCGGCGATTTGATCGAACAAGCGTTGAACGAGGCCACAGGGCTGTTCTTCGAGGTCAGCGTGCCGACGTCATATGCAGCCACTATCGAAGAGATGTGCGCTTCACCTGACGACACAATCGGTTTCATCCCTGCCATGGGATACGCCCTAGCCAACCAACTTTGCGGCGTGGAACCGGGTCTGGCTTCCGTACGCTATGGGTGGAATGTCTACTGGACCGAATTCGTTGTCGCTCGCGATAGTGAATTCCAAACCCTTGAGGACCTAGAAGGTGCCACGTGGGCATATCCGGATGCCGGATCAACCTCTGGCTACCTCTACCCCATGTCCATTTTCAACGATCTCGGTCTTACCGTCGGCGACACGGTTGAAGCAGGTGGACACCCGCAGGTTGTGAAAGCGGTGTACACTGGCGAGGCAGATTTTGGAACCTGCTACTTCAGCGCCCCCTTGTTCCCTGATAGGACGTGGACGGTCGATGATCCGCCAGATGTTCCTGACGAACTCGTCGACGAATGTGGCTTGGACGAAGATGGCAAACTGTACTGTGGTGAAGTCCGCGTACTTGATGCTCGCGCTGCCATCTCAGCGGAAAGCCCGGATGTGGTGCAGAAAGTTCGCATTTTGGCTCTCTCCCCAGAGATTCCAAACGACACCATGTCCTTCTCGCCCGATTTCCCGGATGAGCTCAGGCAGCTCATCATGGATGCCGTTATCGCCTATGTCGGATCCGAGGCGTGCGATGCAACGCTGTGCAATGAAAAGTTCTATGATTGGACAGGTGCAGCACCCATTTTTGATGAGAATTTTGACGGCATTCGCATCATGATGGAACAGCAGGGAATCACGCTGGAGAACCTCGGCGAGTAGAAAGCACGGAGCATTACAAACTTAACCCCGGGCAATGTATTGCCCGGGGTTAACTTCAACAATCGAATAATCATCAGGAATTTCTACGGATCATTTATCTTATCGAAATATCCTGAAACGCCTTATTTGTAATGAGGAACCCCAATTTATTTGGGCGTGTATAATCTTGTTAATCGAGAACAAATGGGATATCTCTATTCCTCTATATCCTTAAATGACCACCGAATAGAACTACGCAAACGATCCTCAAAGTAAATAGCAAGGCGAGGGGAATCTTATATTGGATGTATGAACTTATAATCGTTATTCACATCTCTTCACAGGGAGGTGTCTGAAACCATCATGCTAGAAGTAAGAAACCTCACAAAAATCTATGACGGTGATGTGTTAGCGCTGGACGATGTCAGTTTTTCTGTTAATCAAGGAGAGTTCCTGGCATGCATTGGTTTGAGCGGTTCAGGGAAATCCACCTTGCTCCGGTGCATTAACCGCTTGGTCGAACCGACAGCAGGCAAAATCATCTGGAATGGCATTGACCTAACTGAAGCAAGTCAGGATGAAATGCGTCGCATCCGCAGAAAAATGGGGATGGTGTTCCAGCATTTCAATCTCGTCTCGCGCTCTAAAGTGATCATCAATGTACTTGCGGGCCGGCTAGGTTATGTGAACCCCGCGATGAGTGTACTCAACCGCTTCCCTAAGAGCGATGTCGAATTGGCGCTCAAACAACTGGAACGTGTTGGTATCGCCAACCAGGCATATAAAAGGGCGGACGAATTGAGCGGTGGTCAACAACAGCGCGTCGGAATCGCTCGGGCGATGATACAGGAACCGGAAATGATTCTGGCTGATGAGCCAGTAGCCAGTCTTGATCCCGTTCTGGCACATTCCATCATGCAATACCTTGAACAGATCAACAAAGAAGATGGGGTCATGGTCATTTGTAGTCTACACTTTTTGGACTTGGTCCACCGCTATGCGGACCGCGCGATAGCCCTCAATGAAGGGAAGTTGATGTTTGACGGGACACCTGAGGAGATCGACGACGCGAAATTTAAAGAAATCTACGGCAAAGAAGCCGAGCGAGTTGGATGAGGAATAAACACATGAAGAAACAACGATCTCTTCTCAGATCGATCGGCGTAGGGTTGAGCGTGGTAGTGGTTATTGTCGTTTTTGCCTATGGCTTCAAAGTCACCAAGGTCAACTTAAAAGAAACACGGTCCGAACAACGCTTAGTTGTGCTTACTCGTATTCTTCGTGCATTAGCACACCCAGACATCATTACATATGAGCAAGAAGAAGTAAATATCGAGGTGCCGATCTATCTTCCATGCCCTGAAGAAATAATTACCCTTCCAGAGCCAGATAAAACTGGTCCTTATTTGGTAACTGATGTCGCTTGCGCGGCTTCGAAGGAATTTATCTTGGTAGAGGGGTACAGCTTTGAGCCAGGCTCAAAAGGACCCATCAATTTTATAGCCCTTAGCGGCGCAAAAATCCAACTCGATAACTTTGAGACAGATGCCAATGGATACTTTCAAGTAAGCGTTCAGATGCCAACCCGTCAACCAGTTGTCGAAGTTCAACATCTTCGTGCTACGGCACGGGTCCCTGTGGGCGGTCCACAGTTTACTGATACAGCAAAGATAACATGGGCCAAAATCGTCGAAACGGTATTTTTGGCCTTGCTAGCAACAACCTTCGGTACCTTATTAGCCGTCCCAGTCAGTTTTTTCGCTGCTCGAAACTTAATGAGCGATGTTAAGAGTTCGCTTGCCAGCGTGGCGTTAACGATCATCGGTTGGCCATTTGGCATTCTGATTGCTTTTCTAGCAAACCGATGGATAAGCGAGTTGAGCACACCACTATCAGCGAATATTGGGATCAATGTTGGTGGCGTCATCATCAGCCCTGTGATCGCTTATGCGCTAGCCCGTTGGGCGTTACCTCAGGAAGAACTAGAAACCCCAAAGGTCCCGATGCGAATAGCTCGAATTCTAACGCTGATGGTATCGGCGATTTGCATCATCTTCCTCCTGCAGTTGCTGGCCAGTCTTTTGTTATCCGTGGGTCAGATGCTGATCCAACCCTTAGGACCCGTTGGTTTTCTTGGAAATTTCGTTTCTCAAGTAGGTGAAATTGTCCAAATCGCTACTCCAATCATACTTGCCTTAGCTGGTGGAGGATTCGTAGGCAGCTTCTTAAGTACATACGGACAAAATCTGAGTGATCGCCTATCTGATAGTTACATCAAGGGCATCAACTTGTTCTTCGCAGCCGCTGCCGGAGCTTTACTTTTTATGCTTGTAGGTGCTGGGATCAACTGGTTTTACCAAATCAACGATCCTGTCAAGATCTATCTCTGGCCAGGCGCAGTAGGTGCTGTACTTGGTTTGCTTTTAGCCATTCGGACTGCTCCAAAGGATGCATTACCGATCGGAACCACTCTCTACTTTGTTATGCGTACTATCCTCAACGCTACTCGTTCCGTTGAGCCGTTGGTGATGGTGATTGTGTTTGTGGTCTGGGTTGGGATCGGTCCTTTCGCTGGATCTTTGGCGCTTGCGCTACACACCATCGCTGCTCTATCAAAGTTATACTCAGAACAGGTGGAGAGTATCCTCCCTGGTCCTCTCGAAGCTATTAAAGCCACTGGCGCCAACCGACTGCAGACGATCGTTTACGCTGTTGTCCCACAAATCATCCCGCCTTACATCTCCTTCACCATGTACCGATGGGACATTAATGTGCGTATGTCGACCATCATCGGCTTCGCTGGAGGCGGCGGCATCGGCTTTTTGCTCCAGCAAAACATCAATTTGTTAGATTACCGTTCAGCAAGTGCTCAAATGCTGGCGATAGCCATCGTTGTAGCAAGCATGGACTACATAAGCTCAACCCTGCGGGAGCGATTTGTCTAACGATCATAGTCGTTCTCGTACATGCTGAGATCGTTTCACAAGCGATCACGATAAAAGAGATCATCCTGGATAACACATAAAGTAAGTTTAATTAGTGCTCTTATAACTAGAGGTAACTACGAATTAGCGATGTAGGGGCGACAGGCCTGTCGCCCCTACGATGGTCTTGGGTTACAAGCATCCTCTCGAGGAAGTGAAATCCAATGAGGCCGCACTCGTTAGGGTGTACATTACTTTTCAAGCAGGTCAGGCTCCCACGCCGTTCGGCTTAGCTCACGGCGAAGCCTGACCGTCGACCACCGCCTCTACTGCCTGCAAAGATACGTAGGCTAAAGTCTACAACTACAGATGAAGACTGATAGGTATTGCTCTTATCACATCGCCAAGAGCAGATTGCTTTCTGATGTCGGTGGAAAACGTAGGTAATCTTCTGTGGCTTTTGATAAATTCGCGTAATGACCACGGTATGCTGCTGGTAAAAGCGCGGCCAATTGCCACATGATCTCATCTGTCATCTGTTGTCGTACTGCTTGTGTCACTTTGACGCCTTCTGCACTTAGATAGAACGGCCTCCCAACAAGGACATTAAAATTCGTCCGTCTCAGACGAGATAGATTCTGCCATATCTCTTCGCCTCCATAATAAGCCAGCGGGAGGAGTGGTGCGCCGCTACGTAGGGCAATCAATACCACACCTGGATGACCTCGTTGTAAACGACCGTGGCCACTGCGCGTGCCCTCTGGTGCAATAGCCAGGATCTTTCCCGCCCTCAGGGCTCGTAGTCCTTCACGAAGCGCACCTACATCCGCTTCCCCGCGTTGAATCGGAATAATCTCCCATAAATCAAAAATGTAACCCAGGACCGGATTATCCCACGTCTCAATTTTCGCGAATCCCGTCACCGATCGAGAGCCCAATCGGGTGACAAGAACTGGAACCTCTAAGAAGTTGACGTGATTGGCGACGACAATGAGTGGACCTTCTGTCGGCACCAGCGCCAATTGGTCAGCGTTTATTCTGCAAAAGAGAGATGTTAGCCGATTGAAAGTGTAATTCACCACCTTCTTGGCGATCGTCATCACACTCCATCCTGCGATTGACAGATCACTTCAATCTCGCCCGCCAGCAATTCCACGATGAGCTGTTTCCCTTCTGTACAGATCGTTTCACCGTCTGCGTGAGCAGGCAAAATGCCCTCTTGAGCCGTGACTTCTATTTTATTTGTCCGCCCGGTTTGCACTGCAGGATGTGAGGCTTGCGTTCCTTGCATGAAGCGCGGGATGAGAGCCAGAATCCCTAGCTTACTAAGCTGACCACCGATGCACAGATCAAAGAGACCATCGTCGATCTCCGCCTCTGGTGCCATCCAAAATCCACCACCCATCCTCCGTCCATTCATGATGGACACCAACAGAGAAAGTTGGTCAATGATCTTATCGTTATATTCAATCCTGACCAAAGGAGCCTGATAATACAAAAATATCGTCTTTAGGGCAGCCAAGAAATAATTCAAGAAACCATGAATTCGCTTCATTTTTAAGGCTTCAAAACCGACCACAGCGTCGAAGCCGATACCAACCCCGTTGCCAAAGTAACGACCCTCAGGAAACATGCCTCCCTTAACGAGCCCAACATCAACTGTTCTCCGGTTGTCTTGGTATAGGATTTGGTGGCCTATATCCAGTCCACTCGGCACACCCATCCCAAAGGCGAGATCGTTTCCACGACCAACACCAACCAAACCCAAGACTGCCTCACCTACCCCAGCCTTTTTCGCAAGCATCAACCCATTAAGCACTTCGTTAGCGGTCCCATCGCCGCCGACAGCGACGACGACATTGTAACCATCCGCTACAGCTTTCTGTGCAAGTTCAACAGCGTGCCAAGGACGCTCAGTTGCCACAAGGTCAAAATCCAGGCCATATTCTCGAAGTTGATGATCGAGGTGAGGAATGGCACTTTCTCCAGCACCTCTGCCGGAAACCGGATTAACAACAATCTTGTAACGAGACATAGCGGGATTAACTCCTTCGATTCATTTACTTAACACAAAACAACGGCGCTGGATGTACAGAAAACGAATAGCTTACTCCAGCATCTCGCGGATGACGCGTTCATACTCTGGGAAGTATCGTCCAATGACAGGCAGATCGAAGCTCCTGAGGATGCTGGTATTGGGCTCACGAGCGAGGAGAAATTCAAAAGACCTCTCGACCAATACTTCCGCTGGTACCTGACCGCCGGTTAGCTTCTCATAATACGCTGGAGTCACTGTGACTTTATGTTTCGTCACCATTCGACCTTCTACGGTAACCTCAAAGGTGGTGTTATTGATCTTCTGAACTGTAATCATGCTCGACCTCCTAGAATTCTCATTTATTAACGAGTGAATTTCCATACGTAATTTAATAAGGAATGATTCCCGCTTATAAAGTGTGGGATCAAAGATTTCTCAGTACGATCGGGCTCTAACAAAGCAGAGCCAGCTCCCGTGAAGGTTCAAACCTAAGACTGAGAGCTTTCATTTGAGCTCACTGTGAAGGTCACTCCGATCGAATTCACAGCTATGCGTATCCTAAATGTCATTCCGAGCATAGTGAGGAATCCCTATGACAGGCTTATTTATAAGCTTCATCCCAGGGATTCCTCAGCGTAAAACGCCTCGGAATGACATGAGGGCAAATGAGATCCATTCAGATTGTACTTTCGAGAATTTCAAAATAAGGACTTTATGTCCATTTTTCACAGGTATTCTAGGAAATCTACCAAAACAGAGCCGTAATGGATAACGAAGACATCTATGTTTATGAGAAAGGATCCCCCGTTATATCCACTTGAGAATTCCCAAAAAGATGATCAGGAAGGCGATATCCACAACATAAATGACCGCGACGGTCATCACTTTACGCTTTATGGTCTCCATATCGAATACCCAGAACGAAATGAGGAAGAAGTGTAAATAACCAAAGACAAAAATCAACCAAGGTGCACCAGCGCTCCACCATGGGTAATCCCAGGTAAGCGCACCAATAGAGTTCAACAAAACCTCCACAAAAACACAAAAGGCGGATCCTGAAATAGCCATAAACAATCGATTTGGCAGACCCAGAATCTTCATTCGCTTATCTTTAGGGAGAAGTTTCGCGAAACCAACGCCTGCGATGGCGAACATAAAGCAAATTTCAATATTTAACCCGATCAGGATGAGGTAAGCTGTCTTTCCTGGAACTCCCCATACCGGTGCATATTGAGTGAAGTGGAATACAAGCCCGTTCCATATTTCGTTAAACCAATCCATGCCCCAGAATGCTAACCCAGCAAACAACATGTCCCAATTGCGTCTTTCAACTTCAACGGCGTAAACATAGACCACAAGGGCAAATAGAGGGATAACGTACCATTGGAAAAGACTTCCATCACGCAGTATCTTCAACGCCTCCAAGGCTGATTCGGTCGGCATCTTGTCCTCCGTTTACCACTTGCTGAGATGAAGCTTTCCTAATCCCGGATGACAATGGCTTGTAGATTCTTCCAAGTATTTTCAGAATACCAGATGCGCGCAAATTCCTTGATCGAATCTGCTTCCCTCTGCTGCATCCTTTCAACCGCAGGACCTTTTAACCACTTTTTTATGCTTGCAAAAGCCACCAAATCCTTGTTAATGTAGTCTTGAGCTATTAACTTTGACGCCTCCAACAGCTTATCTTCCTCTATGATTTGATCGATCAACCCTATTTGGCACGCTTCCTCGGGGGTGAACATTGCACCAGAAAAAAGAACATCCTGCGCCTTTCTGTGACCGATACAGTACGTCAGCATCTCAACAGCTCCTGCCGTAACAGAGGCACCAAAGCTGATCTCATTGAGAGAGATCTTCGCCTTTCCTGATACCATCAACCTGTGGTCACAAGCCGTAGCAATCATGCACCCACCAGCGATCGTATGTCCATTTAATGCCGCGACAGTGGGCTTGGGGTAAAGAAATAAGTAACGGTACAGGTCAGTAAATTTGCGCAAGAACCTTTCGAACTCATCCCTTGAATACGCCAGGAACTCGGGGACATCGAACCCAAAAGAGAAGAATTTCCCCTTACCTGTCAGAAGGATAGCTCCGATCGTCTCATCCTTTTCTATGTTTACCAAATTGTCGTAGAACTGCTCAACCAAGGGCTCATTCAATGCGTTTACTTTCCCTCTGCTCAGGAGGACCGTCGCGATGCCATCCTCCTTGATCACCGATACACCGTGCATGATCGCCTCCTTGTAACGGTTTATCCATGACGTGCTGTAGCCCAGCTACCCCCATTGACATCGTGGATTCCTTTTTAACTCGTTTTCTCTCAGGATGACATCCCCTAATAGATGTCATCCTGAGCGCCGTCAGGCGCGAAGAATCCCTATAGTGTTGCGAATCTAAAAGTGTCATCATAGGGATTCCTCGTCGCAGGGCTCCTCGGAATGACATACGGGAGGTTGTCATTCTGAGCGCCCCTTCGACACGCTCAGGATAGGCGTCAGGCGCGAAGAATCCCTATAGTGTTGCGAATTTAAAAGTGTCATCATAGAGATTCCTCGTCGCAAGGCTCCTCTGAATGATATACGGGAGGTTGTCATCCTGAGCGCCGTCAGGCGCGAAGAATCCCTATAGTGTTGCGAATCTAAAAGTGTCATCATAGGGATTCCTCGTCGCAGGGCTCCTTGGAATGACATACGGGAGGTTGTCATTCTGAGCGCCCCTTCGACACGCTCAGGACAGGCGTCAGGCGCGACGATATCGTACCCGAAGGGTGAGAAACTCGTTGTTGGGAAAGAGAGAGTTTGCAATTCGGAAAACGAGATCCTTCGCGGAGCTTGTCCCGAGCGAAGTCGAGGGGCTCAGGATGACACTCCAAGACAAATGTCATTCGAACACTCCGTCGACCAGGTTCAGGACAAGCATGGAAACCGTCTCTGCTGGATATGTAGAACCATCTCCTATGGATGTCCTCCTGATGTTCATCACGACCATGTCGACTGACCACTAATATTCAACTATCCGTGGCAATTTCCTGGCGAATTCAACCGTGAACTCAGCTTCCTTCAGCCAGGGCGCAATTCCATCAAAAGAGGTTTCTTCAACAAAATCTACCAACATTGCCCTGAGCTCTTCTGGATCCCACGCCGAGAGCTTCTCGATGCTGTCCACACCTGCCTCATAATATAATCTGGCACGGATACTCTTCACACCTGGAATACGCGCAAGATCCGAAAGCCTCACCAACTCCATAATCCCATCAAGAGGTACACCACTCTTCTTGGAGAGCGTTTCTCGCTCCCTTTTTGTACGCCCGGCCTGAATCATCTCATGTACGTCCTTAATTCCAATCGCGAGGAGCTTCTCAACATGTTCTGGCTTTACTCCTACGAGTTTCTTGAGAGCTAAAGGTTGCTTCCTGATCTTTTTCTTGCGTAATTCACCAGCCACCCCTCGCATGACAGGATTGGAGATGTACTCGTAGTAAAAACGAATTCCCCAGAGATGTTTGTTGATTGATTTCAACTTCTCTTGTCCCCAAAATGTGAAATCCTCAAGATCTTCCGGGCTTGCCTCTTCTAAGGTCCTTTCCTCTTTATTCTTAGCTAAATACCGTTCGAAATCTCTAATAAATTCAAGGCAGCTCTTGATCGTATTATCAGAGCGTCTATTCTTTTTCATGAATTCAATGAAACCTTTTTCGTCCATCATCCCTCCCGTTTAGAATATAAGCTAAAGGCCTATCATCCTCATGTGTAAGACGTAATGGATAACCATCAAACTTTCACTATCTTATACCTGAACTTCGATCGCTTTTGTGACAGCATGAGCACATTTGTTTGGCTATGCGCAACATTGGAGGTTAAGACCGGTTCCTCATCTTGCACTTCGATATGGTCGCGTAGCAAGGCCTAAGAAATGGATCCCAATTCGAGTAGAAAGACTGGGGGCTACAGGGGAGTGTTACTTTAGCCCTTGAACTTTCGCCCCTAATGTCGCGAGATAGAGGACAAACTCTTCTTTCCCATCTAAATGGAGAAGTTCGTTCATCCGATCATCATCAAATGCCGCTATGGCACAGACACCACATCCAATTGATTCAGCTGCTAGATATAAGTTTTGGCAAACGTGCCCAACATCAAGGAAGAGATATCGATATCCTCGCTCGCCATATCTCCACGTCATTCGATAAGCCGTAGCAGCCCAAATGAAGGTAACCGCACTTCCTGTAATATGGCGCTGTTTGAGGCCTGCTTCTAGAATCATGTCCGCGATCCCGTCATACAAAGTGAATTCTTGTAGTTGATGTTCCAGGGATCGATATTGGTAAAGTCCCGGAGGTAGACCATAAACCCGGTTGACAAGAAGATACGTCTCAATAGCATGCCTCGCACCAGCAGATGGGACCGTCCGGAGCGTCGCTTGAGCACCTGCCACTTCCTTCACACCCTGCGTACACCAAAGTAAGTATGAGAGATCCTGAAGGGAAATCGGAGCATCTGTGTAGTTACGGACGCTCGTTCGGCCATCGATAATCTCCTTCAAGTCCGGAGCTTCTTCCCCCGGATCCGGGAGACGGATCCATTCACCCTCCTCCTCAAACGCCTTCTCCATTGGCGGTTGAGGTAACCTTCTTTCTTGATCCGACGGTCCCAAATATCTATATTTTGTCCTCTTGATAAATTCTTGTCCGATGCCAGTGGTCATTTCTTACCTCCAAGAACCGTAATTAGTTTATAAGAAGGTTATGACTCAAGCCACATTGAAGTCCCACGAAAGGCTTTTTAACTTCTTAAAAGTATACAAATAGCACCTGTGTCGTAGTTCAAACGAAGGCGACACGTGTTGTTCATGTACACAGAACTCTGATTCATCTTCTAGTAAATCGGTTTGCCAACGTGTATCGAATTAACACCCAAGCTTAAGCCAAAAGACGCAGATCTATTAGGAGATGCTGGAAAAAGGGTTGCCCGTTGAATACCGCTGGAGATCGAGGGACTCTCTACACAATTTAGAATAAGCCAATCGAGGGCTCACATCGGCAGTCACCTATTAAGTTCCTTACGAAAAAGATAGTGGTTCTAAGGTGAATGGTTGCGAAGAAGCCAGATCTCCATCGATCTCAGGAGATCTGATTCTAATCAATTCAGGGGTAGATCCCTACCCCTGAGGCAGGGACGAGCCAACCGCTCCCCTATCTGATTTTAATTATGAGGGAAGATAGTATTTACACAACACAGCGTTGTGATTTATTCTTCACACAACTCAAGCTCAAAGAACATGATCCGATCGTTTGTGCTATCTGTAACCCAGACAGAGCAAGAGGGGTCAAATGCTATACCGACGGGCATGCCAAATTGCCAGATATCAAAGCCATATTCACCCCAACCCAATAGGAATTCCCCATCAGCATCGAAACACAACACGCGAATACTCTCAGGGTCCGTTGTACAAACCATGCCGTCAGCACCCACTGCAAGATAAGGTTTATTCTCGAGCGACTGGCCAATCCAGCCTCCTACCGGCCATTCTGCGATTGCAGCAAAGGCTGCTTCTCCTCGTTCCTCGAAGATCTGTATACGTTGGTTCCATGTGTCAGCAACGTAGACTCGTCCCTGATCATCTATTCCCAAACCAACTGGCTCGTCTAACCCTCCTAGGTCGAGACCAAAACCTCCGAATTCACCTAATGCATTTCCCTGTGCATCAAAGACGACGACGCGTTTATTGCCTGTATCAGTCACAAACAATCGTCCTCTCGAATCAACCGCCACATCACGAGGACCCCAAAAAGCATCTGGCGCTCCAGCTTGTCCAAAATATCCGAACATCCCGAGAAATTGCCCATCAGAAGTGAAATGTTGAATCCGGTGATTCCAAGTATCCGCGACATAAACGGTACCATCCGGGGCGACATCGATCCCCCACGGTTCGTTAAAGGTTCCAGCGGGTGCGTCACCTTCCTCAATATTGGCATACTGACCCCACACAGAGATCAGCTCTCCATTTGAGCTCAGGTGCTGTATGCGGTGATTATTCGTATCAGCGACATAAATCGAACCATCCGGAGCTACAGCAATTCCACGAGGTCGAGAAAATTGGCCTGGGGCAGATCCGCTCTGTCCAAACGTCAGATCTGCGTTAATGATCTGAAGTTGATCCACATAGGGATCCACAAATTCTTCAGGTTCCAAGATCACGGGCGCTATACCATAATCCCACACCAAACTGGCGATGTCCTTCCGTACATAAAGCTTCATTCGATTAGAAGGTGACCAATTTTCCAAGGAATAGTCACGTCCCGTCACATCCCCATATGCCGTGTAGTCTCGATCGAACCAGATATCCCACAACGCGCCACGATACTTCGCCGAGGTCAACATTTCACGAATGCGTTCCCAGGTGAGGTTGTAATAATCCTGCATGGGCCACCAAATACGGTGGTACTCAAAACTGTAATAGCGGTCCTCAAGAAAAGAGTCAATTTTTGACCAATTAGGATCACCTGCCAAGATGACCGGATAATTTAGCAGATCCCTGCTGGGACTGGCACCATAATACAAAGCGTTCTTATAGTTTCTTAAATACCACCAAAACGGGTACGTGGTCTCATTATCATAGGCAACCATAATGTCAAGATGACCCGTTGTTCGGATGGAGAGATCCTCGATCTGTTCCAGCGCAGTTTTCGGCCCTCTTGCAGAATGAGCATAAACAAGGAATTCGGTCGGGTAATCGTAATTGATGTAAGCAGCCCGAAAAGCGGCTCTCACGGTCACCAAAGCCAAGAGTGTGAGGAACAATACACCTACCATTTTTGATAGTCTAGAGAACGGCCATCCTTGTGCCATCTTCACCAGCCCAATCGCACATGCGATAGCCACCCCAAGAGCGGCGAGGAATCCAGCTGTGTTGTTAAGTTGACCGATCTCGGTGCCCTGAAAGGGCGGATTGGGTCCGAAGAGAGAGCCGAATGTACTTAGCGCTGAAAGTAACAGAAACAATAACAATCCTGCAACAATCCAGCCATTTGCTTTTTGCAATTCGCGCCAATCTATTGAATCCAAAAACTTGCCAATCCCCCACCCTGCAAGCAGGATCATCGGCAATGCAATGTGGACAGTGATCCATGGCATTCGTTCGCCAGCGTATGAGTAGCCTACAAGTGAGGTCAGAGCCCAATAGCAGATAAAAATAAGCAATGGGAAGGTTGAACGATCTAAGGATTGAGGCTGAGGGTCAGGGATTTGAAGTTCCGTAGTTCCCGGCCCTTTTTTTGACCGCCAAGTGCTAACTCCAATCCCGACCGCGATCAGTGAGCCAATTGCCGGCAAGAACTCGTAGATCGGAATCTGGATTAATAAATAGTAATAATGAGGCTGACTTCCCCGTTCGACAGTGTGTTGAACCAACCAATATCCCAATGAGCCAACTAGACCAGTAGCAACCCCTTGGCCATTGGTGAAGAACGTCGTGAAGAGAACGATAAAGGGCACAAAGAAGGTGCCAGCGATGATCAGCCACTCACGCCATCTCCAAGCCATGCCGATCGCAATGCTGATCCCCACCAAGACGACCACCGTCCACGCAGTACTGCGAAATGCCTCTGGATCGTTGTAGGCCAAAGGATCCCAACCCATCAATGTCGCTGGTAACGCAGCGAGCTGAGGAAGGGTCATCGTTGCTAATACGATCACCAAATCGAGAAGCGGAAAATCGGTCCTAAGACGACGGCCAAACTCCAGGATCAAAGCGAAGCCGATCAAGATGAGACCCAAGAAAGCAAGGATCCCGCCGAAAGTTATGACCGGTGATAAGACAACTCCAGGCAAGTTAGCTCCTGCCTCGATCAACTCGGAGCTGAGCTCCGTTTCTGCTCCCCTCGCCTGTAAGTAAGTGATTGCCGCAACCAAGCTTCCTAACGCAGTCAGCACAAATCCTGCCAAAAATGTGAGCCGAAGATTGTTCCGACTCCATTTTTCGTTGATCAATTGCCATGCTAAGAGAACACCCAGAAACAAGAGAACCTGTGCTGTGAAGATGAAGGAGGTCTCCTTTGTTGCGAAGTGGAGAGACAAAGACACCGCAAGCACATACAGCCATTTAGATTCGCGGGTCTCAACATAACGAGTGATAGCCCATACGGTGGCCATGACCAACGGGACAACCAGCGCCTCGTTGCGGACATATCGCGAGTAGAAAAGCATATAGGGCGAGATGAGCATCAGGACAGCGGCCACAATTGCGCCCGTACGACCTAACCATCGCCTGAACAACCACACGAAGCCAACCGCCAGAACACCAAATAAAGCTGCCGGGAAGCGAGCCGTAGCGTCGTTGTCCCCGAAGAGGAAATAAGATAACGCAACTAAATGGAATTGAAGAGGACCGTGTGAGAGGGGGTCATGGCTATAACCTCTCCCCTGTTCAAGCAACCATGAGAAATACACATGGGTGTTCTCATCATGACTCATCACCCGATGTTCGAGGCCAATGAATCGTGTAAGAATGGCAAGAACGATGAGAAGGAGGTAGATAAAAACCTCGCGATTGATCTGAACCTTTGAACCCAATACCTGATCTAACCAACGGGTTGATGGTTGATTGAGGCTCTCCTGTTCATCCATCACAATTCTCCTGGGTCGGCCAAACGATGACATAAGATTCTACCATTCACCGTTCTGAGAGACATCTGAGAAGATTCGCCCATTCGGCAATTTACCAGAAAACGCCAGATAGACAAGTGAGGCGTTTTCAATCGATGATGAGAAACAACGACAAGACTGATCCGATTGCGCGATGAAAGTTGTCCAGGTATAGACAGTGTGAGGTAGCGATGCTTCGTTCCCGGAAGAACCCGTTTCTTCAAAAAAGGATGGCTTTGTATTGTTTATTATGGATCGAATTTAACATTCTCGTGGGGATGTTTAAATCATTGAAACCGAATTGAAAAAGGTGGGATTGTTGCTTTTAGGATTGTTAGGGATCGGAGACACAGCGGAAACCTACACTGTCATGTACGTGGACCGGGTTCAGCCAGTTTCGATGAGCTGTGTAAATGTGCCCCTGATTGGTGTCCCATCCCCCGCCTCTAATCACACGGAAGGTGTTTGGAGACAATGATGATGGACGCTCACCCGTTGGATGGCCAGGGTAGAGATCCATCCAATCCATGACCCATTCCCACACGTTGCCCAACATGTCTAAGGCTCCGCACCAACTGGCTCCCTTCGGGTAATTTCCCACAGACGCTGTGTCTCCGTAACCATCATTGAACAATCTATCAGCTTCTGCTAATGTGCAATTGACATCACAGTAGTTCAGAAGAGATCCGTCAAATTCATTACCCCATGGATATATCCGTCCATCTGTCGCTCGCGCAGCAAATTCCCATTCCTCTTCCGATGGCAATCGACCTCCGGCCCAGTTGCAATAAGAGAGGGCCTGATACCAACTGACATGGATGACAGGATAGTCATCAAAGCCATCATCACCAAAATACGTGACATGCGAAAATGAGCTGTTTTCTTTTGGCGGTTTACAAACCCCAGCCTCGACACAAATCTTATATTGGCCATTGGTAACTTCTGTCTGATCAATTAAGAACGCGTCTAATGCCACCAAATGTTGTGGTGACTCCAATACACCCGGCCCCCAACCACCTGCATCAATACCCATCAAGAATTCACCTGCAGGGACAAAAATCATCGTCATTCCATCGGTTGGACGAATCCTGGTTGATCCAATCCCAAGAGTAGGCGTTGGTGCAGGAAGAGGTGTGTCTGTAGGT
Organism: Anaerolineae bacterium; assembly: GCA_011174845.1. GTDB lineage: Bacteria > Chloroflexota > Anaerolineae > Anaerolineales > E44-bin32 > DUEZ01. The sequence continues at coordinate 38,622 of DUEW01000102.1, read as the reverse complement.
GGAGGTTGAGTCGGCTCAGGTTGTGTCGGTTTAGGTGTTGATTGCACTGTGCACGCGGTAACGAGGAGTAGGCAAAGGAGGATCAAGAAACTGTAGAAGCGAGAAGAATTTATCAGCATCTGAAGAACCTAAAATTCACAAAATCTGGTGATAATAAGAATACCTCATTTTTTCAGAAAAGATCATTTGATACGCGTGAAATGTTCAATGGATCATCCTGGATACGCGATAGTGAAACCTGTTTCGTAGCCCTCCGCGGATTCTAAGCTTGCACGGAACTCCAACACATTATTCATTTCCAATCTTAAACCCTATCCCAATTGCGACACGCGTACACAAATATTGGACCCAAATAACAAATAGCGTCACAAATATCACCAGCCCAATGCCTATGGGTCCTACAATTTTCACGGGATCCAAACCGAGTGTCGATTGAATGAGCTCCACTACAATTTGCTCACGTAATCCTAAAAGACCCATGAACAGCGACTCGATGCCTGTTACCAAGGCTGCAAAGAGGCTGATTTTCTTGACGCTCTCTCCAACAAACCACTGATCTGATCCCTGATAATACAATCGCCGACCATAGTACAGCCCTGCAAGAGTACCCAATACGAAATTGCCAAACGGCATCCCCATGAAGAAAGCTAGCGCAATTGCAGACCAGAAGATGTATAGGGGAATTAAGAACTTAACACCGATGTTGTAAAACCTTGCCCGCAATTCTTTGAGATAGAGAAAATCGAGAAGAATTCCTAAAACCAGGCCAAGAAGAGCCACATAGATAATGATATTCTCCGGGATCTCTTTCACGCGATAGATCGCAAGCGCTGAAGTCGACCACCATAACAAAACAAAAAGTGAGGCGGGACAAGCAATGGCAATAAAAATGCTGATCCCGATCTCTTCTACTCGGTTCCTCGTTACCTTTTGTAGTCTTCTCAACCTTCCCAGAACCCACATCAGTTGATATATCACCAGGAATGACAGTGAAGTCTATTTCTTATGCTTTCCCTCACTATCCTCCATCCATTTTCTTATCGTCTTTTGATGTTCATCATAGTGCCAAAAGGTATTAGCAGCAACGATGAACCATAATGGTTTACCTTCCCTCCACGCAAACCGACCGGGATTTATCAGATCCTCCTCCGAGACCTTCTCCACGATTTCAAGCGCCTTGGGCAAGAATTGATGGAATTCCGCAAGTACCTCCTCTAATGGTTTATCCCTATTTTCAAGATAGATCTCCTCGTTTATCTGATCCAGATCTTCCCATGTCTTCCCTGATGGAAGCATCTGAGGAATCTCACCACGCATCACGTCCTCAAGCCAACGAACCATCCGACCTTCCCATACGGCGATATGTGCCAAAACATCTTTAACCGACCATCCACCTTCCAAGCTCGGGATGGTCATATGATCTTCATCCAACAACGATAGCGTGTCCTCAAATTTCCTGCGTCCATTCGTCATCGATTCGATCAGTCTAGGCTTATTCATCTCCTCAGTCATAGATCTACCCCGTTTTTTTATTAAATTAAATAATCAGCTTGCATTAGTTGTTATTCTAATATGTCCTTCGGTTTCTTTCAGGTTATGTCCTGTCTGCCCTGAGTTTACCGCAGGAAGCTTGTCGAAGGATTAACCCCGCACCGAAGATTCTCATGGTTAGGATAAGTAGGTAACTCAATACAAAAAACGAGATCCTTCGCGGAGTCTGTCCTGAGCCCCTCGGCTTCACTCGGGATAAACTCCGCCGAAGGGCTCAGGATGACATTCCAAGACACATGTCATTCCATAGTTTGAGATTTATTTCGTACAAACCCAAGTCCGAACCTTGGCTTGGTATCCTTTCTCACATCTTTGACCCTTCTCTTTGACGAGAAGCGAATGCTAGGGAGACATTCATGCTCGTTGGTGCAATGGACCTGAGGTTGGGAGCGCTGAGGACCTGTAACGTATTCTCGCTCACCGACCCAAGGGGCTTAATCTGAACGACTGAATTTGGATCAAGTTCAGAAAACCGCTCTCGCAGCCATCCCTCTACATCTCCTGCACTCAGACGTTCCACTTCTAGCGTGATCACGACCATGGGACGTGTTGGCAAAGATACGAACGAGATCTCCGTAAGCCGTGCTTCGGGGCAGGCTGCTCGACCTAGTTGTAGGATGACGTAGCCTTTCTCCTCGTGCCTCTCGGCAAATGATGTGCGCTCAATCGAACCAGGATAGATCACCGGCGCAGCCAAAGGGAGATGATTGAGGTCTTGGGTGAGGATCTGACCTCGATGGATGTGTCCTGCTAGAACTGCAACAAAGCCTCTTGGGATGTCCCTCCCACGAATGATGTCCTGTCCAGCACGAAAAGTGTAGTTGATCGTCCCGACTTGCGCACCTTCCACAACTTGATGCACACATAAGAAGTGTGCATCAGCTGTAATTTCTCGAACTCCAGTCTGTTCAATTAAGTCATGGAAAGTGTCGCGTATTCGCCGCGCGTAAGGAAATCCTGAAAGTGCAATCGAGGTGTTGCCAACGGCACACAGGAAGGTCTTCGGTCGATCGAAAATGTGTAACTTCGGGTGGGCAGTCCATAAGTGGAGAGGAATTCGAGATCGTTCGTGGTTCCCTGGAACGATGTAAACAGGCACACCGCCTTCGGCGACTCTGATTAAAGGCTTCATCGCCATTTCAACCAAGGTCATAGGTACCTTGCTGCGAAAAAATACATCCCCTCCATGGATCACCAAGTCCACATCGCGATCGAAGGCCGGTTGTAACGCTCTCTCGTAATTATCAAAAAAATCCGTACCCCTCCGTCGCCGTTGAACACGGGGGCGAAATGGTAAATCAAATCCCAGGTGAGTATCTGCGATGAGAAGGATACGGACGGGAGAGGAATGATTCATCTTTATTTGTCGAGATACACAAGTAAAAGCATCACTCACGGGAAAGGAGTTCGATTTCCACCGGGTTCGTCCCACGTTGGGCTAATCCAAAGACATTACCATCAGGATCGTAGAGGGACGCGAGGATAGCACCCCAGGGCTTCTTCGTGGGCGGATAGATCACGACCGCTCCTAACCCCTCAAATTTTGTAAATGTAGCCTGTAGGTCGTCCACCTCAAACCAAGCTGACATCGCTCCAGGAGATACAACATCCCCTTCACCCACGAGGTCAAATCCAAAATAGACATTAGGGAGTGTAAACCCCACATGATCAACACCAAAAGATATCGCCTCATCAAGATCCAATCCCTGCCCATAAAATTGCGCTAATTCTTTTATTTTTTTGGTTTTGATGATGATCGTGTGTAAGATCGTAGTCGATTTCCCGTTCATCAAATGCACCTTTTTTTTCTAAAGTCATACATGAATATCCACGCCCATTTTGTTTTCAAGGGTGGCCTCGTTTTAGCAAACAAAACCAATTCGCATGCCAAATCCACAAACAAGTACTACGTCAACTAAGATGCGATACTCCATACCCTTTGAAGCATCCAGAGCCTGCATTCTCCTGCTCGTCTTAAGCCCTAAACTGCATGTCCTGAGCTTGCTGGAGGATTTTTGAGGTGGGAGAGCCACTTACCCTCACGGTCATAAACCAACGCTAAGCAAACTTGCGTGAATCTCGGTTCCGCGCCAACGAACTCTAAGAGGGAATTAAATTACAAACCAAATTACAATCCACTCCTAATCCTATCTAATTGCACTCTAGCTTCCGGTACCATCGAAAAGAAATTTTCTAGCTTGTCACACGCATATTCAGCGCAATACGCACAGTTCTGAATGGCTTTGTCCTTACCGCAATTTCTTATTTCACAAACCTCACAATGATGAAACAGTATCCCACCTTCAGATAGGCATCCGTCACAATTGATATCTTGTGGTTGGATATCCGCGCCAAATTCTTTAGACCATAATTCTGCGACCTCCCTTCTTTTTGCGTCATTGTTTTTTCTAGTAGCTAAGAACGCTCCGCATTGATGACAATCTAGTCCGCAGAAAGCAATCATTTCATTCATCATTGGTTCCTTTCTTCAGATAATGTTTTCTTCCTTATATCGTACTTCTGCGAAAATCTTTATCACGGCGTCGGATGAACGATTGTAGTTGGAGGATGACCTTCTACCGAGATATCGTCACGATAAATTGGCGATAAATTCCCGAGTTCGTCTCGGTATTGGACCGTAATATAAAATCCAACCCAGTTTAAGGCGACTTGTATGGAATAGGTTTTGTAGGGGACAAACTCTTCCCACTCAGCATGAGCCATGTCGTCCTCTGTGAAGTGGAAGCTACCAAGCCGTACTCGCATTTCAGTCACATCTGCCATAGGGCTTGAGGCCTCAAAAGTAACTACGATCTCGATCGTTTCTCCAGCGATACCGCCGACGCAGCAGTTACCACCCTCGATCACCACCGATCCGTGCACTGGCCTATAGGGTGTCAATGTCGGAAGCAAAGGGGTGACGATACGAGGTGGGATCCTAGTAGCTAAAAAGGAGGTGATTTCCATCTGCCTCGCGATTTGCGTTGCATGATCAGCGTCGGATGTGGCGAGATAAGAAATATAGTCCGAGAGATGAGATTGTGTCGCGGCCAGCGCAGCCATAGTCGCCTGCTCAAGATCAGGAGTGGGACTAGGTCCAGGGATCTCGAGGGGCGCACACGATAGTGTGGCAACGACTAGAGAGAGGATCATCAAAAGGGAATAACCTGTCGCGCGTGTGAGATTTTGCCTTTTCTTCATGGGGTCTCCTTCTATTAATACTCTACTGAACACCACGTTTTGCATCCCCCACAGGGGTGAATTCTACGAAACCCATTCAATTTGTGTACACAGAGGATTATCGAGAAAACGACAACAGGGCCAAGAAGCGCTCCGTGTCATATGTCGCTGCCTGTGTTGCGGGTGACCATTTCGGCAAGAATAAATCGAATCCATGTTCGGTATCGAGGAATTCTACCAAGATCGACCTCACACCGACTCTACAAAGTGCATTGTGGAGCATTCGCGCTTGATTCACCATACCTCCAAAGTCGTGCAAACCCTGCAATAACAATGTTGGTGGACAATGGCCACCCACATGGTTGATCGGACTGCCAAGTCGGTAGAGATCAATGACACGCTCGGGAGCATCGCCCATCAGACTTGGCAAAATTTCCATTGGGGCCACGAAGCGTCCATTAGGAGGCAGGAATCCCGTGCGTCGAGCACGATCTTCCCAGCGGGAGATGGGCACTCTTCTGGAAAAGGAGCTGCGGGTTGGAATCCTTCTAAACTTTGATTCGAAATATCGATGTAGTTCGACCAAGTCTGTGGGTCCATAATAGGAGACCACGCCACATACCGAGGTGTCAACCTGGATGTCCTTGGGTTGAAAATGTGGATCATTCGGAGTGTAAGCCGCTAACAATGCGAGCTGAGCTCCTGCTGAGCCTCCCATCAGCACAACCTTTTTCGCATCGACGCCATAATCGACCGCATTCGTTTTCATCCAGTTTATCGCTCGCTTAACGTCAAAGAGCATCTGATGAAGATCGACGTTAGGAGCCAGGCGATACGCGAAATCGATAATGACATGCCCCTGGTTCGTTAAATGGCGGAAGAAGTGGCGTGTTCGCATGTCTTTGTTCCCATAATGCCAGCCACTTCCATGGAGATAGATAACCCCTAAACCAGTTCGGTACTCTCTATCGGGAGGTATCCATAGATCAGCATATAAGCGATCGCCGTCTTCCGGATCAGTAGCGATGTGGATATCTTGTCTCCACGGAATCTCAGGTGGATTCTTTGGCAATGGCGTCCAACGTTTCGAATACATCCGCTTTTTCACTTCCGGTGTGATATACGCCTCCCAATCCGGGCCGAATACCTCTTCAAAACCACCATGCGAGGCAGCCACCTTGATGACGTACCTTGCGGACATGGATGCGCCGAAGAGCCCAAGCACCGCTGATCTCAAATCCCTATTGAGCAGACCAAGAATTGATCCCAGGATACCCGAAAGTGTAGCAAGTAATGAAAAACCCCCGGCTAGGGCTTTAGGAATCCAGAGAAGCACACTCAAGAGTCCGGATTCCGAGCGAATGAAGGTAAAGATGGCCATTAATACGGAGAAGCCACTTAAGAATCTAGAAATCTTGATCACGATATTTGCTTGGCCTATCAAGTCATCTGCTATTTGGAATCGAAACGGACTTCCGAAAGGTCACCCACAAATTGGGGTAAATCCGAATGACCCAACTGTTGGCGTATCGCATGAGCTTCGCCAAGGTGAAACCAATAGTGGAATATGTTCCTCAATAATGTACTACCGATGTTCTCGGTAATGGGCTTATCCTTCCACTCAAGGTGAGTGTATAACATTTCGGCTGTTAAATCATCAAGGAACCTATCTGCTACCTCGGTGATATCTCGCCAAAGTGTCCACATCTCCTCCCAAGGAGGTGTGGTGGGTGGTCTTCCGAAACCTACCAATTCCTGCAATCCTGGAGCGATATTCTCGCCCTGAGCCATCTGAACCCACAAGAAATGCTCTTGGCTTGCTAAATGACCCACAATCCAACTGAGGGAATTCATCGGCTTCACTCGACATAAAGCATCCTCCACAGAAACTCCCTTCAGGCATCGAACAAATTCACTGCGGGAAAATCGCAACTGGGTAACTAATGGATGCGCCATGGTTCACTCTTCCCTTCAATCAGCGATCGCTCCAAGACGTCGAGGAGCCATTGTCAAATATCCCAAACCTTCTTTAACTTCATCATGAGCACGCTTCAATTATCGTCAATATCTCAATCCGAATAAAGGGTGGTAATTTGTGAAGCGAAATCCATGATACTTAAACGTAATGCTTCGGGCTCTAACACCTCGATCGCTCTTCCATACCCAAGAATTCGACCACGAGCAGCGAAAAAAGTTTCAAAGGGGAGGGTTAATGTGATCCATTCCTCATCCTGAGATTCTACTTTCCTGACCAGCTCGCGAACAGAATCGCCAAAAAATCTCTGAAGATGAGGGAGCAGCTCAGGTACTACCCGCACTTTAACCGGGTAATGAGGTCGGCCTTGCTCAGCTTCAATGCACCACGTATTCCAACAGGCTGCTAAGTCGAAATCCTCTGGACGATCAAAGTGGTCATCGGATATCTTGGCGTCTAAAATCTTGGCAACTTGGTATACACGGATTTTCCCTTCCCTGGAACACACCAAATACCACACTCCAGCCTTCGTTACCAGCCCATATGGATCAACCAACCAGGTCGCCCTAGCTTCAAAATGCAATTGGTAGGTGAGCTGGATCCTACGATCCTGACATACTGCTTGATGGATTGTTCCCAAATGAGGCACGGATTCTTCAGGTTGAAACCAGGGTACGACATCCACATGAATACGTTGACTCACCCATTGTTCCTGGCGATGAGGAGTGCTCGACAACGCAGCAGTCAGTTTAAGCAAAGCAGTTTTTAGCTTTTGGCTGACACCCAATTGTGCGAGAGGAGCGGGTAATCTGAGCATGAATAATGCTTGTATCTCATCTTCTTTCAAGCCTGTGAGACTCACGCGGTAGCTATTGAGCAGGTCACAGCCGCCCCCAGGTCCCCTCACAGCATACACGGGGACGCCTGCGAAGCTTAGAGCATCGATATCCCTATATATCGTACGTTCTGATACTTCGAGCTCCTCAGCTAGTTCCTGGGCTGTCTTGCGACCTTCCGTTTGTAAAATCATTAATAGTGAGAGTAACCTGTCTGCTCTCATAGCTTGTTCCCTCGAAAGCTGCGACTTTCTTATCTTACTATGAAATCATGACACAGGATGTCAGGTAATATATTGTACTGTAAGCTTAGAAATCATTCTGCAGGAGAGGAAAATACTCGATGAACGATTTAGAAGTACGTATAGTAAACCTTGAGCCTATGCGGGTCGCCTACGCTCTCGGTTACGGTGAGAGCCCGGAAATGATAGCCTGGAACAAGATCGTCGATTGGTCAGAGTCGAAGGGCATGTTGGATAATCTCAAAGCCCTCAGATTCTTCGGTTTTAATAATCCAAACCCGTCACCAGGAAGCCCTAATTACGGCTATGAACAATGGGTCGTGATTGACCCTAATATGGAAGTTGAGGGAGAGATCAAAGCGAAAGAGTTTCCTGGTGGCATTTTTGCCGTAGCAAGATGCAATCTCAGCAACATCACTGAGGTATGGAAACAATTGGTTCTATGGCAAGAAGATAGCAACTACAGGATGGGGAATCTTCAGTGTCTTGAGGAAGCCCTCACCCCCGAGCTTTTCATCACATCAGAGGGCATGCTTCCCATCGATGAATCCATGTTCGATCGTCTGTCATTTGATCTCTATTTGTCGATTGAAGAGTAAGGGAAAGCGAATCATCATCTAAAGAGCGATCGTGCACCCTGGCACCTGGGCACTTAGGCTCACAGGCGCCAGGGTGCCATGGTGCCTAGGTGCCCATGTAGCATGCGAAACCTTAATCGCCATAGTGCTTCCGGTACATCTCTTTCGACATCTCCATGATTTTATGATTACGCCAGGATCTCATTCCTGTGAATATAACGAAACCGGCTTTCTCATAGACTCTCTGGGCCGCAGGGTTCTTCCTATGTGGTGGAACGACAAACAACTCACAGGCTGTCTCTGAAAAAACATAGCGAACAACCTTCCTCATGCCATCCGTACCCATCCCTTGACCCCAATACTGTGGAAGGAGCTTTATATCACCCATCACACAAATCACCCTTTCAGGTTTGCGCCATTTACCAAAGGTTGCCCCTTCTTCCAGGGATGCAAAAAAAGATTCACCGATCGGCTTTTCATCACCCAATCTAAGGATTAACTGAGTATATTCTTTGCCTGATTTCCCACGCTTTTCTTGATAACGCTTCCACGCGTCGTTGAGATCTTCGGATTTGGACCAACCCCTTAATCGAGGAAACTCATCGGCATAACGCATCACGTCATGTGTATGCCATAGATCGAAGAGAAAAGGTAGATCCTTTTTCTTCATCTCCGTCACAAGGATCGTAGAATCCATCACGCTCCCTTTACAAGGAGCAATACCACTCGAAGAACTGCACACCGGTGAGAGCTGACCAAAAGGGCAGCTCCTTTCGCTCCCTAGGTTTCGCCTTCCTGACACCTTTAGCTGGAGGGATCTGCTTCACGACTTTCGCTGGTTGTTTACCTTTCAATGGTATCACCGGACCACCGGTTGCTTCATCTGTGAAAAACACACAACGTCCAGAATGATCTCTTACCCAGCCATCGATAAACCAGCCGAGATGTTTTCCTGAATAGTCATAGATTGAATCCTCATGGATGTGACCTATAGCGTGACCGCTGTAGGCATGTATGTGCATCCCAGCCTCCGAATAAACGACAGGCATACCAGACCGATCGTAGAAAGTTTTCTCCATTTTGAGTCTCCCATCAGAATATATCCGAGAATCATTGGATGATCAGTATGTCTGATCAAGATGATTATGAAGCACAGCAGAATCACAATTAAAATCGGTGCTCCAAGAGCATCTCATCTATCATAGCACCATAAATTCACCTCATTCGAAACACATCACGCGAGGGGTTGTCCTACGAGTGAATATTGAGTCGCTCAGTTCAACGACTCGATCTCAATAGCGCCCTCGAAACCATGAGCCTTAAAAGAGGCCCAAGTTCACCTCAGAGCAGGCGGGCAATCGCTCTATATCGCATGTTGAGAAGGCGGGATTTAACACAAAAACACTCCCTCGACCTCGTCCCACGAGACTGTAACGGACATGATCAGTGCCCCAGCACAATGATGTGCAGGGAACGAATAGTGATCACAGGTTTTTCAATAGCTGTGGTTTGGATCTAAATACGCAACTCAACTACATCGCCATCATGGAGCACGTAATCTCGCCCCACCATCTGCCCCTCAAATGCAGCACTACCCCATACACGAGCGAATTTTAAATTTTGCAGGAAATCCTGATGGACCTTTCCGGCGAAATCATCGACGGTGGATCCGCTCTTCAAAATAAAAGGCGCGTTATAGTCGGGTTCCCTTCCGGGGGCTTTTGAGTAAACACGGATGACATCTAAGCACTCGAATACTACGCGCTTTAACTCTTCAAGATTACGACCCGTCGATGCAGACACCGGAATTAATGGCCAAGCACCTTCAAGCAGCTCTTGAAAGATCTCAAAAATTTCATCCATATCTTCATCATCGTATTTATTTACCAAAACAAAAATCGGCTTGAAGGTGTGGCGATATACTTCCGTGACCTGGTCTTTCTGATGGATAGGTGTGATTCGGTGTTCACGCAATATATCGACGGTTTCCTCAAGTTGCTTAATAGGATCCGCTTTTAGGTCCACAACCAGTAGGAGGATGTCAGATCTACGGATAAGATCCATTAACTCCGATTCCACAAAATCCCGGTTCAATGATGGTGTGTCCACCAATTGGACCTGGATATTCTCCACCGGCATCATGCCCGGAGTAGGGCTCCAGGTGGTGAAGGGGACATTTGCCACTTCAGGATCCGCGTTCGTTAAGGTTGCAAGTAGAGCTGACTTGCCCACGTTGCTGAGACCGACGAGTACCGCCAATCCAGCACCCTCTTTGTCGATGCTGTAAGCGGATGTTCGTTTACTGATGCCTTTTCGAGCCTGAGAGGAGGCCTTTAACTTAGAGAGTTTCCTCCGTAGATCGCCCCTTAATTTGTCCGTGCCTTTGTGCTTTGGAATGACGCTGAGCATATCTTGGAGACAAATGATCTTTTCCTCGGCTGAAGTAGCCGAACGATATCGTTTCTCCACTTCAAAATAATCAGGGGGTAGATTCGTAGGCATGGCAAAAAAAGGCTCTTGGGTATTCGATCGCTCTTCCAGGTTCGTCGTGTATTTAACGCTTTGCTCTTACTCTACTATCATTTTTCAAACATTATTGATCCATAGATCAAAGTTACTGCATAGAATATTATAACTCTCTGATATCTCTGCTTAACCACTCGAGTCGTTCTCAATGAAACACACTCAGAGGAACCCATTGACTCCCTGATATTTTACGCACTCAGCCATCCCTTCACGTCTCGATCGGATGACATAGTTTACAGAGTTCTTTTTCCATTTCACTGAACTGTATCCTGTAACCACAACATAAGCTACAAGAATCACACCCGAGATAGTTCCACGGCGCGATTCATACCTTATTGACTTACGCCCGCCCTTTCCTCTTCACCGTTTCTACTAAGATCTTCTTTACTATATTCAGGGGTAGATCGTTTATCCTCTTGAATCGGATGCAGCTCTTTCCAATGTCCAAATTACCTAATGTGGATCTGTATTTCTCTACCAGGAACGTATCCATATACAAACTCATGTAATGTTTTTGAGAAGCCACGGCACAAACCACGTCCTCCAATTCATACGTAGGCATACGGTATTTCATGGTTTCGACCACGCCGGGGATGGTATCGAAGATGAGTGACCTGATCGTTTCCAGCGCTGCCTTGCGATCAGGATCAAGGTCAGCGAGATATTTATCTACTTCCACAGATTTCATGATTACAAACTACTCCTCTACGAGATCACAGGAATACGAAAAGATTGTTCTTTAAACATCTAGACCTTCCCTGCCCAGCAGTCCCAGGATCATCGATAATTCGCCTCGATGGTGAATCTCATGCTCCAACACATGCCAAACAATCCAACCCAAGTGGAATTTATCTCCCCAAGGCGATTCGATCATCTGAGTCAGATCGGATTCCTCCATGATATCTAGGTACGCCTCCGTACTTGTGTGAACTTCTGTCAACACCTTTTTGATCGCCTCTCGGTTTGGATAATTCTCTAAAGTGAATTGTTTTGGCCACTCACTGAGTTCCTTGGTCACAACATAGCGAAACCACCCATCCTCCGCATCGGCGATATGAAGCATCGTCCTACCTACAGTTCGTGAAGTTGTGCCAGGAGTATAAGAAAGTTCATCTTCGTTGAACAGATCTATCGTAGAAAGCAGGTCAGCACGGACTTGTTTCCAGTGTGAGAATATGTCACTTGGTTTCATCTTCGAGCCCTTCTAATCAAATTCTCGAACGGTGATGGTGACTGACGTCCAAGAACGAGAGTCTAGCTTATGAAAACACGCCTTAAAGAAATACAAAATATCGAGGCACTTGTTCCATGTAATTTTTATAGGAAACACCATATTGTTCTAAACATGATTTCTCTTCTGCAAGAATGCGAATGTGTGCCATAACCGCACCGATCGCGAGAAGGAACACCGCAAGCCAAGATCCGACTGCAAAACTGATGCCGAGAAACAGTATGAGAATAGTGATCTGTTGCGGGTTTCTCGAGACTTTATAAAGCCCTATCGTGACGGGCCGATCAAGTGGGGTGTCTTTATAGTTCAACAGGGCTACAACGATTCCTGCTAATCCAAGTGCATAGAGAAGGCACCCAAGAACAAATGCCCCCTGGCTGAGTTTAATGGGGGTGAAGATTGCGATGAATATCCAGGAAAACATAAAGAGCTTACCGAATGCTGAGAGAGTTTTTTGTTTCTCGGTCCAACCTGACCGGTCGTAAAGTCGCGCAACAACACTTTTAGGGAAACTTAGCAACATGAGTCCGAAAATCGTGTAAAAAAGGATCAACGGAAGCCATCCGTTGAGTAATCCGATCTTCAGTTCAGGGAGTAGTTCCATTTCAAGCTCCTGTTAAAGTCATAGACGACCGGATAAGCACCCATTAACCTCGAAATAATTGCACGAATTAAAATCCTTTGTAATTCCTGTCCATAAAACTAAAATGACTAATAACTTTTTTTCCTTTTCCACTTAAACAGGAGGAGGATTAGTCTTAATCCTCCCTGACATTCTCAATCAATCCGTGGAGGTCCAAGTTGGATTTGCGATCGCATCTCCTGCAATGAGTTTCGGCTCATATAAAGGCTTTCTAGCCACCATGTAGCGCCTTGCTCATGGAAAGAAGCCACTTTCTCCTTCCCCTTCAATCCACCTTTCCCACCCGTCCAACGGCTTCCGATGATCGCGACATCGAAAGGCTCTTTGCTTTCTCGATGCTCATGAATAAACGTTAAAATATCCTGAACATCTTGCGGTTGCATCCTTCCACCTTTCTTTAGTGGGATGACACCGTCCCATTTTGCTGCTCGTTGGAAGGGCGCTCGATTAGGCCAAAAGCCCCCTACCCATATCGGTATTCGAGGCGATTGCATCGGTTTTGGTCGGAAGACCATTTTCTTGATACGATAGTGCTCTCCCTGAAATTGAAACGGCTTACCACGCCAAAGTCCAACGAGAATATCCAAGCCCTCATCGAGCTTCGCTGCTCGGACTCGGTCATCGGCTTCTTCCCCGAAGTAGTCGAATTCAACGTCTGGAGGATCACCCAGCCCTACACTAAGAATTAAACGCCCACCTGATAATCTATCGAGAGTGGAGGTCTCTCTAGCTAATTTCCATGGTCGGCGGCGTGCTACAGGTGTGACGGTAGTGCCAAAACGTATTCTCTCTGTGCTCATGGCAACTGCCGTAAGAGCGACCCAAGGGTCCACCATCGGCAGCTTCTGGCTCTTGCTATAGAGAATATGATCCCAAAGAAAAAAACCATCCCATCCCTCGGCCTCAGCCTCTCTCGCCAATTCAGCAAGTGCCCGAGCATCGGTCTCTTCTCCAAAGTTTGGTAAATAAATTCCATAACGCATCTTTAGCTCTCTTCTTCTTTCGAGTACAGGATTATTCGGACATCACGATATCAGGTGAGCGGTTCGCTTTCAACCCATCTAACGTCTACAGAGTCATGACAAGACTCGAACAATGGAGTGGAAATGAGACGATCATCATCATAATATTCTCTGGATTTTGATGAGGGAGATCTACTATTTGATGTTTTAACTTACGTCTAATTCGTTTTTATCTCCTCGCATACGTTCCATTAAAGCTTCCCATTCACGCGTCTTGCGCCAGGGTTCGAATTCCTTGCAGTTCTCTAATTCTTCGACTTCGGTCCATCCTCTTTCAGCGAGCGTATTGAGATACCTAAACATCTTATCCTGATTCCCCAACCCCGCCCACGCACGCGCAGCATCGTAATACGCCCAGAGGGGTAAATCATTCCTTGGAACAAGGTTCTTCTCAAATATATCTACCGCTTCTCGGTAGCGTCCGTTCTGTAAGTGGGAGTACGCTAGGTTGCCCAAATGCTGTACCTCATCGAAGATCAAGTAATACATCGTGTAATCTCGCCCCCGTTCAAAGCCCAATTTTTCCGCAGTGCGAATAGACGCGATATTCGTCTCAGCGCATGTCCAATGGATCTTCGATAACCCATGGGACAGACCGTGCTCCATTGCTGCTGCGGTCACAACTGTTGACAACCCACGTCGCCTGTATCCCTCCAGCGTGAAAATCCCAGCCTCGCCAACGCCACCAGAGACAAAGTCTACCGTCGCCCAGGACACAATTCGATCACCATGGATGCACACAAACCCAAAGTCAAGAAACCCAGGTTCTTTGATCGATCGCCACTTCTTTAATATCTTGCTGACATCATCTGGAATCCTCAAACCTGGGAGGGATTGGAGCGTCTTGTCCAGGCGGCGGATATCATACCCTTCAGGGATATCGGAACGCCTGTCAGATTCAATATCATGACATTCGTAATGCCGTCGCAACACTGGTATAGGTTGGTGAGGATGTAATACGATTGGCAATTGCCCATACCAATCTTCGGGATGGCAACTGAAGAAGACTATCGGAGTGTTTTCGCTGATGATTTCCCGATTGGAGATCGCCTTGTTCAATGTGTTATTGAACAGATCATTGCGGGGTTCTCCAGCGAGAAATCCCCACACACCCTCATCCTCACCGCTTATGAATGTGCTTAAAAACGCTGTCTCAGGGTGCTTGAGGTCATCCACAAACACTTTCCCCGGATAGACTCCATCAAGCACGGCAGAACACATGGGTTGGTACTCTTCTAGTTTATGGAAAAGGGGGCGGACCGTTTTATACCTTGCTGGATCAAGTCTGTAGATCATTTCTCTCTCACGTCTATGGGTTTATTCGAATGGATAACCTCTAACTCAGGTTCACCTCAAAGATGTTGACGATTCCTCAACTGAGGAAGAAACGGTTTTATGGAAATAAACCGAATATTTTGAACAACGGCAGGATATGCGATTGAGAAGCGTAAAGTTCCATTACAAAACTCAACTTCCATCATTTCTGCTGGAAGAAATGATCCTCTCCTAGCTAAAGAAACGGTATTTGTATAATGGGGCAAAGTCGTTCAAATCCAGCGAACCGATCGATCATCGAAATAGTCATGCACCCTTAAATTCTTCTCGAAGGATCCCATAAACCTCCAGATCTTCAAACCTCCCCCACTTCTTAATATGATTCCTTAGCCTCCCTTCATGCTTCATGCCAATTTTCTCCATCACTCGTCCAGACGCTTTATTGTTCGAGAAATGTGCGGCATGAATTCGAAGCATCTTGTATTTATCAAAACCAAATCGAACGACCGCTTCCGCCGCCTCCGTACAGTAACCTTTGCTCCAGTAGGGCTTCCCAATCCAATAACCTAGCTCAGCTCTTTCATGCTGTTGATTGATCTCTAATCCGATCGCTCCAATCAAGGCATTTCCGTCGCGGAGCGTAATGGCGAAGATAACGGCCTCACCTTTCTCAAACCCCTCCTGATGGGAGCCGATCCACTCATCGGCCATCCCATCTTCATAGGGATGAGGGATGTTTAACGTTGTTGCTGCTATGGCCTCATCCCCTACCAATTTCTGTACAATCGGGGCATCGCTGAGAGAAAAGGGTCTTAAGAGAAGCCGATCGGTTTCCAAGAATGGTTGTTCAGTAACCATAGGATGCTCCTGAATAATCTTGATCTGTGATGGACGATCCGATCAGCGTCAAAGCCATGAATTCAAAAATACGGCTTGCGATTACCTCCCCCATCTCCCCTCGTAGAAAATAGCCATCATCTCTGTTGATAATCTCGGGCTGATCCTCCGCTACCGGGACTAATCCTGGAATACATTTATCGCCCCCGAGAGTTAGTCGATCATAGTCTGAACACATCGTTAAGAGCCGTTTCTGTCAACATGATAAAACTTCTCGAGTCCGTCTGATCTCCATTAAGTGATTATAAAAGCTGGCCGAAAAATGAGTAGAATAAATGAGACTTAAATTTAACTCTACTGGACCAACAAATCACCCGGGAGCCAAATACACATGACACATAGAAATTCCCTTCCTCAAGGCATCGAACCCAATATGATCTCATTCTCCCTTGGACATCCGGATCGAACATCCTTTCCATTTGCAGACCTTGAAACTGCCACCATGGCCGCGTTTAAATCGCAAGCCCTTGCCATGTTCGAGTATGGCCCCCAACAAGGCGAAAAAAGATTGATCACACGCATTGTTGATCACCTCAACCGTGCCGAGGATCTCAACCTAAAGTATGAAAATCTGATGATCCTATCAGGATCAACTCATGGCGTCGACATGGTCTGCCGGCTTTTTGTTGGAGCAGGAGGCGGAATTTTACTGGAGGCACCAACCTATAAGGATACTATTCACATCTTTCGCGATCATGGATCTAAATTACATCCAGTGCCCATGGATGAGAAGGGCATCATCCTTGAAGCAATGACAGATATCGTCGAGCGCTTGTCCTCTGAAGGAAACTCTCCAAAACTTTTCTATACCATTCCCAACTTCCAGAACCCTACTGGCAGAACGACGACGAAGGATCGGCGCGAAGAAATCCTTGACTTGGCAAGGAGATACGACTTTATCGTCCTCGAAGACGATGTGTATCGTGATATCGCATTTGAGGGGGATCTTCCACCAAGCTACTTCGCCCTGGCAGATGGGCATGGAGTTTTACGAATCGGAAGTTTCTCAAAGACTCTTGCACCCGGACTCCGGCTTGGTTGGCTGATCGGTGAACCTGAAGTTATCGACACCTGTATGAATTGTGGAACGACACAGATGGGCGGCGGTGCTAATCCCTTCGTTTCTTCCATTCTGGCTCAATACTTAGGAAGTGATAAGTGGGAGAAAAACATCTCAAGGCTTCGAGAAAATTACCGCAATCGCCGCGACATCGCACTTTCTGCACTAGAACGCTTCATGCCAACAGGTGTTCATTGGACAGTACCTTCAGGCGGCATTTTCCTCTGGTTAACACTTCCTCCTAGCGTAAGCGTTT
This sequence comes from Anaerolineae bacterium, assembly GCA_011174845.1. GTDB lineage: Bacteria > Chloroflexota > Anaerolineae > Anaerolineales > E44-bin32 > DUEZ01. Next base: position 21,350 of record DUEW01000102.1, on the reverse strand, counting down.
ACGAATTACAGGCAGCTTCACGTCCAAAGGGAGTGGTGTTCTCTGCGGGTCCAGGATTCTATGTAGATCCAGACGATGGAAAATTCAATCTTCGATTAGCCTATAGTTTTGTTGCACCTGATGAGTTAGAAGAGGGAATTCGGTTGCTCGCAGAGACAGTTGAGGAATTAAGTCGTTAGGAGCAGTCGATCGATGAGATGGGTCTGTACGTCAAATATCATTTAAATGATTTCCCTCCTATGACGGCACCGAGGATGTATCCTGAGTCACACCTATGAACCGCCGTTGTATACAATCTTTACAGTATCAGACATCGTGCTTATGAGTCACTCTCGATAAAATAGCGCATCACGACCTTGCTTTTGGAAGGCTGAGCGCACTCGATAAATCCCGCTTTCTCAAACATCTGTGGAAAACCCATATAACTCGAGACAGGTGGCACTCGTTTACTTGTATGTATTGTCGGGTAAGCTTCTACCACCTTCCCACCTTGGCTTTGTATATAATCTATTGCGGCATGTATTAGCTTTAGCATGAGTCCCTGATGACGGTGATCCTTAGATACGAAGAAACAGACGATAGACCAAACCTGTCTGTCGTCGATCTTCTTAAGAACCGGTGAACGATTTAACGACCCGTAATTCTCCCTTGGTGCAACCGAACACCACCCCACAGCCCTGCCGCCTTGGTAGGCAAGGATTCCCGGAACTTCATCACTCCATACGATTGACCGCATCGCTTCCCGATTCCCTTCGCCCTGACCTTTCTCAAACTCCCGCCGTGTGAGTCTCCACCACATACACCAACAGCCACCATACGCGCCGCGCTCACCGAAGAGCTCCTCAAAATCTGCCCATCTCTCTTTCGTTAATGGATGGAATTCTAATGAGGCCTTGTGTAGATCGTCAGAGTTCATACTTTCCCCTTTCTCAATGAATTATTCGAATGAAACTTTCTACCTGCTACAAGCTACTCCACTCTGCACACAACACTAGCGCCAGAGCTGTGTCCCAAGCTCGGTTATAAACTTCTCGAAGAGGTGTAGGCTTGATGATGGGATTGCTCTTCTGAGAGCATTAAGTTTGCCCGATAGAAACTACCGATCCACCTGTTACTGGATCGTATTTAAATCCTGTTCGAGGATCTTCTTCTCCTCTTCGTTCGTCAACCTGGCCGCAATGTCTCGGGCTTTATCGATGTACTGCTCCACCTTCTCTTGATTTCCGGCAACCGATTCAGCCCGAGCCAATGCTTCGTAGGCAAAACCCAGATAGAAGGGCGGAATATCATCTCCTTGGCTGACATCCAAGCAAAGCTGAGCATATCTCATTGAATTTCTTGCTTGACCAAGGATCGAATAGATTCTAGATGTTTGCCAATAAGCGATCGACATATTTTGATTGGTGTAATCATCCCTTTGTGTCCAGTGCCATGTGGATGATAGGCTCAATCGGATCATCTCCTCATCTTCTTCTGCTGTTCGGTCAGGTTTCTCGATAAGACCCCATGCCTCATTGAAACATGTTGCAGCAAAAAATTTATGGGCGACCTGTAGATCGAAATCGGGTTGCTTTGCCATTTCTACCTCCCTCCTCCCATTTGAATGGGAGAGATTATAAAAGCGATAAACAAGGTTGTGCTTGTGAATAGCCGTTAGAATAACCGTTGTGAACTTTGGAACTACCGATTGTGTTCTAGATATCAATGCCCAGAAGAGATCGGAAGACAGAGCCAATAACAAAGCTTACGGCTGCCACCCCAAGACTTAATAAGGTCATCTCAAGAAATCGCTCTTTGAATTCGACATCTTTCGCAACCGAAATATAGTAATTGAAGAAGGCGATGATCAAGATGGCGAATGCCATTGTGAAACCTAGAGCAATATAGAAGTTCTCAATGATCAGGTATGGGAGAATAAGGACAAATACCGTGACAATATACGCACTGCCAGTATAGATTGAAGCTCGAAATGGATTCTTAACCGTTTCCTCAGATTTCGTAGATAGATACGCAGATGACCCCATAGATAGGGCCGCTGCGATTCCAGTAATTAAACCTGTTATGGCAATCAGCTTAGTTTCTTGAAGCGCCAAAGTAAGTCCTGCAAGGGCGCCGGTCAATTCCACAAGCGCGTCATTCAAGCCCAATACAATAGACCCCATGTAGCGAAGCCGCTCTTCATCAATGAGATTGATCAATCTGGTTTCATGCTCATTCTCCTCCTGAATGATCACATCAATATCTGGAATCGACCCTTGCAGTTTCTCGTAGTGATCTTGAGCATCTTCTTCGCCCCTCTCCATCAGTTTGATTCCAAAGGTGATACCGAAGACCCGACTGATCAGGTAATACATCCAGATCTTAATTCTGTCAGGTCTGACATCCTTTTGGGTATACCCGCGCCAAGTTTTATAGTGCCTGAGTTCATCATCGGCGATTTCTTCCAGTATCTGCCTGTTTTCAGAAGCTCTCATTGACCGAGCTAACTTCCTATAGATATGATGTTCAGTAATTTCATTTTTCTGAAACATTTCGAGTTGATCTCGTGTCTCGGCGCTCATAACCATCATCGATCATCCTTTACAATAGTACATTCAAACCTTCGGTTTCCCGGCACATCCCACATTAAATTTGAAACTGCATCTCATGATTACTTCATTCAAGCTTCAAGCTGAGAGGTGCAATTTGGGCAGCGGGTCGCCTTGATTGAGATCTCTGACATGCAGAAAGGGCATTTCTTGGTCTCGGGCTCTTCTGGAGGGGTCTCCTCTTCTCTCTGCAGTCGGTTGATGGCGCGGATGAGAAGGAAGACAGCAAGTGCAATGATCACGAAACTAACGAGGGTGTTGATGAAAATACCATAATTAAGGGTAACCGCACCCACTCCTTGTGCTTCCGCCAGGGAGCCATAGGGCCCCGCGACCTCACCTTCTTGTAAGATGAAATACAAATTCGAGAAATCTACTTTCCCAAGAAGCAGCCCAATGGGTGGCATGATCACATCGGTGACCAGGGAATTGATAATCGATCCAAATGCCGCTCCAATGATAATGCCGACCGCCATATCGACCACATTTCCTCGCATCACAAACTCTTTAAATTCTTTCAACATGAGATCCTCCTGGAACTACTTTATCGATTCGTTGGACGGTAAAAACCTAGTCCATACCCGCAACCGTTTTCAACCTCAAAGCGACACCTAACCAAATCCTTATGGCTCCTGAGATGATTAAAGCTAGTCCAATCAGCAAACGCCACCCGAGCAGCACAAAAGGCAGTGACAAGACTGCAGCAGCAACCCACAACCATAGTGCTAAAGTTGGCAACCTGCCGCTACGCGTGTTAACGAAAGCAAGAAGCGTGAGACCAATTATAAATAGGATCGAACCGAGTGGATCAAAGAAATTGGCTAAATCCAGAAGAAGACCGATCATCGAAAGCACAAAGCCAGCAACGCCTTCGTTTCCGCTCTCTTTAATTTGAACAATATAGATTGCCATTATCGTGAAGGCAATGAGCACGTTGGCAAACAAGACCAATGTAGCGAAAACAAGGGCGGGAATATCCGATACAAGGATCGATGTGAAAAGAGCCAGCGCAGCAAGTATGAAAAAGATCCCACTAGCTATCCCCGCGGATCCGCCCAAACGAAAAAATCTTCCAAAAATTATTTTATCAACCTCCATCGCCTTTTATCTTATCAAATCGATAAACATCTAGCGTTCGAACATATATAATACTGCATCACTTTTCCTCCGCCTTACATGAGAACGATACAATCTCACCTCTCCATATGACAATGGTCGTGCCAACCTCCCTGCTCTAAGTTTGTGTTGAGCATTAGCCTGAAGGTTCAACCATCGTAGCCCTTGATTTGCCGAGCGAAGCTTATCGAACGACTGCCATAAAAGTATTGGGATCCTCACCAGACATATACTATGCAACCAAATGTGAAATGAGGACGATATGCCCCAGTTCCACTTCTCGAAAAGCAGCTACTTCTTTTTAAACTCGAGGATGTGATCATCGGTAGAAAATATGGTCAGCTGATTATCTTGGATTTGAAAACTCCCGACTGCTGCAAGCACCGACAAGAACAGCTGCTCCTGCTCCATAACCCCTTCGGGTGTGAGACATGCCATCTCCGTAAAGGCAATATTCGACACAGATAATTCATTTCCAGTGACTTCATAATTACCGAAGTAGTGATTGCAGCCTGAAGAACCACGAACTACGGCTTCATCAGGAATAAACACAGTTGTAATCTCGGTGTTCTCTAAGACCGTTTTCAAGTCGTCCTCGACACCATAGGATGTTAATACCCATGTCTTATCCTCGAATGCATCTTCATCGCTCGGGCGTATACCTTCCCCATTTGCACCGCATGCGGCCAGTGCAAAAGCGGTCATCATTAAGAATAGATATTTAAATTTCATCTCATTCCTCAGGGGTCATCCCCGCCTCTTTCGTTTGCAAAGTCTTTTAGAATTCATAACTTAAATCCCCCGGTCCAAGATCTCGTAACCTTCTATCCAATTCCTGTAGCGTTAATTGAATCTCCCCATACTTCGATATCTGATCTTACCTCTTAAACATTTCTCCATTTTATCGACGGAGGCTGAATATCTCGAACCTCCGATTTTATTTTTCTTTCCGTTTGAGGAATTTCTCTATCGCGATCTCCGTATAGGGATCGATTGGAAGATTAAAAGAATCATCTAATGATACCCATGTGTAATCATAGGCCTCAGAATTTAGAATCACATTCTTTGAATCGGTCTTGCATACGTAATCAAAAAAGATAAAATGCTTCCTTCTCCAGAAAGCCTCATCAAAAATAAATTCTTGAATACAAAGCAGCTCTAGGTCGTAAACATCCAGTCCCGTCTCCTCTTTTACCTCTCGTATTAATGCATCCTCCATTCTCTCTCCCAATTCAATATGACCGCCTGGCACTACATAGTTATCATGCCATTTGTGAGATCTCATTAGAAATAGCTTGCCTTTGGAATCGAAGATGAGCGCACCGACGGTGGGTTCTGGATACTGTTGTTTTGGCATATCCATTCCAATCTTGTCCGAGAGCATCACATCACATGGATGACTTAGCCGGGCATCTAAGGAGTATCAGCCACCTTGTCCCGAGTAATCGGAGATAAGCAACTAATCTTCGGATCACTTGATATTCAAGACGCCCATGATCAGGTTCTATTCCGGATTTGATCTATCAGCTTATTCTATCGAGTCGAGGAAAACTCCAACTCCTCGAGACTAGATATATGTCCTTAGTTCACGTGGGAGATGTCCCACATCATTGTAGGATACAAGCTTCATGCGATCGTTGGGTTCTATTCGAATTTCACTGATCCCACAATTGTCGATGAACATGTTGAACCAAGCATCTGGTTGGATTTGAAGGACAAGGCAGACCAGATAACGGATGAGATTGGCATGGCTGACGACAATGTCGTGTTTATCAGTCCCACGAGCCCTCTTGAAATAACTCTCGAATGCCTCGTTAGCCTGTCTTTTCCATTGATCTACATCTTTTTCAGATAAATATCTGAAGTGTTCATGTTGAGCGAAGGCCTTGGGGATAAATGGGACACATTCCCATAACAGTCTCGCTTTTTCTACTTTGATTGCAGGAAATTCCTTGACGATCACGTTCGCAGTTTCTGATGCTCTTCGCAGGCTACTGCAATAGATGGCATCGATCGGAAGCGAGCTGAGTCTTTTCGCCGTTAACTTTGCCTGCTTTATTCCCGTGGGTGTTAAACCACCCTCCTTGGTGTGTAGTTCGTAATGCTGTTCTAGCGTTAGATCGCGATCTAACTTTTTAATTTCTGCAAGCTGATAATCACCATGTCTTATCAAGTAGAGCGTTCTCGTCGCCATTTCATTTTTTCACTTAAAAAAATCTCTTGATACCGAAACAACCTTGTAGTAATCGTAGCCAAGGCCATTGATTTATGCTCAACCCATTTTTCGTTTGTGATCGTTTCGGCTGCCCCCATCTATCCGCTTGAGTGTCTTCTCCTAAGAATCACCGAATGAAAGTGAATATCGTTCTCCTGTTCGATCTCGATGATATTAAAAGAGATTACTTCAAAATACCTTTCACTAAAGGCTCGCATTTGATCGTCCGGAAGGAGCGAGAAAAAACGTTTGGGTTCGTAATGATCATCGGACCACGATCCTTCACGCCCAATCCCACCATACTGTCCCCAATAGAACAGACCCCCGATGACCAATTTATTTCGAAGCGATTCGAGCACTAGAGGCAAATCCCTCTTGGGAACATGCAGTAAGCAATTCATCGCAAACAAGGCATCGAATATCTTATGAGCGAAACCTATGCTAAGGAAATCCATGACACACGCGGTAAGACCTTTTTCTCGACATCTTTGGACATTCTCATAGGAGAGATCAGTACAGATCACATCCATACCATGATCCTGGAAAAATCTTCCATGGACTCCTATGCCAGCGCCGACGTCAAGGAGCATATGTCTTTCCTCATCGCGCAGGAGCGATAGGAATCTCAGCCGTTCATGATGTTTCCATTCTGAGACTCCTTTTTGATCTCGCTCATCTGCCTTTCGATCATAGGCCGTTCGAAGATCGTTGAGGATTTGATCGTACATCTCAAAAATACTCTCTTCTGGTCGAAAATTGGTGTAATGATTAGCTTAGCGCTCTCGGCAAGTTAATATCGAGTTCTGACCAAGCGAGAGGGTAGCACGGCTTTGTACGAATGCAAAAGGTTTTTCTCATCGAGAGACTTTATTAATCATACGCTTTCTTTGATTTTTATAGTTTTTTTCACAACACGCCGGTAGAATGAATATGGGTTCGTTAATCGAGCGCGTTACCTAGAGCTAACATAAAATCGACGTCGAGCAGAGCTCCATCGAAATGGGAGGATTCCAAATGGAAGTCGAAATCAAGAGCAAACCAGGGTTCACCGTAGTGGGAATGGTAGAACGTGGAAAAGATGGACCTAAGTTCATACCGCCATTGTGGGAAAAATTTCATACAAGATTTGATGAAGTGAAGGAATTCATAAAGAACAGAATTGGCTATGGAGTCATGGCAAACTACGATGAAGGTACCGAGCAGTTCGATTACCTCGCAGGACTCCAAGTAGAACCTGGTACCCAGGCTCCTGAAGGAATGACAACTTGGGATATTCCTGAGCAGACCTATGCAGTGATTCCATGCACGGTACCGACCATTATAGAAGCGTACAAGTTCTATCACAAAGAATGGCTACCCAACGTGGAGTATGAAGTCTGTGAAGGCGAGCCGGAGTTCGAACTCTACCCTGAGGATTATGAGGGTATCGAGATCGGCACTATGTACATGTACTTTCCTATTCGAAAAACTGGTTCCTAGCAACTTCACGTAGACTAGGTTCAGGCAACAATACACGTTGTAGGCGGATGTTCACATTCATCATGCGATCATCCAAGTATGGTCACCTCAGGATCGATTGTTCCATCAGAATCTGTTGAGGCATCTTCTTCTGCTGTAAGAATCCTCAACTCATCGGTGTTATAACAAAGAACTTCTGTCACGTTCAATCATAGAGCCCAGGGTGTGATCTCTGTGCTCATTGACATGGTCTTTCATCCAATCATGAGATCGATCAACTTAAAGAGGTATACATTGCCAAATACATGAAATATCGCTCCTGGGACAATGCTCTTCGCACGGAGGAAAATAAATCCGAGAATAAACCCTCCAGCAGTAGTCTGCCCGAGCAAGATCAAATCACCAATCTCAGGATTAATGCCTGGATGGCTCCATAATGAAACAAGATGTCCAAAGCCGAATAACAAGCTCGCTATAACCCATCCCTGATATTTCCCCAACCATGCGGACAGACGAGCTTGAAGGAAGCCGCGCCAGAGGACTTCCTCAGCAACCCCAATAGAAACGAGTTGCTGAACAAGCGAAATGAGCAGAGCCTTATTAAATCCAACGATGAAAGCTGGGATGATGAGACCTACAACTGAATAGATGAAGTACTTAACGTAATTCTTTCTTTCGATAACTAAACCAATGGATCGAAGATCTCTCCCCTCAATCAAATACACAATGAGCAAGGGAACCATCCAAGCGAATACAAAGCCTTGAAGATCGATTATCAAATCAAAATTCGAATCTTGAGATGAAAATGATCGAAAGATCATTGATGCGATAAATTTCTCGATGAGAATGACTGCAATTGAAATAGCGGCAAATTTAGAAGTCTTTGAATTTAATGTGAACATTAGCGAAAAAAGCCTTTACCCGAACGGCACCGAGTTTCCTATCTTAAGTTCTCAATTTGGTTCGGAATAAATTTCGTTAAACAAGTCGTTTGACATGAGAACCGCGAGGGGTGAACTCATCCCCGATGACTTAGTCCAAAATCCTATCAAAACAAAGTACAAGATCCCCCTAATCCTCTTCGCCTCCCCCACTGGGTGGACAGATCCACTGCTGTTCACTAGAGCAATACTCGACTCGTCCACTCACCATGGTCATCCAGACCTGAATGCCCTTCAGCGAATCCGGTGTTACTGAAAGGGGGTTTGCGGATAACACGATCATGTCAGCGTACTTGCCCGGCTTCAGGCTTCCCACTTCCTCTTCTCGGAACAGGCTGTATGCCGATTCAATGGTCATAAAGCGCAGCGCTTCCTCCACGCTCAAGCGATCGTCGATCGCCCAATCCAGGGGCTCACATATCGTAACACCGTCCTCGCTGACCTCTTTTCGGGTGACCATGCCATATAGATGCTCCATGGGATTGATGGAGGAGAATACCGGATAGTCTGAATGCCAGGCGAAATGCAAACCGGGATTTTCATCGATCAGCGTACGATAGGGCCACTCCCAGGAAATGTATTCTGGTGGCGTCAAATACTTGAATTTAGATGTATCACCCACGAAGAAGCATGCCGGGAACTTACCGAAGATCATTGCAACGACGCCGATCTCAGTATAGCGAGAGACAAGGTCAGGACGGACCAAAGCGTTGTGTTCGATACGGTGGCGAGGTGTATTCGGTGATCCATCCAGCGCAGCCTCGATGGCATTTTGCGACTGCTCAACGGCCCGATCACCGAGCGCGTGAATAGCGACCTGGTAACCTCTCCCCTGCGCATCCATAACGATCTGATTCAATTCCTCCTGGGAGAAATACAAGTCTCCGTGCCCCTCTCCTACATATTCGAAGCTGACAGCCGGTCGGTTGCAGGAGCCTCCGTCAGTAAAGACCTTGATCCCTGAGATGTGCAGTTTCGCCCCCTCCGGTCGCGATGGCGGGTGATCTTGATACCAGAAGCCTAAATCCTCGCCACAACTTGTTGCGTGCAGGAGGTACAGACTGGCTCGCAAACGCAGCTCTCCGTCCTGATCGACCTTCAGTATTTGATCCAGTAGCTGAGCATCCACGCCCGCCTCGGCTGAAGTTGTGACCCCAAATGAAAGGGCCAGGTCTTGCACGTCCCACATACCCTGATCAGGGAATTGTGATTGGGAGAATAGATGGTTGTGACCATCAACGAAACCTGGCATGAGTGTGTAGCCCTGCAGATCGATGACGCGCGTATTGGGACCAATCCATTGGCTTACTTCCTCATCATTACCTACCGCTGATATCTGTTCACCACGAATCGCGATAGCTTGAGCTTGTGATGGATCCAACTCCATGGTGAGTACGACTCCGTTCATGAAAACCACGTCCGCGAATTCACCTTCCATCTGTGGAGGGGATTCTGTAGTTGGTGAAGCTACTTTTTCAACAGGCGAGACCGATTCCGTCGTGGGTGTCGAGATGGATCCGAGATCTCGCTCTGTTGGAGGGACAGGTGAGGAACAGGTCGCTAAGGAAAGGGCAAGGATGATGAGAAAGGCTTTATCCACGATCGTTGTCTTCTTCACGTCGCACATCCCCATGTGATCGTTAAAAGGATCCCCTGAACGATTCCACGTATTCAGCTATTAAATAATGTACCCTGATTGAAATATCGCTTAGCATCCTCAACCATATACCTTGTCTCGCAACCAGGACAATACAAATAGTATTCATAATAATAGGCCTGATGTGGTTTGCGCTTGCTCTTAGGCGTCTTCTTGACAACTGGTGTTCCACATTTTCTGCAGGGCTGGCCTTCTTCTGTAATCTTGGATGGAGCCTCTTTTTCCACTTCTAATCGTTCAATATATCCTTCATCTTCCGATAGGTCTTCGTTTTCAATGGCAGCGTATGAAAGTCTGTCCGCTCTTTCATTGTCACGAATACCAGAATGTCCTTTAACCCACTCGAATGTGACCTCATGCTGTTCAATCAGCGTCAACAGCTTCGCCCAAAGATCAGCGTTTGGCACTCGTTTCCCATCTTTACGCACCCATCCCACGTCCTTCCATTCAATTGCCCATCCTTGGTTCATCGCATTAATAAGGTACTTTGAATCACTATATAGGGTTACTATGCTCGGTTCTTCTAATGCTTCGAGCCCTACAATTGCGGCTAGCAATTCCATTCGATTATTGGTTGTCAATCGAAAGCCTCGAGACAATTCCCTTCCGGATCCCCTTTCCAGTAAGACAACACCATATCCACCCCGACCAGGATTACCATCACAAGCACCATCTGTGTAGATCATCACATGCTCTTTCGTCATAGATTCCTCAGATTATCTAGAATTGGTGTCCGATAGAACTAAAGAGTTCGCTTATGAATTTCGAGTAGAGCAGCGTTAATGCAATCCCATAACGAACTTCACAGTTCTTGAAGTTCAGATGTTACCTAAAAACCAATCAAATCCATCTTCTGACTTTCGATTTGTAATCCTTCCACTCTTGTTGAAACTTCTCTTCGAGCATACTTTCTTCCACTCTAATGAATACGATATCCATCAAGATCGCAAATACAATCACGACGATATATGGGGAGAAGGAACCCAGCAAGAGTGATACTCCTATGAGTACCAAGACAAAGCCAAGATACATCGGGTGTCTACTTAGTCGATACACGCCATCTGCTATCAATGCGTGTGATTCCTGAAAAGGTTTAACTGTTGTCTGGTAGCGCTTGTAAGCGTTATCAGCGATGAGGTTCATCGCTACTCCAAGAACTATGGGTAACAACCCAATTAGATTCCAGGGGATTTTAATGATGTTGGCAATCGGAAAGATGAAGTGAAGAAGAAGGATGAGAATTATCGCTACCAACAAGTAGGTGGGAGGAAGCACTTTTTTGAACATGTCTTTATCCTGTCTCTCTTGTCATAGACCAGCCTAACGGCCTCAAATCATGGACTCCCGGAATAGCTGTCTACGTAATCCTGAGCCTGCCAAAGGGAGCGTTGCCGTAGATCTCCCTCGCTTGATTTTTACGTACTTAGGTATCCACCTTGAAATCTACTTGATCAACCCTCCAGCAAGTGTTCGTAAACCTTCAGCTTGTCAGGTTTTTGTCGTTAAATCCTGTCGTCGGAAGAGGAGAATTGCGATAACAGCGAGCAGCGCACCGTAGAGAAGCAAAACCATCACCGCGTGTACCGGATCAGCAACCCCATCTTCGATCCAGGCCCGCGGTAACGATACGGATGGGTCGGATGGAAAGAAAAGCTCGTTTATGCTTATCGCATGGTACGCGACCGTGTATCGGTACGCGTCATCCACACCCAGAATCTTCCCAGATCCCAACCCACCAACGATGAAATCCCCAAAGAAATAGCCCAGCCCAGCGAGCATCCCCACCCAAGAGCTTCGACCCAACACCAATGCTAGCATCACGACCCCAGATAAGACGAAGTTAACCAGAACGATCACTCCCGTTGCGCCCATTAACCGCAGAAGGATATCCTTCCCAGCTGCTTCAAAGAAAGGCACATCGCTGTACATGAGGTGAACAACGAAGGTCGATAGAAACGCGGCGACCATGAAGACGAGGCCATTGGCAAAGGCCGCACCAACAGAAGCAATAATTTTTGAAAGGATGAATTGGTACCGATCCACACCTCGGCTGAGGATGACGCTCACCGTTCCTAATTCGTAATCATTACCCAATGCCATGACCGAAATCACTACGGTCATCAACGCGATCATCATGAGCATGTCTGATGAGAAAAGAAATTGAGTAATCTGGGGGAAGGTTGCATCACGAATGGAGAAACTCGCCAATATGGCTTCCCCTGCAATGGGTCCGATGAACATCAACTCCAAAACTGCGCGGGCAACCGATTTACGCCAGAACTTGAGGACCTCGATCCGGGTCAATCGTGCCAGTGTTGCTAAGGCATCCATCGCCTTTCCGTTTCTTTTACGGTCCATATGTCACGTCGCGGCGCTGGAGGAGCCACAGAGTCAACCCGAAGAATAAGACTGTATAACCCGACAACAATGCCAGTGCGTATGTGGGAGTGGTGGGCATGAGGCTCACATCATTTAGTCCCAAGGTTTGCGCGACGAAGATTGGATCCCTCATATAGGGAGCTCCCCAGTATAGGAAGAGATCGGCGTTGTAACCCAGCGTGATGCTAAACAGTTTTATCTGCAAGCGGTAGATCAACGGCACGTCTCCACCAATGAGATCTGCACTTGCGGAGACGACCGCTAGAAACGGAATCACCAACCCATAGAGGTACTCTAATGTGTGAAGACCGATACCAACTCCTAAAGCTGGTCCCATGTTGCGAGCCAACACCGCCCAGAAAAGGACGGCAACGATGAAGGGTAGACAGGTTAACCAGGACCGAAGCACCCAAAGCAGCGCATCCCCCAAGCCTATCAACGAGATAGGATCGTCAGTAACCTGCATGTGAACATAGGGACCACAAGCAGAGGCCAGCACCATGATGATGACCACAGCCATCCCCATCGCTAGCCATAATGCCAGGATACGTGCAATCAGGTAATCCCTCCGTCGTACACCACGGGCCAAAATTACAGGGAGGGTCCGTCGGTTGAAATCCTCCCCCCCAAAAACCACCGTGAAGAGAATGACAAAAAACCAACCGAATCCGGTTGAGAGACGAGCCACGGTACCGATGAAGGCAGGGTAGCGTAAATCCTTTTCTCGAAGTTCGATCAAGAAGAGGTTCCCCTCGATTTGGTTAGGAGACAATGGAGTATCATCGGACAACGAGATACCAGTCTCAACTTCAGTTTTCAACCCCTCTAGCTCACTCAGCATGCCATTGACTTGTAATGCAAGGATGCCAAGAAGTAAAGCCAAGAGGACCCACGTGAGCCGGAGTCGTCGCATCCTTAACCATTCTGCAAAGACAAACCTATACATCCGTACCATCCGTGCTCTCATGGGTCAGATCGAGGAATACACTTTCTAGCGTCGAAACGACAGGTCGAACTTCGAAGGGAAAGAGAGAATGCGCCGCCAGAGCAGCCAATAGCTCCGGAGTCCGCTCCGGGGGTGCCTGGACATGAAGCCAACCACCTTCGCGGCTTGTACCCTGCACCCAATCGAGTCTGGATAACACCTCAGCGGCTCTCTCCGCTCCCTCAATCCGCAGCTCAATAGCGTGAGCCTGGCTCAGTAGCTCTTTGACCTTTCCTTGAGCGATCACCTGTCCCTTATTGAGGATCAGCACACGGTCACAAACTTGCTCGATCTCGTGTAGGAGATGGCTGGACAGAAAGACAGTCTTGCTCTGCTCGTCGGCTAGGTATCGGATTAAGACACGCATCTCCTGCATACCTGCCGGATCGAGCCCGTTGGTCGGCTCGTCTAAAATGAGTAATTCGGGGTCACCTAACAGAGCAGCACCTAATCCCAACCGCTGACGCATTCCCTGCGAATAGGTGCCAACCTTGTCTTTGCCACGCCCCGTTAACCCAACTTGTTCCAAAATGGCAGGGATATGCTCCTCGGTGTCGCCACCATCGATGCGAGCAAAAACGCGTAAATTGTCGATCCCACTCATATAGGGGTAAAAAGCAGGTGTTTCCACGATGGCCCCCACCCTCCGGAGCGCCGTGCTCAAATTATGGCGGATGTCGTGGCCCAGCACTTCAGCACTGCCGGCAGTAGGTCTCACCAGACCTAGCAGCATCGCAATGGTCGTCGTCTTCCCTGCCCCATTGGGACCCAAGAAGCCGAAAACTTCCCCACGCTTTACAGCAAAGTTGACCTCGTTGACGGCAGTGAGTTTTTTAAAACGCTTGGTGAGATCGTAGGTGCGAATGACGGGAGTTTCGCTGTCCATATTGATTCCTCGAAATGGTTGATAATAAACTCGAAACAAGAGATCTCACTACCTCTGGAAATACTTCGGCCCTGGTCTCTAACGATTTCTCCAACCTCCAATTGTTTTTATTTCTGCTTCATGATAGGACCCACCAAAGGAACCGTCGATAGCCCTGAGTAGCTAGAGATGGATCGCAAGAACCTGTAGCGCTCTTAAGCATCTTATAAGCTTAAGGCTGAGCGATCAGTCTCGAAATCAAATCTTGTTGATCGATATTATTTTACTTTCTTGGTTGCATCAATCTCTCGGTCCTAATAGATAACATGTGCAAACAACTCCGAGCCATAAATCCTGGACTTCACAGGTCATCACCAAGATAGTCTGCAACAATCTATGCCTCTCAACCATGCTCAGGCTGCGACCTGGACACTGTGTTAACCATGTCGAAGGGATTAGAAAGGATCCATAAACATGCTCATCGAGGAGTCTTTTTAAATTTTCACGTAGGCTCGAAAAATTTTTCAAACTCACGGGGATCATGTGAACATGTTAATTCCACTTCATCTCCATGCTCTACAATCAATGCCCGCAATCTAGAAGAATGGTCACCAATACGACGAAAGGCTTTGTTTAAATTCACAAGATGCCTGAGGGAGCGTGAATATGGAGGCAAACGAGGCGAGACAGGATCGACTTCACCGTGAAAGGTATACGTATCCCCACAATGCAGCAACCAACCATCTTGAGAACGTAACGCCACCGCACAATTTCCTCTCGTATGACCGGGTAATGGAACGAACAAGAAGGCGATCGAACCAAGATCCACCAAAGGCGTACAATCAAACCCAAACCACTGATCACCAACGGACTCGTGGATCACCCAACGAGGATTATGCGCCCAATGTTCTGAACGATACGGATATCGTTCGTACATATCCTCTGGCTGGGTCAGGGCCTCATATTCTTTGTTATAGATATGTACTTTGGCATGAGGAAAATCAGGTAAACCACCCGCATGGTCGAAATGAAAGTGGGTGAGTGTGATGTGGTGCACATCTCTAGGTTCATATCCCAATCGCTTCACTTGTTCAATTGCTGTTTCATGAACATCGCGGGGAGAACCACCTATAGCCAACATCCAACGCATAAAAATTGTAGGGGACAAGCAATCTCGAGTACCAATCCCGGTATCGACAAGCAAGAGACCATCCCCCGATTCCACTAAGATACAGTGTGTAACCCCAGTGGCTCTACGTAGTAATCCACCTGTCCCTATGAGAGATACACCACCGGGAACATTGATCGTCCCACAATTTAGATGATGAATTCGCATGTGAAAGTTCACCTCAGGAGATACTGATATTACGTTATTGATCGGATGTTCGTTTAATGGCTGCGAGCCATGGCAGTATATGCTTCCAGGACAGGCCAGGGAACGGCTCGATTAGCAAACCGACTAGATTTCCTAGATTATTGAAGCAATGCGAATGGTTTGCAAGGGGTCGCCCCGCAAGATTCGCACGAGCGCGTAGTTATGCGTGGCTTGCCCTCCCCACGAGGATTAGCTCCCCAGCGAATATTCACCTAGAGCGTACTCAACTGCCGTCGTGGCATGGATGAGCGTCGTGTCAAATACTGGCACTGCAACATCCTTCGCTCCAACCAGTAGACCTATCTCTGTACACCCCAAAATAATGCCTTCAGCCCCCGTTAAAATCATCCCTTCGATGATCTCCTTGTAGGATACCCTTGACGACGGCTCGATCTTACCCATGACCAACTCATCATAGATCACCTGATGAACAACCCGCCTTTCACCCTTATCCGGGATCAGCACCTCTAAACCATGCCGCTCAACGAGCCGTCCGCGATAGAAGTCCTCTTCCATCGTGAACCTTGTCCCTAATAGCCCAATTTTTCTCAATCCTTTTGCCTTGATATTATCAGCCGTGGCATCTGCAATATGCAACAAAGGAATGTTGATAGCCTCCTGCACGTCATCGGCCATTCTATGCATCGTGTTGGTACAAATGATGAGGAAATCGGCTCCACCATGCTCAACATGGTGGGCTGCGTTGATCATCTGACGGGTCGCTTCTTCCCATCTTCCCTCATGCTGTAAGGCCTCGATCTCAGCAAAATCAACCGAGTACATCACACTCTTAGCAGAATGAAGACCGCCAAGCTTCTCCCGAACGGTCTCATTGATGATGCGATAATACTCAATCGATGACTCCCAACTCATCCCTCCGATGAGACCAATTGTCTTCACAGCGAATCCTCCATTTCATACATATTACTGATATGGCGTATTTATCCTCTAATGATTAGTGGTTCTCAGCGACTTCGCACTGGGAAGAGGGGATTGTTACGCTTGAGATCGACAACGCGCACATCTCCTTTCGAGCTGCGATCCCGGTACTTCCTAGGATCGAAGACCGTATGCCCAATTTGACGGGACCGCTCGTCCAGCTTGACTGGATCATTCGCCCCGCAAGCGCAGCGAGACCGTTCGCCTCGCACAGACTGGATCGTTCATCCAGCTTGGCTGGGCGGGACCGGTCGTCAAGCTTGATCGGACATTCGTCGCGTGAGTGCAGCGAGACGGAACCCCCGTACTTATCCAAGCCCTAAGATCCTAACATTTACTCAGAATTCCAACGAGCGTTGAGGTAGTGGAATATTTATCGACGACGGCGTCTTGCCGCTCCGCCTCCACCACCTCCGAAGATAATAGAAGCACCTAACAGGAATCCGAAGTTATACCAGCCACCGCTGTTATGGACCTCATAAATGTGCACGGTCTTTGAGAAGAGTGAAATAATAAATGTTATGGGGGAGATGATCCCGTGCCACAGCCCCTGCCAGAATCCAGCGACCTTCCCTTCTTCATCGGGGGAATTTACCAATTCATTCGGACCAGCGGTGCACCCGGCGATCGAAAGTACTGTCAAACCAATTACGAGTAGAACGAAGATCTTCTTCATATCAGAGCCTCCCATCATGTATCGTCATTTCCTTCGTTCATTATTCCGTTTTTGTTCTTCAATAATCATTAAGATTTCTCGACATCTAATTGCGACTCAACGCGTTGCTGGATGTCAGATATCCACCCCATGGATTTAACAAGATCGCATTCTCCGTAAGCGGGGAACGAAACGCGGCACCCTATACATATACTCACGATATGATGGAATACGTTCGAGCAAATCCACTTCTTCTAGCTTTGCCTGGATGAAGAGCCAGGATATCCCAAGAAAGCAAGCAAGTATAGTGGATCTTGTGGCATGCAGAAGAAAGAGACCTGCAAACTCGAGCAATGTGCCGCTATAGATCGGATGGCGTACATAGGCATACGGTCCGCCAGCGGCGAGCGTGTCGCCCATCGCGGGTACCGCGGCTCGTCGCCCCAGTACGGGGAGCGCCCAGAGGATCACAGCCGCGCCCGCAATGACGAGCAGCCAACCTAAAAGATCTATTAATGGGGTGGCGGGAAAAAGCGGGACCGACGGAGTCCGGATAGCGAGCGCAAAACCAAGCACCCACAGCGGTATGCCCAAAATATTCCTGAGCACCAAACTTACCAACCTACCGATCTTATTTCCCCACCACTGGGAGTAAGCAGCAGTGAAGGCGCTGGCCGAGTCGAAAGCGAAGCCGAATAATAATGGAAGAATATACATGATCCATTTTTTGCTGTGTATGAAGCCCAAATCACCTGCGCCCCTTGGGCACCTTTGTTAATATCTATAACTTCCCATCAGGCGCAAGCTCTGTCCATTGAAAAGACCAGGGGCTAGCGAGCCTCCTGCCGCCATCGATACCCAGTATCTTCACAAGTCCCAAATCCCGCCGCAATCTATCACACGCGCTGCTCACCTGGTCCCCCCCAATGAGTGGCTCGGTGTCTTTGATTTCCTAATCCCCTAACTTGAACACAATCCGTTTAATCCAGCTGAATTTTTAATTCAAGTCACCCTTCAAGGAATTACTCCGCTATCAGGGATGCACCGAATATCCGATTTGTACTATTCTTGACCTCCTTCTCATAATGATTATCCGACCCAAGTATCTGGCTAGATAAACGCGAGCTGATCTTCATGTTCGGACATAAGATGCTCAAATTAGCTTCTCTGCGACAATCAAAACGTAGCCAAAGAAATCCCTTGTATCTTTGTTTCTTTCCATGATCCTTTGAGCCGGAGCTGCCTTCATCGTGGCCTTTCTTAGCTCTGAATTGATCAACAAGTCCTTGGTCGCTCTGATTGAGTAGCGCATGAAACCCATGAACCCCATGACTTTGATGAGATCATTAACAAGTTGGGAGCGTGTACCAGCTGCTTGGTTCTTCATGATCTTGACCACAGGCAAACCTGTATCCGCAAACATTTGTTTAAACTGCTCATCGCTGTACCGAGCCAGATTGGCACCTGGACCCAACTCCCCCATAAGAAGCTCGTGAAGGCGAGCCCGAACTTCAGATGGTGCGGATTCGTCCACGAATACTTCATTCGCTCCGACTCGCGCCCCACGCTTGGTTACTCTGTAAATTTCGAGGAGTGCTCTTTCAATGACACTTTGCTCCCCCAATATATTCAAGAGAGACTCCATGATCACCACATCGAACGATTCGTCTTCAAAAGGGAGATTCGCTACATCTTCAACCCGAAACTCAACCAGATCTTGAACTCCAAGATCCTTTGCTCTTTTGTTTGCATTTGCGATCATTTTCTCGGAGATGTCTATGCCCACCACATGTGCACCAAACTTCATGCCGATTTCACACGTCGTGTACCCGACCCCACAACCAACTTCCAACACCTTGCTTTGTTCGTCCACAGCGCACATTTCCAAGAGCTGCGCCGTTGCAGATAATCCCCCCATACGAACGATGGGAAGGTTCCAATCCCCAACCAGATCGTAATATTCGCGTTTCAAGCGTTCGTCTTCAGAAATTTCTTGTTTATGTTCCATGCTTCCAACCCCCGTTGCTTTTACTCACCACATTGAAGATGCTTGAGAGAGAGACTCCACAGCTTTGACTCTGGATAGTTAAAGGGATCCAGAATAGAAACCTGTTCTGGATGGATAATCCAAAGGCCAGGAAGCGGCCTGGCAAAGTTATTTCGACGGATTTTCGCGCGCCACCAAGGTCTGGCAAAGTATCCAGGTTTAATCCAGAGGTTCAATGCGTTGTTGGACGCGCTGTCAGCGCTTTCCCTGCACGCTCTTTATTCTGTACTAGACAGGAGCCAGCGTACCGGCAAATATCAGCCAGGCTAAGACCGTTTTAGCCGTCAAGCTCAATACGATGTACACACGTTCCCCGAAGAGATAATCCTTCCAGCGTCCCACCTTCTTGTACTGAAGCACCATATTGATCGCAAAGATGTTGAAGAAGACGAACAACGTTGGAATGATCGCATAGACAAATGTCGGAGGTTTGGCATCGCCTGAGTTGACCGAGCCGAGAAAATACGTGACGATCACAATCCAGGGGACGATGCCCGCGATACATCCGTAGATAAACGACGTCCAATCTGTCTTCTCTGTCGTTTGATTGTGCAACTCCATCATGATACCGAACAGGTTCATCATGGCATTGAGTCCAAAAATCAGGATGATGGCGCCAAGGTCCCACAGTCCAGACAGCATACCGATAAGCACGATCATAAGCGAGGAACTCAACGCGTATTCGTAGAAACGAACGGGATTCATCCCCATCTTTAGGTTCTTGACATAGTTACGGTAGCCTATCGTCGACAGATAGAAATGTGCCACGGCTGAGATGAGCAAAAAAGCGGCAACTGCTGGTCCGAAACGTAGTTCGTAGAGGAGTTGTGGATTTGGTGTTAGAGAGAAGGTTTCTCTATTGAAGCTCAAGAAGTTGGTATAGATGGGATAGGTGGTGTCATTGCTCACCACGATCATGAAGACACCTTGGATGAGATGCAAGAAACTCATGATCAAGTTGAAGCGGCGGAGTCCCATAAATGTCTTCGTGTTTTCATCCGCTGAACTTACCGATGGCGTGGATACTGTTGTCATATCGTTTTCCTCCTTAAATAAGAAATATTGATTTATGTCAAACGCCAAACAACGAAAGGCATGAAATGCCTGCCGTAATTGTTCTTTACCAATTGTAAATTATAACCAATCTCGATTCATCAAGTTGCGAATCCCCTGGCAGAAGCAAGTCGGCTTCAGGTAGAGTCGAGTGGAGCCATCGTTTCCGTGTAACATCCTTGATCGATGAGACGATCACCGAGGGGGTCCATATCTAATACGGTCCATATATCTTTTCACAGATCCCGTACTTGAATATACAAAATCAATCCACCAGGTGACACCTGCCTCATCATAGGACGCTACAATATGCTTGTCCTCTGAGAGGCTCTTTGCTGGTAATATCCCGCTCATACAGATATCAAAAGGAGCTTCGGTCACGCGCTGTCGCTGGATAAAGACTTTAATCTCACGAATCTCATCCGGTGTTAGATATTGCTTAAGACTTCTTGACCTATGTATAGGCACCACGCCATCCCAACGAGCAGCGCGATGAAATGGTTTCTTGTTGGGCCATTTTCCCGCGACCCAAATCGGAACACGGGGGATTTGAATGGGTTTCGGTGTAAAGATCGTCATCTTAATCTGATAGTGTGTACCGGCATAGCTGAACTCTTCTCCTGATTGAAGCCCGTTGATAATATCCAATCCTTCATCCAACATCTCTCCCCTGATATGCGAATCTGCAACCTCTCCAAAGTTTTCGAATTCCTTTCCCTTAAAATCCCCGAGGCCAACACCGAGCACCATTCTGCCTTTGGATAGATGATCCAGCGTGACAATTTCTCGAGCCACTTTCCAGGGACGTCTTCGGGAGATCGGCGTGACCAGCATACCCAAACGCATGTTGTTCGTCTCTGAGGCAATCGCTCCCATGGCAATCCAAGGATCCATTTGTGGTGCTTTCCCTCTCGCAATGTGATCCCAAAGGAAAAAACCATCCCATCCAGCTTCTTCTGCAAGAATAGCTAATTCGACAACACGGTGGATATCCCCATATTCACCGTGATTTGGAAGACTGAGACCGTACTTCATTCCTTGATCCTTCTTTAGAGTTGAGTACTCGACCAACTCAAC
>DUEW01000101.1 GCA_011174845.1 Anaerolineae bacterium | reverse complement strand
CACAAGCCAGTGAAACGTAAACGCATCAGGTCTCCCCAGGCAGTCGGCTGTCCCTGCTTTGGTGCACACCCCGAGTCCGACTAAAGGCTTCGAGCTCAGCTGCACGGCGGTTCTGGGTTCTCAGCCGCCACTTTTTTACGGCAACTCGGTGACCACGGCAAGTTGCGCATTTTCGCCCGCCAGCCGGGTCAATTGTCGAAGACCCCGCGATCTTTGCGGGGTAGCGAGGTGTGGGGCGGCTGGACAGGCCATGGTCTGGTCCCATCACCACAGCTCGCCTTCGCGCCACTCAGCTGATAGTGGCTGATCTAGGTCAAGCGAAGGCGTCTTCGGCAGACGCAAGATCATGATCCTTTCGTCTGGTGTGGGTATCAATCGTTCTCCCGACCGAATAAACAGCGGACCACGCCAGAAGATCCAACCCAATCTGGCATACACACGGGGCTCAGCCGGACACAAAGCACCCAGGTCATATTCGGAAATGGCAGTCGCGAGACGACGCATGACAGCTGTCGCAAAGCCGCGTCTTTGGTGGTGTGGCTCAGTGGCCACCATCTCGACGTACGCGGTACACAGGCGGGGGCCGTCACCTGGCTGGAGCCAGCGAGTGACCCACATAGCATGGCTGACGAGTGCTCCGCCCAGAAAACCAAGCACATGGGTCGCATCCACAAATGTAGCGAATAACGGTCTAAGATCTTCCTCGTGAGCCCGGTTGCAGAGCGCAAGAACGGTCGCGTGGAGATCGGGGTTGAGTTCATCAGCACGGGTGACTTCGACTCTCAGGTTCTGCTGCATTGCTTTGTCTGTCTCAAGAACGTGTGGAAGGGTAGTTGCACCATCCGCCCAAAGGATACGAGATGGCGGCCGGGCCACGGATCGACTCATGCTCTCCAAGCATCCCCATCATACAATACGGCCTGATTTTCGCTCAGTATTCCCGGTCCGTCGAAGATCCTGGTGGTTTTCCAGGGCTCTTGCAAATGGATAAGCGGATCGTTTCAACTCAGCATGAATTCTTCAATACGAATATCAGTTCTTCAATCGTATTCGGTTAAGACCAAGATATTAAGATCAGGATCGAACATCACAGCAGTCTTGGCTCCCCACGCTTGCTTCCGTGGCTCACTGAGGAACTTTACACCTTTCTCTTTTAGCTCTTCATAAACAGCATTTATATTGTCAACTGATAAGTAAATGACACAACTGGCGGTTGGCTTTCCCTCTTGTTGGTCTTGATCCGCCGCATAGCGGAGCACGCACGGTGTGCAACTTCGGCAAATCTCTGCATCCTTAGGTGTTCCTTTCGTACCGCTAGCCGCAAGGGCAAATGATGTCCCACCAATGTCAAATGATGTCCACACAGGATGTTCATAAGATTTATCAAGTCCTAACACTTCCTCATAGAAGGCCACGGATTTCATCATATTCGACACAGGAATTTCAATACAATTGACTTTTCTTAGCATGACCCAGTCCCTCGATATCATTTTCCGATCCACCTAACGGCATCGAGCTGCCTGCCGAAGTTGGCTTATTCCTTATATCAACGTAGATGCTTGTGTCGGAAGATACAATCCTGATCATCATCACACAATCGATCACGCAAGGGAAGCGCCGGGGGACGACCCACCACCGCGAATTCCGGCATCCCTCTTCCTCACCATCAAATGCAAATCTCGCCACACCGTTCGTCCAGCTTGAACGTCCGTCCCGCGAAGACCGTTCGCCCCGCGAGCGTAGCGAGACGGGATCGTTCATCAAGCTTGACCGTTCGTCCAGCTTGACTGGACTTGACGGGGCTGGACTGGATCCCCGGTTCACTCAAGCGAGTGATTACCCCGCTTTATTTCGGGATCAGCCTACCTGTCCTTTGCATATATGTTTTGTATTCATCGCCAAACTCCTCGATCATCATCTGCTCTTCCTTTGGGATGCGGAGAGCCAGATCTACAATGGAAACTACGAGGAAAGCGATCAAGAACCAATTCGCAGCGATGAAGGCGATGCCAGTCAGAAAGCCTATCATAGCCATATAAATCGGGTGGCGTATCCATGCGTAGGGTCCCGTAGTTACCAGACGATGCTTCTCGCGCATTTGCAAGGGGGATGACCATTCCTTCCCAAGTGTTGTACGAGACCACGCATAGAACACTAAGCTGAGGACTCCTAGGGCGACCCCCATCCAGCGTAGCCAGACAGGAAATGGCGCCGAGATCACTTCGAGCCATGGCTGATTGATAGCGTACAGTACAAGAAAAGCGATAAGAGAGATGGAGCGAATAGCACGAAGGGCGACGCACCCCCATCCTTCTCGCTCGATCGATTTGCGGTCAGCAGCTTTATGCTCCCCAGCCAGACGAAGCCGTGAAGCGAAATAAAGCTGTATAACAATCATCCCTCCGAAAATGAACCAGAAGGTGATGCGAAAGAATGTTTCCATGAGCATAGGAGATTTCTGCTCAGTACCGAGAGCGGCCTACTGACATCGTTCTCTATTGACTCTTTGCTAGGAATGCTCGACTCGATAGTTATCCTAGTACTTGGCTGATTATCAGGGAAAGTGTCGCATTGATGATAATTGCCGAATAATAAAATTTTCCTATGCTTTCAGCCTTTATCTCGTTGTTTTCTTCAATGACGACAAAATCAAGCCAACTTCGTCTCCACTTGTCCGTCTTGGACCGATAAACGAGGTGAACGAGGAAGCTTAAGAAGAAAAAGACGGCGAAGAATAGAACGGTCTTGAGAATTCCAAACAAGAAATAGTAACCCAGAAGGAAACCGATAACTAGAAAGATTTTCAGAATCTTGTACCAACCAGGTTGCAAGGTGTGTGATTTTATAAAATCCAAATCATCCTTGATCTCATTTAGCAGTTTGGTCATTTATTGCCCCATCTTGATAACTACATGAGCCGGAAGAGTTTGCTGCGCCAATGGCTGCGAGTTGAGCGGCGCTCCCCGATGGACCCAATCATAGATCCAATCCCTATGCCCTGGATCACCAACTCTGAGGTCCATATGGTAGGCATCCGCTCCAGCGAGGGGCTGGGCGCATGTAAGAAGGGAGCCCGGCGCTACTCCTCTTCAATCCCACCATAGCAGCAGCTCTTCTTGGCCAATATCTGCTTCGGGAGAGAATCCCTCCCGTGTCATTTCCTCATTCGCTATCTGGAAGAGCAGGTCGCGCTGCATCGGTTCGGAAGGCAGGCGGATGATCAGAACATCCGCGTAAGGTCCCCCCTCCAATTCGATCCTCCAATCCTCATCGCGAATCCCAGTAACCAGCACCTCGCGAGCACCATGTTCATAGAGCGTTTCTACAAAGGCGAGCGCCTCCTCGGTTGAAGTGAAACGGTTCCCGGCAAACGCGTTAGGGTTGGGATTAGACTCCAGCCACGCTTCCGCCTCGTATCTTGGCCCCAGACTGCCACTTTGCTGGTGCCCTTGAGAGCAAGAGGTGGCGATCGCCATTGAAGCGACCAAGAGGAAGAATCGAAGTGTTCTCGGCATATCAACCGGCTAAGTAGCAGAAGTAGATGGCCGTGTCCGACGAACTCGAGATCAACTGACCGGCACCGTGGTCGATGGTCGCCTCATTATCGCACATCAAGGCAGCTCAGGCACGCGGGCGATTCCATACGCCAGCCGGGTTAGCTTTTGAAGGTCCCTCGGTCTTTGCGGGGCACTGAGTTATTGGGCGGCAACCTTCTAAAGTCGGCTTCGCCACCCGATGTATCTTGGGACTCGCTCGCAGTATGCCGCGTAATCGTCCCCGTAGACTCTGTGCAGGTGCTCCTCTTCTGTCAGAACCATGGGATGGAACATGGCAATCCACAGCGCAGCCCAGCCAAAGGCATAGCATGACGGCCACAGCAGGGCAATCCCGGTGACGATCAGGAACCCGCCTAGGACTTGGGGATTCCTTGTGAGACGGTAAGGGCCCGATCGATACAGCCCGGTCACTTGCTGGCCGAACGAACGTCGCAGCCCGAGCCACATCATCGAGCCAAATCCAAGGATGGCACCAATGGAGACAAGCACATATCCTGAGATGGCGAGAATCTGGGGCGCGGAGTTTTGGCACGACCATACATAGGGCCAGCAAGGTGGATTGTAGATGTAGGGAACCGAGGCGTAGGCGAGGCAGACCGCCAGCTCGAGCAGACTGCAGAGCAGGGTCAACTGGCCTCTCTCACGATAGTTACAGCGCACGAGAATGCGGAAGATGAGGAAAGCGGAAGCAAGCAGCACCGCTACCGAAAGGAGATAGATGACGAGGGTCGACATGTGTTCGGTGGGCTCCTGGAAACCAGCCTGTCGAAGGGGATCGTTGCCGCCCAATGGCTGTAAGCTCAGCGGCCCGACCCGCCGGGTGGTCACTCATTCGCCCACCAACTCTGTGTCAGGCCGCCTCAAACCCCGCAAAGCTCCACGATAGCCAGGTGAGCTCCGCTCAGGACAGGCCGCAAATTCTGCCTTTCATCACCTTAATCACAGTTCCGGATGTCTCAGGTGGTACCCTGTCCCATCTTGGAATACCTTGGCAACCGCCAAGAGTTCTGCTTCCCCAAACAGCCGGCTAACGAAGGAGATGCTGACAGGTCTATCGCCCAAGAATCCGCACGGCACGACGACGACCGGATGGCCAGTTGTATTTGTCAGCCAGCAGCTTGTCCAGGTGATCTCGATATAGACGTCGATATCTTGGAATACTTTATCCATCTCTTGGATGACCAGGCTTCTATATCGGGCTGCCTGCAGATATTCGACGGCTGGGACGAATCGGTGTTCTCTCCAATAGTTCGGCCACCTGGGGTCTTGGATTAGGTCATCCTGACCACTGCGGAACATTTCATCGGCCGCAGCTGCGTTCTCACACATCATGGTGAGTCCGACTGCGCTCATCGGATTGAGATCGATGTCCAGTGGCACCAGATCGATACCGAGATCGCGAAAGAAATCCAGCACTTTGAGACTTTCTTCCCGCACACCTCTCCTGAATGCCACGTCTCCTTCCATGAGCTCCCCTTCAAAGAACTGGGTGCGGTAGCCGATTCGTAAATGGCGAATATCAAAATTCGGGTCCCAGTTGAACGGTAAATCGATGACCGTGTTGTCTCTTCCTTCCGGGCCGTAAACGGCGTTGAACACCACCGCACAATCCTCAACGGTGCGGCACATGGGGGTGACCTTGTCCCAACTCCAGGCTACAGTCATCACCCCGTATCGGCTCACTCTTCCAAAGGTCGGCTTCAACCCCGAAACTCCGCAGGCGTCGCAGGGGGAGGTCATGGATCCATTCGTTTCTGTACCGATCGAAAACCCGACACAGCCTGCAACTGTAGCTGATGCCGGTCCGGCAGATGAACCGCCTGCTCCCCATTCTGGATTCCACGGATTTCTCGTATACCCTCCAAACCAGTCTTCCCCTGTTGCCATAGTGCCCGTGGTTAGTTTGGCCAGCAATACAGCGCCGGCTTCCTCGAGCTTCTCAACGACAGATGCATCCCGATCGATGATTCGATCCCTGAAAGGTTCTGCTCCCCAGGTTGTCGGGTACCCTCTCACCGAGAAGAGGTCCTTGATCCCATAAGGGATCCCATGCAGCGGGCCACGGTACTTGCCGGCTTGGATCTCCTCGTCCGCTTTCCGGGCCTGTTCTCGGGCTAATTCATCGGTGAACGTGACCACGAATTCCAGGGTAGGATCAAGCCTTCGCAGCCTCGCGAGGTACATTTCCATTAGCTCGGTAGAGGTAATCTGTCTCGTCCGGATCAGTTTGGCCAGTTGGAGGACGGAATAAAAGGCGACGTCTTCGATCTGCCCCGGCGTTTCAACATCCACGTCACTGTAGCGGAAGGGTCGCCTTTCCTTTGAAAACGTCATTCCTGGTGGGATGGGGTTAAAGACCATGGAAGGCATGACGGTGTCGTCTAGTCTTTCATCTCTGAGAGTTTGATAGAGTTCGATATTCTCGTACAACCTTTCCAAGATTTGTTTTCTTTCTTCGTCAGTCAGTTCTATGCCAAATATCTTTTCCGCGGCGGCGATCATCTCAAGGGTAATCTCGCCTTCACTTGGTGTGGCTATCGGCGTTGGGGATGGTGTTGCCTTGGGAGTAGGCGTGCCGGATGGCGGGAGGGGCGTGCTTGTCGGTAGTAGGGTGGGGCTCGATGAGCAGGCCCGCGAGAGCACTGACGAAATGCCAAGTGTTGACAAAAGCTGCAGAAATCCCCTTCGATCGAGCATGGTGTACCCCTCCTTGCAGTTTTTCGCTTCTATTCTTTGCCCAGTTTCGGTTCTGAGAGCAAATCTGCCATATACGGGCCATACCAGAGCGATTCACTCACCAGAATCTGCGGCGTATTGTATATGTTCTCAGTTTGATAGTCGGTTCCTATGCTCAAACCGGAGTCGCCCTGATCGGGCTTTTCTATGGACAGATTCCTATAATCTTTATACGCTTGAGATGCAGTTCAAGTTCGACTTCCTACTCCTTCCCTATAAGCGTATCCATTGACTGGGTCGCGGCGCGGAACAGGTCGTCGGTGAGTAGGTCGAGTTGGGGCAGGAGAGGACGGAAAGGGTCGAAGCCCTCAATCTCGTCGGCGCAGGTCTTCAGCCAGGCAACCAAACCTTGCATAATGATCAGTTTCGCCTCTCCGTGCCACTGGCTCCCAAGTTGAGGTGGAGAACGTTATTGCCGAGGGGAATCCCAGGGTAGCGGCGGAAGGCGGTCTCGGCGAGCACGGCGTAGACTTCGATGTCGGGGAGAGCAGTGATCTCTGCCCGAAAGTCAATCAGTAGTGTCCCATCGAGAGATATTGCTGGCGAACTTGTTGGTTTGGGCAGCAACCTCTTCAGCACCACAGGGTTATTGTCGGATAACGGTTGCGAGCTGAGTGGAGCCGCAGCATTCTTATGTTTGATTTTCTCACCTCGCGCGGCGTCTGTTCCAGTGAGAGGTTAGACATCGGCTATATCTGACCCTACCTCCAAGCATTCTCTGGCAGGCATTAACTTGCCTGTAAGAAATTTCATCATCTCAACTGGATCAATTTTCTTATTGTCTATTAGGGCATATGCATCCTTACGAGTGGCTGATCCGAATGGCCACACAACATCCTGTAATCGAAGTACAGCTGGCTTATCAACAAAAGCATCATAGATTCGGCGATAATGCCAGAATAGGATTTCATCTGGAAGTTCCTCAAGTCCGAAATATCCCGCATCAAGAGTCTCCGCAGTTGTTCGCTTCAACTGGCCGCCTTTAGGAACACCTGAAAGAAGGATTTCATGTGCACCACCATCCCACCAATTAGGACGTGAATAGATTCCAACCAGACGCTTTAGCTCAATATCGAAGCCGGTTTCTTCTTTCACTTCTCGGATGGCAGATTGTGAGATGGTTTCTCTATTCTCAACACCACCACCAGGGATGCACCAAAATCCAACATCCTTCCTTTTCGTAAGGAGGATCTTGTTCTTGTCAAAAATTGCAACACTTACACCGATTGTTGGCATTAGATCTATCCTTTGGATGCTTATAATCTAATCAGTAAGTTGCCGATGCATAAAACCTCGAGCTGCCTGTCCTGGCCTGTTGAAATGCAATTGTTAATTCAGGCAGGAGACAGACCCTTCCAAAGAGATCATCATACATCCGGTCAGGCCAGGGAGGTGCCGGGGCATTCATTCAGGTCAGGAATTCCCGCTGCCCTAAACCTCACCATCGATTACAAATCGGGCCACATCCCCAGTCGCCGCTCGAAGACCGTTCGCCCCGCATAGACGGGGACGTTCGTCCAGCTTGACTGGATCCCGAGTTCTTTTCGGGGCAGCGAGGCTTAGGCAGAGCGTGTAGGATGGCCTGTTGGCAGCAGCCAGAATTGCTGCAGCCGCAGACGCCTAGGGTTGAACCATACTGTCTCTGAGCAAGCTAAGACCGATCTCGTCGATATCATGGAACGTATTGGTGAGAACAACGACGCCCGTCTTTTTATCCTTGATAAAGCCGGCAAAACTCCAGTACCCCCCTGTTGCGCCATGATGCTCGACGATTTGGGCATCATTCAGGGTGCGAATGTGCCAAGCGAGGCCGACTTCCATTGACGCATCTACAGGGAAGCGCGGCTCATGTGTTACCTGCATCGCTTCGTACAAACGGCTCTCTATGAGACCCATGTTTGCTGCTAGGAATGTGAGCATGTCTCGAACCGTCGAACGTAAAGCACCCGCTCCAGCGAGAGTCGGGATGTCCCATAGGGGAAACGGCTCTCCATCCCTGTATCCTATCGCCAAGCGGCTCTTCATTTCGGGTGTTAATGTGATACGCGTGTCGGGCATCCCTAGCTCATTGGCAATCCTGGTGACCACCAACTCCTCGTAGCTCATCCCGCTCCGCAACGAAAGAATGTGTCCCAGCAAGCCCATCCCGAAATTTGAGTATTTGTACTGGGAGCCAATACTGCGTTTGAGGCTGATCTGCGCGAAAGCCTCATACATTTGCTCGACGGTGTAGTCGGCGTATGGATTGTTCATATCGGTTGGGGCAAAGTTGTCAGGGATGTTGGGCAGACCAGAAGTGTGCGTTGCCAGGTCAATCAATGTGATGGACCGTCCGTCGCGGGTAGGCACGGTCACACTGCTGGGTAGGAACTGCTCGATGGGATCGTCAAACGAAACCTCGTTGCGCTCGACCATGTCGGCTAGGAGAAGCGCTGTAAAAGCCTTACCGGTTGAGCCAATTTCGAAAACGGTGTTCTCGTCGACCGGTTGACCCCCAGAAAGTTCCGTCTTGCCATAGGCATAGATCTCTGTTCCACAGGGGGTCACGATGCCGACTACTATGCCCACGTTGAGCCCCTGATCTACGTACGAGCGGACAAGGTCTTTGGTGGATTCGGGAATTGTACCGACGCATTCCGTTTGCACCGCAAACGTCGAAGTTATACTTGCTGTTGCCGTGGTCAAGCTGGGCGTACTCGCCGATGGAAGAAGTGTATCGCTCGGTGTAGTAAGCGTCCCTATGGGGCTGCGTGATCCACAACCGGTGACCAGGACCAGGAACATGACCTGGGTGAAAACCCGAATCCCTCGTTTGGACATAAAAGACTCCTTTTCCAGCACTCCATATGTCAGTTGACGGGCATGAGCATTGCGTCAACCATTGACCTCACGATGGCGGGAAAGATGATAATAGGCTAAGCCCCCAGAAACCACCATAAGACCTGCTAGAGACTCGGATCATCACCGGCAATCCTGGCGTCCACATCATACAACTTCAAGAGATCCCACCGCACCGTTCGTCCAGCTTGATCGTTCATCCCGCGAACGAAGTGAGACGGGACCGTTCGCCCCGCACAGACCGTTCGCACCGCGAGCGTAGCGAGACGGGGTAGTTCCTCAAGCTTGACTTGACGGAACTGGACTGGATCCCCTGTCGCCTCTCGAAGACCGTTCGCCCCGCATAGACGGGGACGTTCGTCCAGCTTGACTGGATCCCGCGTTCTTTACGGGCAACGAGATGTTAGGCAGCGCACATGGCTCCGGCTTTGTCATGCGACCGAGGACGTGGCGTATTACCACACCCTTATGACCTTTCTTGGCTTCATGCGGATTAGGACGCCTCCTCCAGGCGACCATTGCTCTATAAAGCGCTCTGCTTGTTCGGGGGTCTCATAGCGTAGAAGGAGTCTGCGGATAAGCGCAAGGTCCGGCTCAGCTTCGACCGTTAAGTCGCCCTGGATCATGTAGCCAGCTGAATCCCTGTCAGGCTCGCCGCCGATGACCACGGCGGCTCTTGGATTGCGCAGGGCGTTTCGAACCTTAGCCTCGTGTCGGTCGCTACCAAAGACAATATCGTCCCCCTGACGCATAAAGTAGATCGGGACAACATGGGGATATCCATCACGACCCAGTGTGCAGAGCCGTGCGATGCGAGGAGCGGCAAGGAAGCGACGTACTGACGAGGTCAGAACTTGCGGGCTCTTTGGCATCATATTGCTGTCTTTACTCCTCGCGCTACCTTAACGGCTTCGAGCTGCGAAGTCCCGCGTTCTTTGCGGGGCAGCGAGATGTTAGGCGCCCCTTGTAGTTGCTATTTCACATCTGTTTTCTAAGTATTGGTAAACGACCAACTTCTTCAATTAACTTGTAGTCAGCACAAGATTATTTGAGTGTGCATGCATCCAGATTTACTCATTATTGAGAGGATTCCTCATTACTACTCAGAAAGGATCGGGTAGTTCCCAAATTCTTCCACGGCATCAACCATGGCTAGCACATTCTCAGGGGGTACATCGTTCATGACAGTGTGAACAGAAGCCACCATATACCCACCTCCAGGCCCGAGAATTTGCATAACCCTGCGAACTTCCTGGCGTACTTTTTCGGGCGTGCCATAGGGCAGTATGCGGTGTGTATCGATCCCACCACAAAATACTATATTTTTTCCATAGTGTTTCTTCAATCCCTCAAGATCACTCATTTTGCCAGCTGATGTTTGAATAGGATTGAGAATATCGACACCAATCTCGATAAAATCATCGATGAGCGAGAATACATCGCCATCTGTATGGAAAAAAACCTTGGCCTTGGTGCGTTCTTTGATGAATTGGATAAAATCCGAGTGGAGTGGTTTTAAGATCTCTCTATACATTTTAGGAGAGATCACCAAACTATCCTGCGTTCCCAAATCGTCGCCAATTTTGATGATATCGACATTGTCTCCTAGTTCCTCGAGAAAAGGGCCCATGAGTGATTTACACACTTTGGTGATCTTATGCAAGAGCGCTTTAGCAAATTCTGGATACATGACCAGATTCAATAAAAAGACATCCATGCCCTGCATAGCATGGGCGCGTTCGAATGGGAATAATAGCCAGGGTGTAGCCATGATGGCATACTCATTTTGTTCAGCCAGGCGCCTGGCTGTTTCCTTCACGTGGGCGATACGGGTTGGGTCGCTCATATCTGGCCAACCAGGGTAAGCCTCAATCTCTTCGATGGTAGTTGCCTCGGAAAGAGGGTGAACCCCCGGATACCACACACCAGGCTCGATTTCCTTTTGCCCGCTGCCCCAGGAATCAATGAAAGGACTGTGCGGTTCGCGTTCTTGATTGCGTTTCAGTGTCTCCAGAGGATGAATATCCCTGACGCCGCGTACATCACTGTGTAAACGCTGCATGGTAGCCTCGTCAATTTCAGCCGTACCCAGTTCAGGCCATTCATATATATAGTTATCAGGCGCATCAATGCCGACCAATTCCTTTATACCCTGGTAGGTTTTCATTTTGATACCGGTCGCATTGCTAACCCCAATCACAATGGGGACTCGGTCAGGCTCTTCATAATTGATAGCGGAAAGCACGCGTTCACGAGGTGTCATCGTCATTTAAGTAACTCCTTTGGTGAAAACCCTAGAATCAAGGTCCTTTGTGACGACAAGCAAAATGAGTCCGAATGGGTGATATCGATCAGGCAGTCGGATGAAACGAGTTTTTGGGCGGCGACACGAACTAAAAATGATGCTCACTGGTTCTTATCAAGCGCCTCAAACTCCCTTTTCAGAAGCCCGAAATACAATGTCCCGCTCATCGTCCCGTCCGGGCTCCTCTTGTTTTCCCGCAGATGCCCTTCCCTTACGAACCCACATCGTTCTGCCACTCGGCAGCTGCGCTCGTTAGTATCGTCACACTCGATGCGAACCCGGTGTGCGTTAAGATGCTCGAAGATGAACCTCAGCGTCGCTTTGACGGCTTCGGTGACAAACCCTCGCCCCTCATGATCTCTATCCACGAAGTAGCCCAGTCCAAACTCCGGCACATCCCAGTTGATCGGTCCAACATAAACCTGCGCCACGAATTCGTCTGTTTCCCTGTCGAATGTTCCCATGAAGAAACAGTTGCGCGCCCTCCACTCAACGGCAAGCTCCCGTACCATAACTTCCGCATCTTGCTCGCTCTTTATGGACATCACAACATTATCTGACTCATAGCGCGTGAGGTGCGAGCGGTTCTTCTGACTCATGGCATAGTACCATGGACCATCGCCTGCTTCGTAGCAGCGTAGGTATAATCGTTCGGTCTCGATACGCGTGGGGATTTCCAATAACATCTTCTGCACGATACGTTTCCCTCCCGGCGAGAGATGGATGTAGTTTCCTTCAGATGCTGAGCTGCCTAACGTCCTCGAGCTGCGAAGATCCCGCGTTCTTTGCGGGGAGGCGCCGGGGTTAGCACCATCACCCCCTTTTCCAGCATCCCCATTCTACAACTCTGCTAGCAAATCGCGCCGCGCCGTTCGTCCAGCTTGACTGGGTCCCGCGTTCTTTGTGGGGTAGCGAGTGGTTGGGCGGCGTTCAGAACTTTGCTCAAA
The DNA here is from genome assembly GCA_011174845.1 of Anaerolineae bacterium. Classification (GTDB taxonomy): domain Bacteria; phylum Chloroflexota; class Anaerolineae; order Anaerolineales; family E44-bin32; genus DUEZ01. The sequence continues at coordinate 1,980 of DUEW01000101.1, read as the reverse complement.
GATTACTTATTCATTCACTACTTTTCACCCTCGAGTTGAACCAATTCGATAAGATTGCCCGCAGGATCATGGAACATCACCCAACGTGGAAGGGAGTCTTTATCTTCACTCCATGAAAGTTGGATATCATGGTCAAGAAGACGCGCAACTGACGCGTCCAAGTCTGAAACCGAGAAGGCAACGATCGGGAAGTGAGAGGGTTCCGCATCCTGGGCAGGAACGGGATGCCCTCTGAGAATGACTAAGTAGCTTCCATCTAGATCGAAGTGTGGATACTCGCCGTGATGCGGAAGTAAACTTAGGCCAATGACATCTCTATAGAAATGAACAGTAGTGGGCACATCCTCTGCCCACAGACTAACAACAGCAATTCTTGTGACCATGATACGTTTCTCCTATGAAGTAAATTTAAATATGGCTATTATCCTTCATACTTGTCACGTCGATTTGTATCTTTACATCAATGCTCCTGAAATATAGCCGTATGGTTCACGTATTCAAGAGAGGCTTTCTACTCAATGAGAATACCTAAGATTAATTACTTAGACGATCGACATCTAGACGCCGCCTAACAGCCTCAAGCTAAGTCGCTCGGCGGTTCTGGGCTCTCAACAACGACTTTAAGGCGCCTCTGCGAAGAAGGCAAGACACACATTTCTGGACGACAACCGGGTCAGTTGCAGCGAGTTGTTATACGGCCACGCCTTTCGGAGCTGCCTTCTGCTCCCAGCTTCAGCGTCGCAAGACAGTGCCGTTTTTCATGTTCACGACCTGTTCAAATGTCACATCGAAGCCTGCCTCATCCAAGAACGCATGAAAGCAACGGGAGCCAGTGCCGTGATAACCGGCTTTCATCATGCTTATGTCCACATGCCCAGAATGTTGGCCGACAATGATCTTCTCCCCGTCCGAGAACAAGAGCTCAATTTGACAGGGATTATGCCCCGACACACAGTGAACCTCCGCAAGATCCCCATGCTTTGATATCAGTTGTCGTGCTAGTTGACGCATTTGTGCCTCGTATGCCACGTCCTTGCTCCTTTCTCTTACTTAGAAGTGAATGCTCCTTTAAACGTAACCGCCCAACGGTTCCGAGCTGCGAAGTCCCGCGTTCTTTGTGGGGAGGTGCCGGGGTTCGATCCATCACATGCTCTCCCGGCACCCTCATCATACAACTTTGTTGCCAAATCGCGCCGCACCGTTCGCCCCGCATGGACGGGGTCGTTCATCCAGCTTGACCGTCCGTTCCGCGAAGATCGTTCATCAAGCTTGACTTGACGGAACTGGACTGGATCTCTCGCGGAGCGAAGCATCCTTTGGGGCAGTCCGACGAAGATCCTGGTGATTTTCCAGGGCTCCAGCAAGATGTTATCCAGCGTATATGTCAATGACCCGATCATGGATGATTTCAAGCAGTGGGGGCTTAGGGCCATTGCCTTCAAACCATATACGATCGATGAACTAAAAAAAGCACTGCACGATCCCTTGATACCTTGAGTCTTTGGCGGAACTCTGATTGTCGATATGAGACACAGGCCTCAAGCAGTTTTCAAACCCCGGATAATTTCTGCTAAACCCGGTCTTTTCCCATACATCAACATAAACGTCCTGAAGATCTTTATTGAGAAGGATAGTCCCACGATTATTGAAAGCCCTAATACCCCAATACTGGTCACGATCTGCCACGCTGGGATATCTGACACCCCTAACCTCACCATAATCTGAACAGGGGCGGTGACGGGGAATATCGACAGCACAATCCAGATGGGACTGTTCGGGAAGTTAACCAACACCCCAAAAAACCAGAGCGGCACAAATAACATCATGATGTAGAACATAGATAGATTTTGTGCTTCTGAGGTACTAGAGCTGATGCCGCCGAGGGTGACTGAGAGCACAGCAAATAGCAGATAGCCCAATACGAAATACACAACGCCTAGAACAAGGAAGTTGGCGGGCAACTGAATGTTGCTTAGAAAT
>DUEW01000100.1 GCA_011174845.1 Anaerolineae bacterium | reverse complement strand
CAGTGTTTTAATCGTCATCATTCTATTAGACGTTCAATAACCTACGTAGGTTCCCGTTGTGACTTCGCTCCATGATAGCTAAAAACGATCCAGGCGATACCGATGATGACCCTATGACAATTGTTCTCTCTCTATGCTGCCACCATGAAAGATGCAAGTGTTAGACCAGATCTTCGATTCATGCGTGGACGGATTCGTATGGGATCCTAGAGACGTTGTTTCGGGAGGAATTATAAGTCAAGATCGAGCTTGCTACATGCCGTGATCCTTGTGGGGACATTTTGACGAGGAAGAAAGGGAATCGTCTTTATGGTGCTGCTTAACCGAGAACGAAGATGAAAGAGGATAACAGTTGAGTTTATCGCTGAGTGAGTAGTGCCAGGTATCCGTTCAAACCTCAGCGGCTGTTTCATCGCTTGCTTCCTTCGGACTCTCGGCTACCGGCATCAAGACCGTGAAAGTGCTCCCCTCACCGACCCCGCTATCTAACCACACGCGCCCACCCATCGCTTCGCTGAGCGCTTTGACGATGGAGAGACCCATGCTGGACTCGCCGAGACCTCGGATAGGTTCGGTGTCCGCCCGATCAACAGGTTGGAACACCCTTCCCAAGTCCGCGGCAGGGATTCCCTCACCAGCATCGGAGAAGGTGAGCAGTAGCAAATCAGCTTCTTCAGCCTCTTGAAGACGGGCAGCAACAACGATCTCTTCCCCTTCCGGTGAGGCTCCGATCGCGTTGTTGAGCAAGTGAACGACGATTTGAACAATGGATCCTACATCACCGCGTATCGAAGGCATGTCATCAGGAAAATCCATCCGTATGGCAATTTTCTTTTCACGCAGGATAGGGCTTGCCCTTGTTACTGCTTCCTCAATACATTGGAGAAGATCGATGGAATCGGGTATTGGAACGGGACCGGTTTCTAAGGTAGTGATTTGGAGAAGATTCTCAAGCAGAGAATCCATTTCCTTGATCCCATCCTGGATGTGTTCCATGAAGCTCCGTTGTGCGGAACCGAGTGTGCCGACAGATTCACCCAGAAGCAGTTCGGCGTATTCGAGAATGGATGACATTTGTTGGCGCAATTGATTCGTAAGGGAGGCCGCGGCCTCGATATCAGGTCCTTCTCCCATACCCTCTTCGATGCTGGCACGTCTTGTCTCCGCAGCGGCAAGACGAGCTCGTATCTCATGCAGCTCACGAACCAGCATTTGATACTTGTCTTCTCGTCTTTTTGCATCATCTGAAGAGGGGTTATTCGCTCCTTCGTTAAAGTCGGCCTTCATACTCTTGATCTCTCTTTCAAGCAAATGGATCGTCTCGAGGGCTTCCTCGTATGCCTTGAGGAGTGCAGACGGATCATCGGTTTTATTCAGTTTTACCATGTCCGAAGCAGACTGCATTTGTGCCATTAGATCGGCGATCCGATCCTCAAGGCTGCTAAACTGACGGAGAGTTGTGGCATAGGAATTCTCGTCAAATGAAACCTGGGCCTTATCTTTTAAAGCGCCGCGGTTCAACTGGATGATCCGTTGTGCGAGGTGGCTGGCGACTTGTTCCAACGCATGTTGTTCTTCAGCATTCCACGATCGATGCGTGTATGGCGAGAGCAACATGATGCCACCTTGGACTGCTCCCTTTGTGACCAAAGGGACCAGCAGCGCGGGTCCAGTGGTCTTGTAATCAAGCTTTTCCTGAAGGGTTTGTACATCGGGTGACTTGCTCACCGCTGGCAACTGAAGGGTGCGATGCTGCGCAAGCGCGCTGGCGATCACAGGACAGCTCTTGTCGTCCAACGCGGCGCCGGGGAGAAGTTGTTCCCGAATGAGGTCATATCCGGTCGCAACAGAAAACTTCCCCATGAGATCAGGGGGGGTGAGCAGTAAACACAGCTCAGCCTTTGTGAGTTCCGCAACACCCTTAACCACGGCTGAGGCAAAGTCTGAGATCTGTTGAGCGCTGATTAACTCGGATAGCTCACCCAAGATCATGAGTGGATCTGATTCCCCAGGTTGAATTCTCTCCCCCAAGATTTCTGCTTCCACCTCCTCATGACCAGGCCGAGATGCCAGAGCTCGAATGCCGGCAATGGAAAACAATGGGTAGGCCATGAGTTCTGCCCATCTGACAAACCCGGCCAGAGAGCCCTCCCTTGGGCCGAACGCGATGTGTAGTGAATATCCTGTAGTCAATAGGATGAACCCGACGAGACTCAAGTCCCACTGGTGAGGGCGAAGGTTTGTCAGAACGACGATGATAAGAATGGCTATACCTAAACCAGTGAGGGTCCAGGCCTCGTCGGCCAAGGATGGGTTAAATGGATAAGGCGTGTCCTTCCCCATTAAGTTGCTGGCCGTTATGAGCATGCCCACCAGTGCAAGAACCAGCAGCAGCGCTACGGCAGCATCCACGGCGCGTTGGTATTTTATAGTAAGCAGAGGCCATGCGAAAAGCACGATCCCTGCCAAACTTGCGAAACGATCCAACGGCGGTAAAAACCGCTCACCGTCCAGGAGCAACTGCCAAGCTAGAACGGAAGTGGTCAACAGAACCAATCGAATGATGAGAAGGCCTGCGGACGCGAAGTACCATCGCTTCGTACGTTGACTCGGATCGCTCGTCCGTTGTACACGGGCTAAGATGAAGAGGAGTGTAAGAACGATAACCAGCGTTAGGTGGTAGATCAAACCACCTGGTACAGACATTAGCAGGGAGGCGGCTTCAGAAAGGATCATGGCAAATGCGGCGAGCAGGGGTGGGGCGGATTATAGCATGCTCTCTTCACTGGAGGGCGTGGGCTCCTCATTCGATGGCTCCCCGGGTTCAAATAAGGCCGCTAAATGATCGGCAGCCTCACGATCGACCACGGCCAGGACTTCGTCCATGACTTCGAAGGTCGTGACTCCCCGGGGGACGACGACTTGACCATTACGGATGATAGCCGCGATCACGCAGTGGTCCGGCAGATCCAAGTCCTTGAGCATCGTCCCTAGCACCGCGGCTCCGGGAGGGACCTTCTGCTCAACGAGGGAATATTTCCCTCGACGCAGCTTGATCAACGGCATCATGTCTCCAAGTGACATCTGTTCTTCGATTAATCGAGCCAAGATATCTGTTTGGTCCAGGGATACGTCCACGCCGATTTCGGGTCGAAACAGCCAAGCATATCGCGGATTGTTCACCCGGCCGATGACCCGCGGCACCTCAAACTCAAATTTACCTAAGAAGGCCACAGATAAATTGATCCCATCATCATCCGTCGCAGCAACAAGCACCTGGGCTTGATCTATTCCTGCGAGTTCCAAAACACGTGTATCCAAGGGGTTTCCGACGTGGATCACCTCGGTTGGCAGTTCGCGATGTAATTGTTCGACGACTTGAGGTCGATCCTCGATCAGCCGGACTTTGTGACCCAACTCGAGTAAGAGGGTAGCTAGGTGTGAGCCGGCACGACCTCCGCCGACAATCATGACAAACATGCTATTCCGTCTCCAGCCTCAGAAGGTTTTCCAAATGAGGCAACATGGAGGATCGAATGGCAACGACGGCCAACTCTCCTTCTTTTAAGATCATATCCGGTGAGACAAGATCTGCGTATCCTCCATGTACAAGGGCAACCGGCAAGCAGGATCCACCGTCAGCTAAGGCAGCGACATTTTCCCCAACCAGATGGTCAGGAATTTGAACCTCCACCACTAGCACTTCTCCGTTTCCTAAGCTCGCAAGCTCGATGAGGCCAGGATAAACAAGCAGTTGCTCGATACGATGGGCAATCCATAAAGAGGCGTTGACGGTTTGAATGCCAGCGCGTTTGAAGAGCGGCGCATGGACGGGATCGTATACCCGAGCGACCACATTGGGTATATTAAATACATCTCGAGCAGTATGCGCGGACACAAGATTGATCTCATCGATGGGCGTAACAGCAGCGAAGCCATTAGCGAGCTCGCTGCCTGCTCGGTTCCATACCTCCTTTTCCCGCACGTCGCCTTGCAGCGTATGACCACGAAACTCGGGATCTAATCGATCAAAAGCCTGTGGATCTCGATCGATGATGACTACATCATGTCCTTTAGTGGCGACAGAATTTGCAAGTTCCGCTCCCACACGTCCACAGCCAACAATGATCAAGTGCATGATTTCGTCTCCTCAGGCGGTCAGTCTGCTAAGTGATAGGGAACATCGATCACAATATATCCTCGACGGAAGAGCAGGGCTAAGCGGATTAACCACGCGTCCTGATTGTGGAGCAGATTCTCCCACCATCTTGCAGTCACGAATTGCGGTAGGACGACGGTTATGATGTCATGCGGCTGACGCTGGGCCTCGATTTGGCTAAGAAAGTCAAGCAGAGGGCTGATGATGGATCGGTAAGGTGAGGGAAGAATTACCAAGCGAACACCATCTCCCCACCGTTCCCACTTTCGTCGCACTTTTTTCCCTTCCTCCTCCGAGGTCTCAACATACACCGCCGTTACGTCTGGTGAGAGCGAGCGGGCGAATTCGAGCGCTTTCAGGACGCCTCGATGAACGCCACCAATAGGCATGATTACCCGAGGGTGACGCATGCGATGTAGAGTCCCATAGCGCTCGAGCGATAATTGGGTTGCCACTTGCTGGTAATGAAGGTGAATTCTCAGGAAGACGAGCACAAAGAGCGGGATCAACATCACCACGATCCAGGCTCCACTTAGGAAGCGTGTTGACGCAATGATCAAGAAAACAACTAATGTAGCAAGACCTCCGATGGCGTTAATCAGGGCGTGTCCTCTCCAGCCCGGTAAACGCAAGCGGAGCCAACGGCGAACCATCCCCAACTGTGACAACGTGAAGGAGATAAACACCCCAACCGCATATAGAGGGAGTAGACCATGAGTCTCTCCGTTGAAAATGAAAATAAGGATCGAGGCAAGTACCCCAAGAAAAATGATGCCGTTGGAGTAGACCAAACGATCGCCTAAGTTGCCCATCTGACGTGGCATATAACTATCACGCGCCATGAAGAATGAGAGGCGCGGAAAGTCGGAGAAAGCGGTATTGGCTGCAAGAAGGAGGATGAGCGCTGTGGCGATCTGTACGGCTACATACAGCGGACCGCGCCCAAATAAAGCTCGACCAATTTGGGACAGGACCGTCTCAGATTGACTTGGAGCAGCGCCAATGCCGTGGGCCAACAAGGTAATTCCAAGAAACATGATGGTGAGGATAGCGACCATTGTAAGCAGCGTCTTGCCAGCATTGTCAGCGGCTGGGGGGCGAAAGGCGGGAATGCCGTCGCTGATCGCCTCGATTCCGGTCAACGCTGTGCATCCTGCGGAAAATGCTCGAAGTACGAAAAAGATCGTGATCCCTTGAACGGTAAGATCGGCATGGATTGGTTGGGTGATGTGGACCTGTGGCAGTTCACCGACAAACAACCAGCGGATCAGCCCATACCCGATGAGAGACAGCATACCAGCGATAAAGAGGTAGGTTGGAACTGAGAAAATAGAAGCCGACTCCCTCACCCCACGAAGGTTGATGAGGGTGATCAACAGTACGGTGATCACGGCGATGATCGCCCGATACGGTAACAAGAAGGGCAACCAGGAGGTGATCGCCGCCACCCCAGCCGAAATGCTCACCGCGACGGTCAGTGTGTAATCAATTTGCAAGGAGGCGCCTGCAACCAGGGCAAAAACTGGCCCTAGATTGTCCTTAGCGACAATATAGGCACCCCCTCCCTCGGGGTAGGCATGAATTGTTTGATGGTAAGAGAAACCGACGATCAGAAGTAAAACGGCGATGGCTAACGCTATGGGGATTGAAAGATTGAGCGCGTAGATGCTGGACGCTGCCAATACAAATAAGATTTCCTCTGTTGCATAAGCTACAGAGGATAATGCATCCGATGAAAATACAGCCAGCGCTTTCGCCTTGGTAAGCTTCTCATGGATGATCTGCGCGCTTGCTAGGGGATCACCCAAGAGCAGCCTTCTTAAGGAGAATGACCGCGAGCGTCTATTTATTGAGCCGCTTTTATTCAACCCCATGATCGTGTCTTCTACTCAAAGCGTCCATCGAAGGAAGGGTAGGTGGTATATGTGGGGTTTGGGTGGATCCCATACCCCATATATACCGTTATCCTGTGTGGGCTTTTTCGAGTTTAGTCATGCTTTGATTGTACACCAGCATCGAACGGTGAGCTTCGGTTTATATAACAGGAGTTAGCGTAATCATTTGTAGGAAGAGAAAAGGGGTTTTATGCAATGGCTTACCGGCCGCCTGGTGTGAGGGTTAGCGTATTAGAGCCATCTCCCCTCACCCTAACCTGCTCCCCATCGATCCGTCGCGACAAGACAATCTGGATGCATTCGATCAGCTCTCTATGCTTTTTTCTGGTTGTTCTAAACGGGGAGACGGCTCGCTATCTTCACTGTAATAGCGTTCTATTGGGCTCTCGGTTGGGACCATGGTCTCCTGAAAAGCCTGCTGATCACCGAGGACGGGTGCTTCGGATCGGGTTCTGCTGCTCTTTTTGAATCGCCCGTTGCTGTGATCAACGATGCGGATGGCGATCATCCCGTAAACCAGTGTGAGCCAAAATGTGAGGCCGCGATACGCGACTGAGATGGCCGCCGAGGTGGCCAACGGCACCTGAAGCGCATTGAGGTAGACGATCATGGCGCCTTCGACGAACCCGACCCCAAGGGGTGTCACCGAAGCGATGGTGAATACGTAACTCGTGCTGAAGAGAGCGACGAGGGTGTATAGGTTCAGCGGAGTGTGAAAGGCCATCGAAACCAGGTACAGGATCACCATCAGCAATACTTTCCGGCTTAATGCGAACAGAAATGGAACGAAGAGACGACTCGGAGAACGCCGGACGTGCTGCAGTCCTTCCGCAAAATCTCGCGCGAAATCTTGAGCGCGAGCTTGGTCGATGACGTCGCGGCGCAGGATGGGATGCAGGGTTCTGTTCGCGATACCCGCCAGCCATAGAACGGCATGTCCCAGTTTATCCGCCGACCGGATTCCAAGCAGGGTCAAGAGGATGGTGATCCCTGCGATCGACAGCGCGATGATCGAGGCGGTGATCAGAACCGCATCCAAAACCCCTTCGTTTGCCAGGATGATCGTTCCGGGGAGCAGGACGATCAAAAAGCCGAGGTAGTCGTATACGAGATACAGCACGGCTCCGGTCGATACCTTGGCCGCACGCCCACCGCGTTGGTTTGCGTCTGAGATGAGGACCGCGAGAGCTCCCAGCCCGTAGGTGGGAGCGACGACGTTCACGAAATTCGCCGCCGCCGCAAGCGGGATCAGATGCCGCAGGCGTTCGCGCACGCCCACCAAACGATAGGTGGATTGAAGCGCGGCCGCGATATTGACGAGCCACAGGAACTGGACACAGACCGCAGCCAGCATCCATCGCCAATCGCCTTGGCTGAGGGTGTCGACGATCGACCGCAACTCAGCGAGGTGCGCTCTCGCAAATAGGATCACCAGGATCAGAACGACAACGTACAGCAGCTTACGCAAGTCTAACTCCACAGAAAAAGGCTAACTGCGTGGAGAGGACCGGATGTGAGGGTGTCGGGGTCAACCACACCGCAAGATATGCCTCTCCCCACGCATCGCTTTTCGTCATTCCAGTGTCCTCATTTTTCAGGGTCTCCTCCAATTTGTGCGGGAAGTTGACATAACATACAAAGGGTTGGTTGTGGTTGCATCCAATGCGAGTGCATCTTACCCGCCGTCATGTCATTCCGAGCGCCGTTAGGCGCGACGTCATCGTACCTGAAAGGTGAGAAACCCTATGATATAGCGAATTCAATAGCCTCATCATAGGGATCCTTCGCTTCGCTCAGGATGACAATTTGGAGGATGTCATTCCGAGCCGCTACGCGGCAAGGAATCCCTAGGATGGTTCTTAGATCGAGCTGCATCGTGGGAATCCCTCGACCAAGTTCCTTGAAAACAGTCTATGGACACGGCGTTTAATAAAATGATGATTGCTCCTCACAAAAAAGATGATTCCTATTTGGTTCTGGTCAATAGTGGATGGGCAGCGAAGCGAAGCTGTCTGGGGTGTCGACCGGAAATCCGGTGACGGATCGATCGATCCGACGCAGCAAGCCGGTCAACACACTTCCCGGTCCCATTTCGAGGAAGGTCGTGATGCCATCGTCGATCATGGTTCGAATCGATTCGGTCCAGCGCACTCTAGAGATGAGCTGAAGGTGAAGTTCGTTCTGTACATCGGCGGCTGACAGCAGCGACGCAGCATTGACATTCCCGATGATGGGGATTTGTGGGCGATCTATGGTGGTCTCTTCGAGAGCTTGGTAATACTCCCTCAAATTGTACTCCATGATGGGAGAGTGGGAAGCGATGCTGATCGCAAGGCGTACGACCTTGCGAGCGCCCATCTCCTCTAATCGCTCGCTGGCTGTGGAAAGGGCAGTCAGCTCACCAGAGATGACGACCTGACCGGGACAGTTATCGTTGGCCACCCAGACGCCGCCTTCGTTTTCGGAGGAGACCTGAAGGCATATGTCCTCGACCTCGGGCACAGACAGACCCAAAACCGCGGCCATCCCTCCTGGCTGCTGCTCCCCGGAGGCTTTCATGGTCCGCCCCCGTTCCTGCACCAGGCGTAGCGCTTCCGGAAAGGAGAGCGCCTCTGCGGCGACCAGGGCGCTGTATTCGCCCAGGGAGTGCCCAGCGGTGGTTGCGGGTTTCAGGTCGGGATAGCGATCTTGGAAAGTCCGCAGGACGGCGATGGAATGGGTGAGCAGCGCCGGTTGGGTGTAATAGGTTT
>DUEW01000010.1 GCA_011174845.1 Anaerolineae bacterium | reverse complement strand
GTCTTGTGAGCAGGTATAAAGGTTGTCCTCGGCGTGGACAACGCCTGGGAGGGTTTTAGCAAAGTCGGCCACCTCGGGTACATCAAGAAAGCCACCGATGTTGGATCCGCAGTGACAGATAAACACGCCGATGCGCGGTTCTTCTCCGATGACATCGCGTTCAGGTGGGTATTCCCGAGTGCGGGTCAGTGTATGACGTGCGTTTGAAAGCAGACCCGCAGCATGAGCAGCTGCCCCACTGGCATCGATCACCGATTCGGGAATGTCCTTCGGTTCGCGGAACGGTCCGATTGCGTAAATACCGGGACGGGAGGTCTCAAGCGGGTTGAAGGAGGTCGTGTGACAGAAACCATAGTCGTCCAACTCGATGCCCAATTTCCGTCCCAGGTCTTTGACCGCTGGGGAGATTTCCATGCCCACAGAGAGCACGACAAGATCGAATTCCTCTTCAATAAGCAGGGACTGGGGATCAGGGATCGGGGATTGGATTTCCTCCTGATCCCTAATCCCTGATCCCTGATCCCGAGTATATCGTAGGATAAGGTTCTTCGTCTCCGGATCCTCCTTGAGTTCCGAGATCCGGCAGCGGGTGTACTCGATACCATATTGTTCCTGCGCACGTTGGTAGTAGGCTTGGTATCCCTTACTGAAAGCCCGCATGTCGATCATGAAGACATGCACCTGCGCCTCGTCATCGTGCTCCTTGATCATCACCGCTTCCTTGGTGGCGTACATGCAGCACACGGCTGAGCAGTAGTCGTGGCTCTGATCGCGCGAACCGACACATTGCAGGAAGGCGATCTTTCGAGCCGGAGCACCATTCGATGGGCAATGCACGTGACCCGCAGTGGGTCCCGAAGCGGATAACAAGCGTTCTAACTGCAGGGCGGTGATCACGTTCGGGTAACGCCCCAAGCCATACTCTTGTGAGAGTTCGGCCTGGTAAATCTGGTAACCGGGGGCTAATATCACAGCGCCTACGTGCACTTGCTCGGTCTGTTCCACCATGTTGTGATCGATGGCGTCTCGACCGCAAACGTATTGGCAGGAGAGGCATTCGGAGCAGAGTGCACAAGACAAACATCGCGCAGCTTCAGCCTGAGCAAGCTCCTCGGTGTAGCCTTGTTCAATCTCTTGGAAACCATCCAGGCGCTCCGCGATGGGAAGTTCAGGCACTGAGACGCGTTCCTGCGGCTGGATTTCACCGCGCATCACACGTTCCTGTAGCTCAGCGCGAGTAAATTTCACGACCGGTAGGTCTGGTTTTTTGGGAGGTTCGAGGTCCTCTCCTTGCAGGTATCGATGAATACTCTCTGCTGCCTTATGTCCAGCGTTGATAGCTTCGATCACAAAGGCTGTCCCAGAGACGCTATCGCCAGCGGCGAACACACCTGGTCGGGCAGTGGCCATGGTATCGGGGTTGATGTCGATGGTGCGTTGTGGGGTAATATCCACATTGGCTTCATCGGGGATCAAGTCGAGATCGGCACGTTGGCCAACGGAGAATATCACCGTGTCGACCTCAATCCTATGTTCTGAGCCAGGTTCAGTCTCGAGCGTCAGGCGTCCCTCATGGTCGAATTCGAAATGAGGCACCTTGGCGCACTCGACGCCGCTTACGCGCTGGTCCCCGTCATCGACGATGCGGAGGAAAGTTCGATTAGGATGGATGATGACACCCTCCGCCTCGGCAGCATCCGCTTCCCATGAGTGACAGAGCATCCCCTCGCGAGGTTCAAGGCAAGCCATGTGTACTTCAGCGCCAAGTCGGACGGCAGTACGGGCGCAATCGATGGCGACGTTGCCCCCGCCTAGAACCAGAACGCGTTTACCGAATTCCACGCCGTCAGGAGTGCCAACGGTGCCGTCCTCATCGCGTTCGTAGCGGTCTAGCCGTACGTCACGCAGGAAGTCTGTGTTCAGTAGCACGCCGTTGAGGTCGGCGCCCGGGATTGGCAGACGAATCCCTTTATGGGCGCCGACCGCAACTAGAACGGCATCAAAGCCCTCCTCGAAAAGTTGATCAAGATCGTCGACCATGGTATTAAGGCGCAGGTCGATCCCTAGATCAGTGATGTCGGCGATCTCACGTTCGATGATCTCTGTGGGTAATCGGAATTCGGGAACACCGACGCGCAACATACCACCGGCGACAGGAAGGGCTTCGAAGACCGTCGCACCGTAGCCAAGACGGACAAGATCTTGTGCCGCGGTCAGACCACAAGGACCGGCGCCGATAATGGCAACTTGTTGAGAGTGGATACGCTCTGCGGGAGTGACGGGCTTTCGGGGCTGCTGGTAGACTTTGTCGGTAACGAAGCGTTTCAGCGCGCGAATGTTGATCGGCTCGTCGACCAGGGCGCGATTGCAGGCGTCTTCACAGCGGTGGTTACAAATACGACCACAGATCGCGGGGAAAGGATTGTCCTCTTTGATAACCCGCAAGGCGTCTTCGTAACGACCCTCGCGTATGAGGGCAATGTAACCTTGTGCTCGTTGACCAGATGGGCATGCTTCACGACAGGGAGAGATGCCAAGCTTCTCGATCGCATAAGCGTTTGGCACGCCTTGGGGGTAAAGCTTGTAAACCGCTCGGCGTTGGCTGAGGCCCTCCTCAAAGGTATCCGGCAAGACCACCGGGCAGACATCGACGCAATCGTTGCAGGCAACGCACTTTGTCGTGTCGATGTAGCGAGGTTTGTGGCGCAGGGTGACGGTGAAATCACCAGGCTGGCCTTCGACCTTGGTCACCTCGCTGTCGACCATCAGATCGATGTTGAGATGACGACCGGTGTCCACTAATTTGGGGCTGATGGTGCACATGGCGCAGTCGTTGGTGGGGAAGGTTTTATCCAACTGCGCCATATGTCCGCCGATGGCGGATTTGCTCTCAACGAGGTAGACGCGGTAACCCTGGTCAGCCAAATCAAGGCTGGCCTGCATCCCGGCAATGCCGCCACCGACGACCAACACCGCTCCGATAGGAGCAGTCACGTCGGTTTTTGGGGCCCGGTCGAGGGTGTCTGCCCGCGCACCATGGTCTGACAAGGTACGCCCCTCCCGCGACTTGAGCGCCCCCCAGTGTGGGTTTCTTCCGCTTCTCAAGCGCTCGAAATGATCTGTTTTATGATAGGACCCCGTCTAAACACGCTCCAGTGCAAGATGTCACACATAGAATGGACAAACTTCGTCCGATTTCTGCAATGGCCAGGTTAATGATCGCGTTCCTGGATCTTTAGAACCCATTGCTCGACTTACACCATTGCCCCCAGGAGCGAACGGCATGGGTTGAGGGCATGCAATGATTCGGGTACGCTAAAAAAAGTTCTCGAGGAGTGGGGAGGAGTGTATGTGGGGGTGCGGGCGGAGCCAACACCCCCACATATACCAGTCCTCTTCTCGCGGTTGACCTTCTTTCAGTGGGGTCATGATATATAATCTTGTTACGATCGAAGCTTGAAAAGTTGGTCCCTTCGTTATTACATACAAATACACCGTAACCGGCGCGTGAAATTATTCTCCCCTCGACCGAAAGAAGATAGCCATGGCGAAACCTGGTTTCAAAACCTTATCAAGTGAACGCCTCACTTTACTTTATTCTGTCTCACAGACCTTTAATTCATCCCTGGATCTCGACGAGGTTCTCAATATCGTCATAGACGAAGTCATCAAGGCCACAAATGCAGAACGCGGTTTTGTGGTGCTGCGTGACGTTGAGGATGAATTGGATTTTCGCGCTGCAAGAGGGATGGATCAGACCACGCTTAACGATCCCCAATTCCAAATTTCGAGAGGAGTCGTTGGGGAGGTAACCAAGGAAGGGGAGCCGATCCTAACGAGTGACGCACAGCTTGATGAACGCTTCAGTGGTCGTCAGAGTGTGGTCAACCTGGGGTTGCGCTCGATCATGTGCGCGCCGCTTAAAGTCAAGCAGAACCTCTTAGGCGCGATCTACGTTGACAATAGTCTACAGGCAGGCATCTTCACCGAAGATGATCTCGATCTGCTCGCCGCTATTGCTTCAAGTGCAGCGAACGCGATTGAGAACGCTCGCCTCTATCAAGTAGCTGTTGAAAAGGGGCGCATGGAGCGCGAACTTCAGATAGCTTATAAAGTTCAATCCAGTTTGATACCTCAGGAAATTCCCCAGGTGCCTGGTTGGGAGTTCTCCGCCTACTGGGTTCCGGCTCGTGAAGTGGCGGGGGATTTTTACGATTTCATACACGATGATCAAGGTAATCTCGGCTTGATCATTGCGGATGTGGTCGACAAAGGCATGCCGGCGGCGCTGTTTATGGCCTTCAGTCGCAGTACGCTGCGAAACAATGTTCTCAGGGTGCCTGCCCCCAAGGATGGCATTGCTGAGGTGAACAAACTCATTTGTGCTGACTCTGTATATGGGATGTTCCTCACATTGGTCTTTTGTCTGATCGAGCCAGATTCAGGTGAAGTCACCTACGTCAACGCAGGGCATAATCCGCCGCTGCTCTATCACTCGGATAAGAATGAACTCACTGAGCTATCCCGCACCGGTATACCGCTAGGTATCGATGAGGAAGCGTCTTATGACCAAGAAACGAAGACGCTCAATTCAGGTGATTTCATACTGTTCTATACCGATGGAATTTGCGACGCTGTGAACTCCCAAGGAGAGGAGTTTGGGATGGAACGCGTACGAAGGGTACTCCTTGATCATTGCCAGGAATCCGCGGAGGAGATCCTAGTAGCGCTAGAGCGATCCAGCAGCGATTTCACTGGTTCTACCGCTCCGTTTGATGACATTACAGTCCTGATTGCTAAATGTATGTAATGGCTACCATGATCGGATCATGCCTGAACGATCGTTATCATATTGAAGCTGAAATTGGTCACGGTGGAATGGGCACGGTTTATCGCGGTCATGATGACACCTTGGACCGCGACGTAGCGATCAAGCTCCTGACCAAAACGGGCTTGGGCACGTAGGGTCGCGCCCGCCTGCTGCAAGAGGCGCAAGCCATCGCCAAGCTCAACCATCCCAACATCGTCACCGTATACGATGCTGGGGAGACCGAAGAGTTACCTTTCATCGTGATGGAATTTGTAGAAGGCCAGACGCTCTACGAGAAACAACCCGAGAGCCTGGAAGAGATCCTTGCCATCATGAGCCAGGTATGCGCTGCGCTTGAGCACGCTCACGCGAGCGACATCATCCACCGCGATCTGAAACCGGAAAACGTCACCATCTCCCCCGACGGCACCGCCAAGCTGATGGACTTCGGTCTGGCCCGTTCGGTCGCTTCTCGGTATACCGCCGAGGGAACGATCGTGGGCACCGTATTTTATTTGGCGCCGGAATTCGCATTGGGTTATGGGATTAATCATCGGGCGGACCTTTACTCCCTGGGGGTTATGCTCTATGAATTGACCACTGGAGAACTGCCTTTCATCGACAACGATCCGGTGGCGGTGATCTCGCAACATCTGCACGCTCCAGTGGTCCCACCGCGCGCCAAGAACCCTGAGATATCACCTGCTCTGGAACATCTCATCCTTAGACTGTTGAGCAAAGACCCAGAAGACCGCCCGGTGTCCGCAGCGGAGGTGCGTCAGCTGTTGGAAAAGCCTGACATTCTGGAAGAAGCCCCTGTCCCGGAGGAACTTTCCCTGTTGGATAGGATTGTGCGGGGGCGACTGGTTGGACGCGAGCAGGAGCTTGGTGAAGCCAGAGCGTTGTGGAACAAGGCGATATCCGAAGAAGGCCAAACACTGCTCATCAGCGGTGAGCCTGGAATCGGTAAGACCCGTCTGATGCGTGAGGTCGCCACCCACGCTGAGGTTTCCGGTGGACAGGCGATCGTGGGTGAGTGTTATGCCGAAGGCGGCGCGCCCTACGGGACAGTTGGACAGATCATCCGTCGGGCATTCCGGCGCAGTGGGGAAAATGGCTTCAACCTACCTGAGTTCGTGATGGCCGATCTACTGACACTGACGCCAAGCTTGAGAGCTTCCTATCCCGATGTGCCACCCAATCCGACACTCGACCCTCAATCCGAACAGCAGCGTTTATTCGAGAGTGTGGTCGCCTTATGCAAGGCTTTAAGTGAGCGAGCCCCCTTGCTTCTGGCATTAGAGGATGTCCATTGGGCAGACAGCGGCACCCTCTCCCTGCTACGCCATCTTGCCCGTCGGATACGACGCCTACGAGTGTTGCTTTTGGCTACCTATCGCGAAGTGGAACTCGACGAAGCGCGCCCGTTCAATCAGGTGCTGATGGATCTCAACCGTGAGCAGTTGGCGGTCCGTCTCAAACTCCCCCGTCTGACCCGCGAGCAGACGCAAGAGTTATTGGAAGTTTTGTTCGACGAGGAGATGAAGCCCGAATCTCTGGAGGCCATCTACCGCGAGACGGAGGGCAACCCTTTTTTCATCGAGGAAGTTTCCAAGGCGCTGGTGGAGAGCGGCAAGCTGTCTTTCGAAGACGGCCGCTGGCAGCGCCCAAGTATCGAAGAGTTGGATATCCCGCAGAGCGTCCGAGTCGCGATCCAATCCCGGATCAGCAAGTTACCGGAAGAAGTCCAGGAGACTCTACAAATGGCGTCCATCCTGGGACGCGAATTCGATTTCGATACCTTGGCGGAAGCCAGTGAACTAGACGAGGACGCCCTCATCGAAGCTCTGGAGAAAGCCGAGCAGGATCAATTGATCGAGGAGGTGAGCAGCGAAGATGGTGTGACCTTTGCTTTCATCCACGCAATGATACCGACCACACTATCCGAAGGCGTGCGAACGTTACGTCGGCGTCGCATTCACCGACGGGCTGCCTCGGCAATTGAAAGAACGCGGCCGGAAGATTACGAAGCGCTAGCTTATCACTACAGTGAGGCCGGTGACCATGAACGGGCTCTGAAATACTACTCCCTGGCCGGTGAACGAGCGGCCAAAGCCTATGCAAACCAGGAAGCCGAAACCTATTTCAGATCTGCGCTGGACTTGGTGCGCACAGAATCCGAGCTAGCGCATTTATTCTCCGAGTTAGGGGAGGTGTTGTTCAATCAGAGTCGCTTCGAGGAGGCGATCGAGACCTGGAGAGAAGGGATCAAACTGTACCAGGGCTTGGAGGATAAAGACCGCGTCGCTTGGCTGTATGCGCGCTGCGGCCGAGCAGCTTGGGAAAATGGCGACACGCCCGGTGGTCTTACGATTTGTCAGGAAGGCATGTCAACTTTAGAAGGTGCGCCAGATAGCCCAGGTATGGCCAACCTGTACCATGAGACCGCTCGAGCCCATTATTTTAACTTCCAGATCGATGAATGCCGAGCGTTTTGCAACCAGGCGCTGGAGATGGCAGAACGGGTGGGGGCCGTTGATGTGCAGGTGGACGCACTCATAACCAAGGGATTGCTTCCTGACTTGCCGACCGAAGAAACTTTAATGATCTTCGAACAAGCAATCGAGGTAGCCGAATCCGCTGGGCTCCTCTATCATGCCGCCAGAGCGCACAACAACCTGGGCGTCATAACTACCTTTCAAGCTGGGAGTCTCTCTTCGGGATTAGAGCATTTTCGACAGGCAGCGGAACTAAGCCGAAAGATTGGCAACGCGTCCTTTGAATTATTTTCTGCTTCCAATGCAACATCCAACCAACTATTACTAGGCTATCTGGATGAGGCCGAAGAAGAACTTTCTGTGCAAAATCAAATGCTGAAAGCCATATACGATCCCGGACCATCTGAGTTAAATCTCAAAGGGACGGAGGTATTGTTATCACGCTTTCGAGGTGAATTAGAGGAGGCTATAGAAAAGTATCGAGTGCTGCGACATGAAGCGGAGGCTGTCGGTGATCTGCAAGCTTTATCCTCTATCGATCTAAACTTGGGTGCAATCCTTTTAGAGGTCGGTGAAGAAGATGAAGCTGAAGTCTTCTTGCTTGAAGCGTTAGAACTATTTGACCGAAGCGCATCTCTGGGTCGTGTTGCCTCACGCAGCATACTATCTATGAGAGATACTCAACAAGGACGCTTCAAAGAAGCCCACTGCTGGCTTGATGAGGCGCGGGAAAGAGAAACTGAACTGGGAGCGGGATCTTTCGATACCTTTTGGAGGTTAATCGCTGAAAGACGTTTAGCGGTGGCTGAGAGGTATTGGCCTGAAGCCTGGTCAGCGTTTGAATCGTTCATGGAGATCGTAGAAAAGTCTGGGATGCGTTGGTACCGGGCGCAGGCTCTACGAGAATGGGCCGAGGCTCACCTGGCGCGCGCAGAACCGGGGGACGGAGAACGAGCACGAGAACTGCTCCTCGAATCGCAGGCAGAGTTCGAGGCGATGGGGGCGCCGTTCTATGCTTCCCAGGTCAAGGAGATTCTGAGCGGCTTGGATTAAGACCGGAGCATATTCAAGCAGTTATCGTCGGTGCGAAGGTGATGGCGTTGGCGAAGAGACTAGTACGGGGGCAGTGATCCGGCGGCATTCGCGGCCATGCAGCTATATCAGATGCAAGTAAAGATGACTATCTCGGGTGTTTACTCCGTCGAAGGTTTCATCGTTCGGGTCTCGGTTGGAGTTCCAAGGCCCCTTTRGGACACGTGGTGATGCACTTCCCACAACCGTTGCACGCCCAAGGRTCRATTAGAAGCATCTCATCACTGCGGACCCAAATGAGMGCCTCATAGTTRCAGGCAGGYAARCACATCYTGCAGCCATCGCATTGTGCCTCGTCCAGCACGGCKATRTATTGYGTATCTGGCYGSGYAGAGGTYGTCYGCATCAAGCKTACCTTTKTGATTTGAYNNNATCMATCNNCAYYGANCRCCRGGCRARRAYCARAYGAYSCTGYYCTYATCCGAAAMRKTWGTCCCCCGTCCKATMRCCTGAWMGTGAARTSGCRYAGGGCGGGGGACGATCTTCATTCAGAAGTGTCGATCCTCAATCAMCCCTCACTTTGGCAATTGAAGAAGGTATTCATGAGCGGTTAAGGTTGCTTTGGCTCCCTCGCCCACTGCGATCAGGACTTGCTCGGCGACGACGTTAGTCACATCCCCAGCGGCGAAGATTCCCTCGTCGGAAGTCCGGTTCGCGCAATCGACGACGATTCGATCCAGCTCATCTCGCTCGACCAAGTGAGCTACGATCTCCGATTGAGGTTCTAATTCAAGTTCGACGAAGAAAGCGTCGGCCTCGATTTCTCGCTTGTCGTCGCCCTTGGCAATGACCAGCTTACGAGCGTATTCATCGCCAAGAACCGCTTCCACCCGAAAGCCTTCCAACACCTCGACATTTTTCGCTTCCAACACCCTTTGCCCCATCGAGGAGCTCAACTCGCCATGGGTAGGTGCGATCAAGGTAACTTTTTGCGCGATGCTCGCCAATTCGGCGGTTGAACGCAGCGCAAGCATTGTGTCGCCGATAACCACCGCTACTCGTTCGATGAATAGCGGCGCATAGGAGACGGCGCTATAGCACAGGCCGCGCATCATAAATTCTTTCTCGCCGGGGACTTCCAACAAACGTCCCAACGCACCCGTGGCGACGATCAGTGCTTTGGCTTCATGTTGCTTGCCTTCGCGAGTGGATACTTTGTAGCCTCCCTTGATCTTCTCGACTTTTACGGCTTTATCAAAAACGCGAGCGAACTCAAGATAGTCAATCTCGTTGGAGAAGCGATTGACGACCTCCTCACCCGTGATAACAAGATGCTTCTCGACGAACGGGAGCTGAAGGCGGTAGTTCGTTTTTCCGCCCTAATCGCCGGTGATGAGTAACACGTTCAATCGTTTTCGTATGGCGTAAACGGTGGCCGTTAAACCAGCCGGCCCACCGCCTAATACAATCAAGTCATACATCTTAACTCACTCCTACTCTTCCGCCTTGGATATAAACCCCTCAGCCATCATGTTGGTTGTCAGGTCGCGTGAGCGCCGGATGATCTTCTCGGCGTTTGCTAGCTCTTCATCGTAGGTCATCGGTTTTCGAGCGATCCCTTCCTCGACCGCCTTTGCAGCGACAGCAGCGGCCTCCCGGGGGAAGACCTGCCAGTCATCCATGGTGGGTAAGATACGATCAGGGGTTAGACCTTGTTCGACCGCCATTTCAGCAAGAGCATTGGCTGCGGCAAAGCACATGCTGTCGGTGATGGTCGTGGCGCGCACATCCAAAGTGCCACGGAAAATACCTGGAAAGCCCAATGAGTTATTAACCTGATTGGGGAAGTCGGAGCGACCGGTTGCTATGATGGCAGCGCCACCCTCCTTCGCCTCCCAGGGCCAAATCTCTGGAACTGGATTTGCGCAGGCGAATACGATCGGGTCTTTGGCCATCTTGCGGATCCAGTCGGGGAGAATCGTTCCTGGACCAGGTTTGGAGAGGGCGATGACGACGTCCGCGCCTTCCAAAGACTCGGGAATTCCACCCTGACGTCCCTCCTCATTTGTCATCTGACAGAACTTCCATTTGTCAACAAACTCGGCTTTACGCAGTTCAATATCTTCACGCTTAGCATGGAGGATGCCCTTACTATCCACCACTCGACATAACGCCGGGTTGGCACCGGAAGCGAAGATAAGACGAGCGCAGGCGACATTGGCTGAACCGGAGCCGATAAAGACGATCGAAGCTTGCTCCAATTCTTTACCGACAATGTGGAGCGCGTTGAACAAGGCCGCCAAAGTGACGGTAGCCGTGCCTTGTTGATCATCATGCCAGATGGGAATCTCAGCTCGTTCACGCAGGGTATCGAGCACGCGGAAGCACTTGGGTTGGGAGATATCCTCCAAGTTTACCCCCCCGAAACCGGGTTGGATGAGGAGTACAGTCTCGATGATCTTATCAGGATCTTTGGTGTCGAGCATGATCGGCCATGCGTCAACACCTCCCAAGTACTTGTACAGCAATGCCTTCCCTTCCATCACCGGGAGACCGGCTTTGGGACCGATATCGCCCAAGCCGAGCACGCGCGTTCCGTCGGAGACGACAGCGACGGTGTTCCACTTGTGGGTGTGCTCGTAAACGAGTTCGGGATCCTCCGCGATGGCTCGGCATGGTGCAGCGACACCGGGGGTGCACCAGATGGCGAAGTCGTTGAAGTTGCGTATGCAGGCTTTGAGCGCTACCTCCACTTTCCCCCGATAGAAGGGGTGAAGTTTTAGGGCATCTGCCGAGGGCTTTTTGGCTTTTGCCAGCAGCTCCTCAATATTAATTTCTGAGTCAGAGGTGGTCATTCGAAGGTCCTCCTTGTGAAAAGCAATCAGCGGTCAGTCATCAGTTTTCAGCTGTCAGCCTGACTTGTCCATATGACCCTCGACAAACAAGGTCCAATCGTGCTGACCGCTGAGAGCTGAATGCTGTATGCTAGAGACGTAGATAAGAGTCGGTGTAGATCACCTGATTGAGCAACACTTGGACCGTTTTCCATATGTCAGACTGTGCCGGGTCAGACATGTCGACCTGTTCTGGTTGAAGCTCCTCCATCGCCGCCACTGCATCAAACAGCTTCAAGTAGAGCCCCCCGACGGGTGTGCTGGCGTCGCGTTGCTCAACGATGCGAATGGTCTCCATAAGTTCACTGTCGAGCGGGTCGAGGATGGCGGCATCGAGGCCGGCGGCCATCAGCATGATTAGGTATATACGGTTAATGAGTGGTTGCATCTCATGTGGTACTTGATTGACCACATTCGAGAGTCCAACGACGGTCATCGGCGGCGGATCCATCACCATCTTCAGCATCCGCACGGTTTCGACGGCTTCTGGAACATACTCCTGCATACCCGAGACGGTCAGGATGAGAGGATCGATATAAAGCTTCTCCATCGGGACGCCAACCTCCATGGCCCGTGGGATGAGTTTCTCCATGGCAATCCCGATCCGTGCGTCGGCGCTCACGGGGATGCCGCTCTTCTCAAGACAGAGAGCGATCAGCTTGGCATCATATTTCGCTGCCAAAGGCGGCACGTTGGCCAGGCGTTCCTCCTCGGCCGAGGTTGAGTTGACGATTGCGTTGGAGCCCACCTTTTTCAAGCCGGTTTCGATGGCGGCTAGATTTGTCGTGTCGAAGGACAGCGTCATCCCTGGTACGGCCTCTTGCATGCAATCGACCAGCCAATCCACAACCTCAGGCCCGTCTTTCTTGCGCGGACCGATGTTTAAATCAATCACATCGGCGCCGGCTTCCTTTTGTTTTCGAGCCAGATTGACGAAGAACCCCCCATCCCTGTCTTTGAGGGCTTGTTTGACCTTGGACGATACGATGTGAATATTCTCTCCGATCTTGTACATATATCCTCTCCTCTGGAGTTCATCGTGAATTCGGCTTCATCTTTAGAGCCAGTTCAAAATTCGAGCGGTCAGGTCTTCCACGGCTTGGTAGGCCGCTGAGTCCCCATTTAGTTGTAACAACGGTTTACCGAGAGCGTCTAATTGATTGACATTGAAATCGGCCGGGATCATCACCGCCACCTCGAGGTTGAGGTTGGCGATCGCCTCTTGGAGCGGTGCTGGCAGATCACCTTGCACCCGATTGACGATCAGCATGGTGCGCTGAACATTTATTTCGAGTTGTTTTGCTAGTTCTGCCATCTCCGCCGCGGTTCGTACTCCGCGAATGGTGGGATCGGTCACCAAGAGCAGCAGGTTTACATCTCGTGTCGTGCGGCGACTGATGTGTTCCATACCAGCTTCGTTGTCAATGACAACGTATTCGTATGTCCGTCCGAGATCGTCGATAATCTGGCGCAACATATGGTTCACCGCACAGTAGCAACCCTGACCTTCAGGTCGGCCCATGGCAAGTAAATCCATCTCTTCACCCTCTTCAAGAGCCATGCGGATCTCGTGAAGGAGATAATCCTGCCGGCTAATGGAAAGGCCTAACTGCCTTGCTTTCGATGACTCCGACATCTCCTCTCGGATATCACCCACTGTTGTCGGCATAGGGAGCCCAAGCGCTAAGTGTAGGTTGGAAGCGGGATCGGCATCGATCGCCAACAGTGGGCCACGAATTTGGGGCAGGAGTGAACGGATTAAAAGTGCGGCGATCGTTGTCTTACCCGTTCCACCTTTTCCGGCCAGTGCAATGGTTTTTGTCATCTCAATACCACCTCAAGTCCGTAAAAGCTTCGTGATCTCATCCATGCGTAAATAAACCAGTTTCCACGATCCTACCATGAGATCCCTTGTGCAAACCCACCTCAGAGGTGAAGGATTTGAGCACCTATCCTTAAGATTTTTAATGATTTCCTTTCAGTCCCGTTTCTCTTGGTCCCATATATCGGCCACGCTTGGGAAGCGACTGATTTCTGTATGAGGAAGAAACAGGGCGGCGGTGAATGCGTCGTAGAAGGTGTTATCGGCTGATAGTTCGATGTAGGTCATTCGTTGAGCGATTTCTCGCGTGTGCTCAAACGCATCATGGGAGAGCAGCGCCATGTAGCTTCCAAGGACAGAGGTGTTGCCAAGAAAATGAAAGCGATCCCATGGCAGATCAGGCAATAATCCAATCTTAATCGCGTTTTCGACGTTGATGTACTGTCCAAAAGCTCCACCGACAAGGACTTGTTTGGCATCATTCAGTTCGACACCCACGCTTTCCGCAAGAACAGTGAACCCGGCATAGATTGCAGCCTTGGCCCGCATGAGGTTGTTTACATCAACCTTGGTCAGGACAATATCACGTTCAGTCTCGGTCTCGTCACTCCAGGCTACGATATATTCTGGCCCGTGCTCTCCTTGGCGTACGCGCGGGGTATCCAAATCAAGTTTGACGTTTCCGGCACGATCGACGACACCTGTCACGAACAATTCTGAGAGCAGCGAAATCAATCCTGATCCGCAGATACCGCGGGGCTTCGCACCGCCGATGACGCGAATTGTGGGCTCGTAGGTCTCGGAATGGATCCAAACCTCTTCTATGGCGCCCTCTGTTGCTCGCATACCATCCACCACACCGGCCCCTTCGAAGGCAGGGCCGGCGGAGCAAGCGCAGGTTACCATCCATTCACGTGTGCCAAGCACGGTCTCGCCATTGGTGCCCACGTCGATAAACAAGGTCAAGACTTCGCTATCGGCAAGACCGCAGGCTAACACACCGGCGCTGATGTCGGCACCAACGTAAGACGCTACTCCGGGCAAGCAATAGACCGAAGCATGGGGGTTAACACCAAGAGCGAGCTCTGCAGCAAGGTAAGATTGTGGGTCATTTGCTGCTGGTATATATGGGGTCAAGCGGATGGAGGCTGGTGGCAGCCCGAGGAAGAGGTGAATCATCGTTGTATTGCCAGACACGGTTACTTTATGGATACCCTGCGGGGGTATCCCGGTACGTAGCTTGAGACGTTCCAGTAAAGTATCAATCGTTTGGCGCACCAATACTCCCAGCTCATTAAGATCCTTCTTCTCGGCGTAAATGATACGCGAGATCACGTCTTCCCCGCGATTGATCTGATCATTATATTCAGCGGCTGAGTTCAAGACTTGTCCCGTTGTCAGATCGACCATATATGCTGTTACTGTTGTCGTGCCAATGTCAAGCGCCAACCCGATCGGTCGGATGGGTTCGACGCTGATATCAATCAATCGCGCCGGTCCTGGGGGAGGAGTTGGTGTTTCGATCACTATCCAAGGTGACCACTTGGCATCACGAAAAACCGTTCCTAATCGACGTAGGACATTCAAAGGGATATCGATCGGGGAATAGCCTCGATCGGCCAGTGCTTTCTGTAGACGAGAAAGATCGTCGATGTTATCTTGCATGGTGGGAGGGGAAAGGTGGATTTGGAACGCCTGCACGCTTTGCATGGTCACCGGATCGTAGGCAAAAGGAAGTTCCACCTTACGGGCAGACTTATCGGTGACCAATCGACGCTCGATCCGTTCCTGCTCCGGAATCGATATGGTCACATCACCTTCAATCACGGTCTGGCATGCCAGCGCATAACCATCTTCGAGATCCTCAGCCGATAGGCGTATGGTGGATCGCCGTCGGACACCGCTTTCATCATCGAGGATCACGGCACAACGCCCGCAACGACCTTGTCCACCACATGGTTGACTGATATCTATGCCAGCCAGATGGATGACCTCAGAGATCAAGGTGCCAGTGGGCACTTCAACGATGATGTTCGATGGTTGGAGTCTGACTTGGTGGTTCGTCAAAACGTTTCGTCTCGCGGGCTTCGAAAGTTCATAAGAACATCTATATGTGAAACCCGCTGGCGCTCAGCTGAGCACCAGTGAGCACCAGCGGGCGCCGTGTCCGAAATAGTTGTTCTTGGGTTCTACTTTGTCCACATTGCTTTCAAGTAGGAGTTAATGTCAACCGCCTCGCGCGGTCCGACCATGATCTCCCAACCTGGCATCTCCTCCTCCAACTCGCCGGAAAGCACTGCCACGTGACCAGGGATGATCAGTTTCCGGTGAGAGACTTTCTCCTCGACATTGAAGGTTTTAGCATCTTTCGCGATACGTTCAGCATCAAACTTGCCGGCCGCCCATGCGGTAAGCACGCTCATACCCTCTGCGTCGGTCACCAACAGCCAACCTGGCCAACCTGATCCATCGACCTCGTTGGCGATGGAGAAATAGGTGATGGAGAAGTTTGTGGTAACCATCAAGGGGGAATTTTCGTCTGGAGAGTTGATCTCATACACCCCGGGCTGCACCTGGATCGGTTTCTGTGGATCGGTGTAAATATTCTGCCGCAAAACCAACAGCGCGTACAAGCTGGCCGGGTTGAACTCTTCCAGCACGATCAATCCACCGTACTTCGTGATATGTTCAGCGGCGAGTAAGGTTTCATCTACTTCCTCATTGGCGCCGGGGAAGGTGATGATCGGGTAGCCCAATGGCCGGAAGGTTTTTTTAAGCGCCAGTCGGCGAAGGGTGGTCAGTTGTTGCAGCGAATCGAGGTAATGATGAACCCCCGGGTCTAGTACCATCTCTTCAACGCCGGCAGCTTTGATCTTCTGGGTGAGGTCAGCTAATTCGTCGAGGGTATCGGCGCGAACTGCGAGGGGCACATCGCCCTGTTTGGCCACTTCGACCATGGTTTCCCAGTTTTCCCCATCTGCAGCATAAAGCAACGGTCTGCTTCCGTCGGAGCCCTCGAGGCCGGCTTTTGCAATGTCCGAGGTCGAAGCGATCAGGATCAGAGGTTTTTTGCTGATGGAAAGAATCGCCGAAATGGCGTTTTTAAAAGTCTCGGGATCACCCGACACAGCTTCAATGGCAAAACCATCTAAATACAAGTCAATGCCAACGTAATCTACATGGTAAGCGTCAGCATCAGCAACTTTGCGTTTAAGTTCCTCCAGATCCTCTGTATCTCGCAAGCGCCAGAATAACCCAGGCTTGTGGTAAAAAGTTTTTTCGTGTCGAAAGACCACTGTCTCGTTCCCGACCTTCACCTCGCCTCCCTCGGCCTTGATTTCGACCAAGGTTATGGGAGGTGCAGAAGCGGCTTCGAGTTTAGCTTTCGCTTCCTCACTGACGTGTGGGCAATCGCTGAGGGACGCTTGTTTGGCGGCGAGTTTCATAGCAAAGGCCAAGCAGGTTGGATAATCGCAATCTTTGCAATTCGTTTGTGGCAGAAGTTTGTAAATTTCAAGACCGCTGAGTGCCATGTTCTCTCTCCACCTTTGCTATGCTGCTGATTTCGGACCGATGAGGTCATCGATGACGGCGCGCACTCTACGTAACGTCTCTGGGTGACGAAGCACTAAGATGTCGGCGCCGGAGTGGACCAGGGTAGTAGCCGTGAGCGCCTCCCAATCGAGTGCACGACGTTCCCATTCACCCCAATTCTC
Source organism: Anaerolineae bacterium (assembly GCA_011174845.1). Taxonomy (GTDB): domain Bacteria; phylum Chloroflexota; class Anaerolineae; order Anaerolineales; family E44-bin32; genus DUEZ01. The sequence goes on along the minus strand of DUEW01000010.1, from coordinate 7,574 downwards.
AGGCACGCCCTCGCCGACCTTGGCTTCCTTGACCCTCCAAGCTTCCTCACCCGGATTGACGATCATCGGTTGCTGGGTCATTTTATCACCTTGCAAAGCGGCGAGACGTAAACGCTCCATGACTGAGAAGCCGTATTCGATCCCGTACCCCAGGGCGCCCGTCGTGGGATCCATGACGATCCGTTCTAATGGCATGCCCATGTCGTTGATCAAGATCACCAACTGCTTGGAGAGGTTGACATCCATGGGGGTCTTGGATTGCACCAAGTGGTTGTGGGCCAGAGCCGCTGCTACGATGGTGCGATAATTCTTTTCCTCACAGAGTCCTAGCAGCAGACGTTCGCCCACGGCCTCCTCGGCCACCGCAACGATCAGTTCATTGTCAACCTCGGCCTGTCCTGGGCCGACCACCGCCAAGGGTAAACCGGTGGCCTCGAGGACCTTGCGAACCACCGCTCGAGCGTTTTCGGGTGTGTTCGGTTCCCCATCGGTGGTGGTCAGGCTGAGGACAAGATAGATCATATCAGCACCAGCTTCCTCAGCGGCTTGAGCCCAGGTAGCAGGGTCTTCCATCGCCTTGCCCCAGGTCTGGCGCAACAAGGGTGACCAATCTTCTGGTTTATGGCTGCGAACATCTAGCGCCAGGATTGGGCGATTGGGAGTCTCGCCCTCGAAGTGCAAGAAGGGTAGAGCGGTCTCCCCACCGACAGTTATTGTGTGGGAGCGCGTGCCGCCCTCATCGGAGGTGGCCCCCAGTGTGACTTCACGGACAGCGCTGGTCCACTTTTCTTTAGGGATCTCTACAGCCATAGGAATCGTATCCTCTCATTGCTCGGTTTTCCACGGTCAGCCCTCAGCAGAGCGTGAGAAGCTGAGGACTGACCGGGAAGATTTTTAGTATATTACATCAAGGGTGGCATCGAGAGGGCTGGATGGCTTTTCTCGGTGAGGTGTTTTAACAGCCCCTCGACATCCGTGCATATCGTCTCGTCGGCGATTTTGCCGATCAAGTCTGGATCACCCTCACGCTCAGCCGCCTCCTGAAGTTGCTCGGCCATTTGTTCCTTTAGGATGGAGGACATCCAGACCACCCGCTTGAGGCCGCCATCGGCTCGAATGAACTTTGGGCTTAGGATGAAGAACTTACCATGGCCCATGACGCCGGGGGTCTGCAACCCGCCACCGGCCATACCGGCCAGGGTGGAGAAGGTCATCCCTGCCGGGGTCATGCTGGTGTCCTCGCGGCTGACGATCATGAAACCGTTGGTTTCCGGGATGACCATCATGATGCACTCGAAGCAGCCGCAGGCGGTCATCGGGTTCTCCATGATGGCATACATGGCTACTTCACTCACACTCCCATGTGAGGCTTGTACCGCGTATTCATTGATCCCGGTGAAATAACCCTTCTCCGGGTCCAATTTTTGACCTTTCTTGATCGGCTGATTGGGCCCGGTGGGGTTGATCTGGAAAGAAGCCTTGCAGTCCAACCAGTTATACGCGCCGCATAAGCCCAGTCGCTCGGGGCTTACGATGCAGACGTGGTCTGGCGCGAAGGATTGGCAGAGGGTGCATGAGTAGAAATCCTCAACGCTCTCATCGGTCATGGTGCCGATGCGCACATTGCGTTCCTCGTAGGCCTCACGAGCTTTCTCAAGCCACTCCGTGTAAAGCTCGGGCTCGGTGAAGACCTTCACCTGCACCTTGTCTACAATGGAGCCAAAGTCTCCGTGAAAGCGGGCATAGAGGATGTCACCGAAGTGCTTAAGGCTGAACCCCTTCTCGGCGGCGGATTTGCTGATACGGATCCAAGCGATGTCGCGCTGGCCGATGTGCTGGATCCCAGATGCGCCATTGATGAAGTAGTGGATCTGCCGTTCGAGCACCGGCTCGAAATCTTTCTCCATTTTGCGACCGGCCACCTCGACAAAGATCCCCATGTCGATGGAGCCACCCTCTTCAATCTCATCGAAGTCGGGCCCGATGAGTTCGATCTTACCGTCCTCCACTTCGTCGAGATCGACCATGCGCAGATATTCATAGGCGCGGCTGTTTTTCCCGCCGAATTCGACCCGCATGTCGGCCCGGCGGACCACTTCGCCCTCGAATGCTGAGCCGTAGGGCACGGGGATCGGGACCTCCGTGATTTGGATTTTAACCCCGCGTACCTCAATGGCTTTTTGGACCAATTTGACGGCTTTTTCCTCTTCCGTTTCACCCTCAATCTCGTTCCAAGGCATGGAGATGACGTGCTCATAGCGAGTGATGCCTGTGGGTAGGATCTCGGGAATCACGGTATCGGCGATGACCGGGAAGCCGTAAGAGATCGCCCCCGCAGCGGTGGCGTATTTCAGGTCATCGACCTCGCCTAATGCCAGCACGAAGGCAAAGACACGGAACTTGTTATAGAGCAGAATGTCGCGCCACTGGCCGCCCTTCTTACCACCAAAGGTGAGTGCGGAGCGGGTGGCGAACCCAAGCGGGTAGATGGCGGAGATGGTATCTTGACCGAAGGGTACGATGTAGGTGTCGTACCCCATCTCCACCCCTTCCTCATGCAGTTGGTCGATCATTGACCGACCGTTGACGTTCCCCACCAGGAAGGTGAGGATGTTTCGTTTCTGAAGCTCGCGGACGATGGCGACCGCCGCTTGATTGGAGTGGGCTGCACCGACAATCGCGGCAAAGCCCGGCATGCGGCCATCGACGAGTTGGATGCCCCACGATCTGAGCTGGATATCGTCGATGGGACCGTTCAAATGTCCATCGGTCGAAGGGGCACCGCCGTTATCGGGGCTGGTGAAAGAGGTGGAGCCGGCAAGGGCTAAACCTGGATAAGGTTGTGGCTCTTCGCCATAGACAAAGCGGACACCCTCGATGACCTCTTCGGCCAAGAGAGTGGCCATGCCGCAATCCAAAGTTTCGCCCAGATAGGGTGTCCAAACATTAACATCGGGCATCGGATGAAGCATACGCTTTGCGTGTTCAATTACCGGTTCCAAGTCGCCTAATTTGCTTGCTTCGTGCCCAAGCATGCCCAGGATTACGGGCAAGTAGTAGGCAGTATTGGGGAAGGCCACCGGGGTGTCTGCGCCTTTTTCAGCAATGGCTTTGGTCAGCAGTGCGTCGGCTTCAGCCACGATGGCATTGGCACCTCGAATGGCGCGAGTAGCGATATAACGTGACATGGTCTTCTTCCTTCCTACTTCGCCGTATTACCGTAGGCGGCTTCGATGCGTTCAGGTAGGGGGAGCTCCACTAATTCTTGGATTCTCCAATCACCGCTCTTACCCCATTTGCTGGGATCGTATTCCGGCAAACCAAGGTCGGCACGCTTTTTGTCGATATGCGCCAGCGAGCGACGCACGATCTCTTCACCGTCGTTGCAGAATTCAAGTCTGCCACCAACTTTCTTTTCCCAACCATCGCTGATGATGCGATCCACTTCCTCGCATCCAGAGACGGGGCTTGAGTGTCCCATGATGACGTAAGCACCCGAGGCGACACAGTAGGTGGCGATGGAGATGGCTTTCTCACTCATCCATTCGGGCGCCATACCAACGGCCGGGATGTCGCTGATGTCTTCACCCAAGCCGCCCTCCGTCGCCATCTGTGCCAAGACGGTGAGGATGCGGGAGTTGTCAACACATGATCCCATGTGCAAGACGGGTGGTATGCCGACCGCCTCACAAACTTCCCGTAAACCTGGACCAGCAAATTCAAGCGCTGCTTCGGGGGTCATGTAACCCTGTTTGGCGCTAGCAATTGCGCCACAGCCGGTCTCGACCACCAGGACGTCGTTCTTGATGAACTCCGTCACCACATAACGATGTAGGTCGTCGTGGCAAACGCGAGCGTTGTTGCAACCGATGTTCGCCACCACGCCCCGGATGCGACCGGCTGCGATGGCATCGTTCAAAGGTCGAAGCGATCCACGGTAAAACCCACCCAGAGCATAGTTGATGTACTCGTGGGAGAAGCCAGGAATGAGTTGAGTACGTTCATCTGGGATGTTGGTCTTACCGCGTTTGGTGTAGTTGTCAGCGGCTTTGCGTACGATCTCTTTGGCGATCTCCATCGCTCGGTGCTCATCGAATTCCATGTGGGTGGCACCGGTGATCTTAGCCTTCGGTGAGGTGGTGATGATCTCGGTATGGAATTGATCCGCCAATTTGACCACGCCCTGCATGATGCACTGGATGTCGACCACCATCGCATCTACGGCGCCAGTGAGGATCGCCAGTTCTTGCTGCAAGAAATTGCCTGCCAAGGGAACTCCTTGGCGCATCAAGGTCTCGTTCGCCGTGCAGCAGATGCCGCCCATGGTGATGCCTTTGGCACCTTTGCTCTTGGCGTACTCGATCATCTCCGGGTCTTGTGCGGCAGCGACGATCATCTCGGATAGTGTCGGCTCATGACCATGGATGATGATGTTGACCTCATCATCCTGAAGGACGCCCAAGTTGGCTTCGGAGATCACCGGGCCCGGTGTGCCGAAGAGCACATCGGAGAGATCCGTCGCTAACATCGAGCCGCCCCAACCATCACCTAGTGCTGCCCGTAATGATTGGTCGAGGATATGCTCTGCATCCTGGTCGTTGCCCACGTGGGTGCGGTGCATGATTTCAACGATCTCGCGGTCCACATTGCGTGGAGAAATACGGAGGTTATGCCAAATCTCCTGTCGCTTCTTTGGAGCCCGCTTCAGGTAGAGAATCTCACCCTGAACTTTGCCAAACTCACTCAAGGATGCAATTGCCACATCACGGGCCAATTCCATGATCGGGCGACCGTCAACCTCGACACCGAGGTATTCGGCCATCTCCATAAGCTTGCCCGGATCGCGTACCGTGTAGTCGGGCGCATGTCCCTCGGCTGCTGCCAAAAGCGTATAGGCTAGGTCGCGGCCATGATCTGAGTGAGAAGCAGCTCCAGCGGCTACCATGCGGGCATAATTGCGGGCCGCCACCGTCTCAAGCGTGGCACCGCAAACACCCGTTTGGCCTTCCTTTACTAGGCGACATGGTCCCATCCCGCATACTTTGCAGCACATCCCATCGCTTCCGATGGGGCACGCAGCAAGCGTGTCCGCCCGCGAGAAGGAGGTTTCATATTCGCCTTCGCAAGCCAACTCAAGCATTGTGATCGACGCTTGATCTCGACTGGCTTCCTCGGGTGCTCTGACTTTCTTCTTTGCCATCTTCGTCGTCCTCCTTTAATTAGTAACGTCGAAATTCGCCAGACATATCAATATCGGCCTGGTTGGTCTCGGTTATGCGAACGCCCAACTCGGCCCACTTTGGATCGCGCTTGATGTCGCTTGCCTTAACCAGAACAGGCGTTTCACCCTCGCCGGTAGGATAACCTGCATCTGCAAGGGTCTGTTCAATGTCGACCTGTTTGATTTTTTTGGGATCGAAGGAGATCATGAGTTGTCTCCAGGCGGAGCTCGCATACAGCTCCTCGATCCCTTCTAGATCAACGAGTGCGTCTCTGACCTTGAGAACGTGATGATCGCCATACATCAACGGCACATCGAGAATAATGTTTTCCATAGCGTCTATCTCCTGGGGTTTTCTTTATGTTTCTTCGACATACCCGGATGGGCGCACAAAGGTTATTGTAATATGATCTTTTATTGTTTCTTTAAGGGAAGCCTTCAAAAGGTTTCCTGAAACATGCATCAACGTGTCAAAGTAATCTGGATCTCGCTCCATACTTGCCAGGCAGGGATAATGGTGATGCAACAGACCAGCCTTTTCAAGGGCCTCGTCAACTGAAACTCCGAGCAGATTGTCGGCGACGTATCGAGCGCATCCGCAGGCGGAGTCGCGCGCCACTTCGACCTCAGAGATCCGACCCTCGTCCAATGTTACCCTGAATTCAGGTCTGCCGAAATAGTGTGCGAAGCGCTGGATGATGGGATCGTCGTAGGACGCTACCAAGGGCGTGCGATTGTAAGTCGTTTCCGTTAGCGAGCAAAAGGGTTTCGGAAAGACAGCCGCGACGCCCATCTCTTCCAACCAGGCAGCCAGTTGCTGTGCGAGGCCCGCGGGAAGGGAGCTGTTGCGGTCGATTGGAGCGATGACCGCTTTCGCTCCAGTTATGCGAGCGATATCGGGCACGAGTTGAGCCAATCCAGCCGTGTCCCCGAGCGACAACACCAGATCCACCTCAGGGAGTGAGGGGGGCAAGAAATCATCCGGGTCGTCAACGATAGGAGGAATCACTCTTGGAGCTGCCCACGCCTCGACGTACCAATTGGAGGGCGCGCGTACACGGATATTTTCCGCGATTCGTTCCCCCCACTGTCCCTGTGTAACTGCTAACACGCGCAGGGGGGAATCATGATGATCGGACGCTTTCGAGCTCATACGCCTCCTACGAGTCAACTATTTAAGCCTCCTATGATGATGAACTTTACCATGTAATACCGGCCAGTAACCAAAGTCACCTTTTCCTAGGTAAGTCATCCTGATTAGGTAGGCCTCGAAACTTAATGAACTCCCCGCGAGCTTTAAGCTCGCGGGAAGCTATCATTTGGAGTGCGCAAGCTCTGCTTACGCCAGAAGCAGAGCTTCTGGACTCCAAAGAAAGCCAAGAGTTTATGGTCTACAGTGTCTCACCCTCCTCAACGCTTGTCGATCGGTGTGTAGTCACGTTGATCAGCGCCGAGGTAAATCTGGCGGGGACGGGCGATGCGCTGTTCCGGGTCGGTTAACAATTCCTGCCATTGTGCGAGCCAGCCTACGGTGCGCCCAGTTGCGAACAATACTGAGAACATCTCTACCGGGAGTCCCAAGGCCTGATAGATCAGCCCAGAATAGAAATCGACGTTCGGGTAAAGCTTGCGGGAAACGAAGTATTCGTCCTCTAATGCGATGCGCTCCAACTCGAGGGCGATGTCGAGCAACGGGTTGCGCCCGGTGACTTCGAATACTTGATCGGCGATCTCCTTGATGATGCTCGCACGTGGATCGTAGTTCTTGTAGACGCGATGTCCAAAGCCCATCAGCCGAAGCTCCCCAGCTTTGACACGTTTGACATGATCCGGCACGTTATCCACATGACCAATTTCCTGGAGCATGCGTAGCACGGCTTCATTCGCTCCGCCATGCAGGGGTCCATAGAGAGCAGCAGCCGCGCCGCTTAACGCACTGTAAGGGTCGGCTTTGCTCGAGCCGATGGCACGCATGGTGCTGGTGCTGCAATTCTGTTCGTGATCAGCGTGAAGGATGAAGAGTACATCCAACGCCCGTTCAAGCGTCGGCTCCGGTGTGTATTTAGCTTCGGACATCTTGAACATCATATTGAGAAAATTCCCGGAATAGCTCAGGTCGGTATCGGGATAGACATAAGGAAGACCACGCAAGTGTCGGAAGGAGAAAGCAGCGATGGTTGGAACTTTGGCAATGAGGGATTTTATCTGGTCAAGGCGTCGCTCTGGGTCGTCAACGGATCCCCCTGAGCTAAAAGTGGCTAAGGTAGCTACGGAGGCGATAAACATGCTCATCGGATGAGCATCATGGCAGAAGGACTGCATGAGGGTCTTCAGTTTTTCATGGATATACGTT
>DUEW01000001.1 GCA_011174845.1 Anaerolineae bacterium | reverse complement strand
GGGCTGGGGCCGTTCGCCCCGCATAGACGGGTCAAACATCACAAATTACCCTTACAATAAATGTTCCGCACCAAATCTTGACAATGATTGTGTAACAAAAAGCGTTAGGGAAGAGCGAATGTTATCCCTTTGTCCGCCGGAAAGCCACTCTCCAAGCAACAAGATCCATCGCACCAGGTGCTGGTTATGGCTGTGAGCAACACGAAAAGCCATAGGAATGATTAGATGTTGGAGGATTACCCCCTCGCTTCCTCCTTGATCCCCTCAAACAGATCGCGCTCGAACAACCCTTTGGGTGCTGTGGGATGCGCCCTCATGAAAGTCTCATGGCCAGCCACGAAGCGGGTGAGCAAGGAAAACAACTTTGATGTGGGGGGTCCACTCTGGCTTTTATGACATGCTGCAGCCTCGCGCTTGATCTCTGCAACTGGGCGAATGTCTATCCTCGCGTGGATGGGGAAGGATTGGGATGTGATCTCGACCAGGTTGATATCAGCATTACGACCCCAACGCCGGGGATCGATACCGAAGATGGGTAGAATAAAAATGAGCAGGCGAAGAAACCGGTGTGACATTACGTGATAATACAACTTATGTGGCACGTAAGGAGGGAAACGATCTGAGCGCCGATATGGATCTCCCGCGGCGTAGAAAGCTTCTACGGTCGCGCGGTGAACGGCAATGTGATCAGGATGGTGATAACCGCCTTGGGGATCGAAGGTGAGGATGACTTGGGGTCGGATCTGACGAATCAGCGTTGCTATTTTGTCCGCAACCTCATTGGTCGGAGCAGCGGCTAAAGCCTCCGGATGCAGGTTATCAGGAGATCCTGGCATGCCCGAGTCGCGGTAACCAAGAAGGTGCACATCCGCCAATCCAAGGATTGCTGTCGCACACTGCAGCTCGGCCAGGCGCAATTGCCTTACTTGATCGTAGTCTTGAAGGAACTCTGGCTGCACGTCACCTGCTTCGCCACTCGTTGCACAGATAAGGTGAACATCAACGCCGGAGCGCGCGTACAAAGCAAGCGTTCCACCTGGACCAAAACTTTCATCGTCAGGATGAGCCAAAACTGCGAGAAGACGTCGGTTAGGCAGTCGATTCATTTCAGATACCTATTTCTAGTATCCAACCAGTAAAACCCATCACCGGGTCTCACCTGTGATCTGCACCACGAGCCGGCGCTGCCTGGATCTTACGTCGAAGTCGACGAAGAGGATCTGTTGCCATGTCCCAAGTGTGAGATGCCCGTCGACAACAGGGATGGTTAGGGATGGCCCGAGCAGAGCCGCGCGTAGATGAGAATGGCCGTTGCCGTCTCCCCAGCGAAGATTGTGTCGGTAGTCTCGGTCGGGGGGTGCCACTTCGTCCAATAGTCGGCGCAAATCATCTAGAGCACCGGATTCATACTCAATGGTTGTGATGGCGCTTGTGGATGAAGGGGTGAACACGGTGACCGTGCCTGAGTGAATTTCGGAGTCAGCCAGGAGCCGCTTGACCTGTGATGTTAGATCGTGCATATCGGCATGACCACGAGTGCTCAGCTCGACATAGCCTGTATAGATCATGGAGCCTCCTATTGATCTTTGAAAGACAAGTAGACGGGGGGTTCTGTTCCTACGATGACCCCCATACTTTCGTGGGGATTTCCCGTCATCGATCTACTCGTCGTATAAGACATAACCTATAAGGTCACTCTAGGGTCTTGTGGAGTTTCGAAGAGAGGCAATTGATCGATATCAAGCTGAGTCCGAATTTGATCCTTACCCGCGTTCTTGGCCCGATACTGGGCTTCATCCGCGCGACCGATAAGATCATCGATCGATTTGTCTTCCCTTCGGAGCTGACTTACGCCAGCGCAGAAGCTTAATGGAGGGATGATAGGATCGAGGCGCTCGCTGTAAGCTGTGAGGGCCTTACGCAACTTGTTAGCGACACGCCGGCCTCCATCAAGGTTGGTCTCTGGTAGCAGAACAGAAAATTCATCCCCTCCGATGCGAGCCAACAGATCAGTAGACCGTAAGACACCCCTCATTGCAATAGCTGCTCCACGAAGAATTTCATCGCCGAAGAGATGTCCAAAGCGGTCGTTGATTGACTTGAAACCGTCCAGGTCGATATAGATCAAGCTTAGAGGACGGCGGTAGCGGCGGGCACGGGTAAATTCGCGCTCCAATTGTTCGATCAGATGGCGACGATTTGGCAGGCTTGTCAGGGCATCAGTGAGGGCCATATCTGTCAATTGATCGCGTTGCTCGTGAAGTCTATCGATGGTTCTGAGAATATATCGGGAGAGCGTGTGTAACATGGCGGCAAGGCCTAGGTACGCGATCGCCTGGGTTGTCAGGAATATCGTGCCCGACCGGCTATCGAAGGATCCTCCTTGATCTGCAAGCGCACTATGGGCGTTTAGCCAACCCAGCGTGAGAACCACAAATGCCAACACAGCGAATGGATAGACGGATGTACCTCCAACGATCGCGCCAACAGCCATGATGGCTAATGGGAAACCGGCGCTCAAAAGGTAGAGGCTCTCAGGAGAAAGGAAGATCGCGATCGCCGTGAGGGCGATCAAGGTCGAAGCCATCAAGTTGCCGGCAACGACCGTGTCACCCCGCTTGACGAGCCAATAGCTCAGTCCCGCTATGGTGATCAGGAGGGCGATGACCAATAAATCGGAGGCGAGGGGAAGGTTGATTTTGGTACTGATAAGTCTTGAGAAGGCGATACCCACCAATAGCCAGGCGCCGAGCAGGACGTAGAGGATCTTCGTTTCTGCTGGCGCAGTGCGAGCACGATAACGTCGGATGTCAGGGTCTATCTTTGGCAGAAAAGCAGCACGTAGGCGGTTAATCACGGGTTGTGGTTCCAAATGGTTTGCATGCCAGGCGATCCTCCGTAAAGTCCGGTAAGCAAGAGATATTTTAACCTGAGTCAACGGAGAGGGCATCCTTGATAAAACTGCCAACCAAGGTGAGGGCTATAACTTTCTTATATTACCTTGAACGAATCTACGTTCGCCCTGTGAGGTCAGAAGCGATACCGCACCTCTCAAGTGTGGTTTGTGATGTGGATTTGGAACATTGGGGATGAGGAAGGGATCCGAGGGAGTCAGGGGTAACTCATATGTCAGTCATCAGTCTCGGCGGAGAGGAGAACGATGTGCGTTGGGTTGACCCGAAAGCGCCAAGGGATGCTTTTCCATGGTTCAGGTACCGAGATTAGCCCTATACGGGATCGAATCATGACATCGGCTTCCGCTATTTGGTCTTCTGCCTCGACGAAGAGGGTTGAGGAGGGACGACAGAGATCGTATCCATCCAGGGACCGATCGATCGCTAACGCTTGACAAAGTTTAGCGGGACCATCTGTGAGCACAGAATCATCGCGTCCGGCCCGGCGTTGTCGCATTCTCTCAAGCCCTTCCTTCGGTACCAAGGATCGGATCAGAACTGCGGCCGGATCGCCTTCACCTTCGGTGACGAAATTGAGCATCCAGTGCATGCCGTAGGTGAAGTATACATAAGCATGTCCCGGAGGTCCCCACATCGAATGGTTGCGTGTTGTGCGTCCCACTCGCGCATGGCACCCCAAGTCTTCAGTTCCGATGTAGGCTTCAGTTTCAATGATGAGACCAGAGGTACGAAGATCTCCCTCCTCCAACCTCACCAAGCGCTGTCCAAGTAATTCGCGTGCTACTTCCAGAGTGGGTCGATCGAAGAAGTCGCGTTCAAGGCGGAGAGGGGGGGACATCATCATCGAATAGAGGTGATGTTCTGGGAAGTAAGGCCGACTTCCAGAAGATCCTTAGAAGTAGCCTACATCTCCATAGTTGACGGCGGTTTATTCGAGTTCAATTTCCTGGAATCGGGGATCTTGTTCCACCATCCGTTCGAGACCTTCTTGAAGGCCAACATTTGGTCGATATCCAAGTTTGGCGCGTGCCAGGTTGATGTCGGCACACATGCGAGATGGGCCAATGTCTTGATTTTCCATATACATCCAATCTGTGGTTTTGCCGACAGCCTCAAGTACAGATTGTGCCAGATCTCGAATGCTGGTCTCAACTCCGCTGCCGATGTTGATCATCAGACGATCAACCGTGGGGGCGGTTGCGGCGGCTACCATGGCTTCAACTACATCGTCGACGTGTACGAAGTCGCGAGTTTGCTCACCACGGCCGTAGATCACTAAGCTGCCGCCCCGCACCGTTTGACGAAGGAAGTGTGGTATGACCGGTGGGTGTGCCGCGGGAAGTGGTTGTCCCGGGCCGTAAGCATTGAACACCCTCAAGGAGACGGTTTCGATGCCCCATAGAGCACCGATGGTGCGGACATAATGTTCCGCCGCCAACTTTGAGACAGCATAGGGGGAGCCAGGGTTCGGAGGGGTATTCTCAGTCAGGGGTTGCTCGCCTTGATCGCCATAAACTGAACCGGAGGAGGTAAAGACAACCCTTTTTACGCCGACATCGCGCATCGCCTCCATCACGCTCACCGTACCACCGACGTTGATGATATTGTATTCGCGTGGGTAACTGACCGATTCGGGAACAGAAACCTTGGCGGCCAAGTGGTAGACGCAATCAACATCTTGGAGCAGGGTCCATAGTTTCGGACGGTCAGTGACATCACCACGGGTGAAGAGCACTTCCGGATTGAGTCGCGCAGGATCACCAGCGGAGAGGTCATCCAGACCGCGAACTTGATGACCCTCGCGGGTCAATCTGTTGGCCAGGTAGGAGCCGAGAAATCCAGCGGCACCGGTTACCAAGAAATTCATCTTTTACCAGCTGATTGGTTCATTTGATGACGACGTATGAGGTGGCGAGATTATAACACACACATGATCGGGGATTGACATCCACCCTACGATTGGTATCATGCCTTCATGTATGGTCGGCAAATATTGAGAAGGATATGGTTTTGGTTATCCAAATTTCTTTGGATGCTCCTGCTGATTTTGCTCATGGTAGGCGCTACGGTCCAGATCCGAGACCCTATTGGGCAAGTCCGTCGTTTTACCCGCGCGATAGAGTTCGATTTCTTTGATTGGACACTGGACGCTTTCTTCATCAAGTTGGGGCAGTATAGCCTGGGAACTGCAGGGTATTTGCCAGAAGCATACCGCCATGATTTAGTCTTGAATTACTTTGATACAGTACGTGAGGCAAGACAGATTGAGAATCGCCTGCGAGAAGTCCTTGCGGACCCAAGCCTGGAACACCCGGGGATCGTTGCCGCGCCGATTATAGCCGAGCGAGATGACATTTGGGGAATCTTATCCGAACTTGAACCCATCGTGGAGACGGTACTGCAGGAACAAATAGCCACTGTTCTGGTGGATTTCGGCACACATTTCTTGGGTACGCCTTTCCCACCCGTGGCTTTTCACTTCACCAGACCTCCTATGGCCCTGATCATTTCACCCCGGGAGGTCATCCGTCAGGATGCAAATATCTCCTTGGAGGCTGATCTGGCGCTCGAAAGTCAAATAAAGCTCGAAGAAGAGGTAGAGGAAACTCTAAACATCTCCGCGTTGGTCGTGCCCGTTGGTGGGATTGGAATATACCCAACGATGATCCAAGAAAGCAGTTCTGTAACCTGGTTGACGGAAACCATAGCTCATGAGTGGATCCATAACTACCTGACCCTTCGCCCTCTGGGAATGAATTACTTTTCCAGCCCAGAATTACGCACCATGAATGAAACTGCCGCTAACCTCTTGGGGAAAGAGATCGGCCGAATGGTGCTCGAGCAGTATTATCCCGCTTTCGTCCCACCACCTCCAGTGGAGGCGCCCTCAACACCTCCCCCTCCAACGGAACCCCCGGTCTTTGATTTTAGAGCCGAAATGCGTGAGACAAGAGTGACTGTGGACGATCTATTAGCAAAGGGGGAGATCGAGGAAGCTGAAGACTACATGGAGGCTCGGCGCCAGGTCTTTTGGGAAAACGGATATCACATCCGGCGCCTCAATCAGGCCTACTTTGCGTTCTATGGTGCATATGCTGACGTACCCGGCGGGGCAGCCGGGGAGGATCCCGTGGGTGCAGCGGTGCGTGAGTTGTGGGCTCGTATCGACTCGCCGGTTGAGTTTTTACGCAAGATAGCTTGGATGAATGAATACCAGGATTTGCTAGACACTTTGGAAGCGTTGGACTCCGGCTCCTGAAGAAATGTTCCTCTCCCTGTGAACCTCGTTGGGCATCTATCACCCTGACATTTGCTCTCGACCTTCTGCTACCTATCCGACGACATCGAAACCAAAAAGGTGATCATGTTGTGGGATCGATATTAGAGACTTGACATCCCGTTGGTTGAAGGGATGAGGGGTCCGGCGAGGAAGGTTCAGGCTCTTGTAGGTAGTCGGTCGTGGGAGTCCGATCTACTTTGGAGTGCGCAAGCTCCGCTTGCGCCAGAAGCAGAACTTTTAGATTCTAAAGGATATTATTCCATTCGAAACCCCTTGAGGATGCATAGGCAGAAGTAGGTCCATCGCAGAACTAACTTGTACAGCCGTCTAGGTTCAAAAATCGTTTAACTAATGCCATTCTCTGCCCGTTCACCGCCCGGAAGATGTGGGCAAGGGTTCTGAAAGGGGTTTAAGTTCCTTTGTTATCTTCTGTAAGGATGCCGTATACTCAGATTGATGGATCTGCCATTCATGCCTGGATACCCCCCGGTACAACCGGGGCCGCTGGCTCGCTTTCTCCCACCTCTCAAGGAGGGGTGCGTCTCTCGTTCTTTGAAGACCTATGGTGACGCTGGCGAGCTGGTTCTGGATCCGTTTGGAGCCTCACCACGTTTGGTCGTGGAAGCTGCTCAAGCCAACCGTGCGGTATTGGTGGCTGCGAATAATCCGATTACCCGCTTTATACTCCTACACACGATTCAGCCATTCACCTTGGCTGAATTACAGATCGCACTAGCTCGTCTTGCAGCCGCCCCGAAAGATGGTAGCCGTCTGGAACCCTTCATCCTCGACCTATACAGAACCGAGTGTGCGAGATGTGGCGCTTCAGTCCTTGCCGAATCGTTTATCTGGGAGCGAGACAGTGAAGGGCCTACACACAAGATCTATATGTGTGACCGTTGCAATCACACTGGCGAGGCAACGGCAACCGAAGCCGACTGGGAACGCGCCAGGGTTCACTCACGACGTGGCCTACAACATGCCCTCGCACTAGAACAGGTGGCTCCGACAGGCGACCCGGATCGTCGACATGCAGAGACGGCCCTCTCGGTCTATCCAGGGCGTACACTCTTTGCATTGATCACCCTGCTGAACAAGCTCGAGCAACTAACGCTTCCGGCGCGGATCAAAGCTGCTGGGCAAGCATTGCTGCTCTCAGCATTCGACACAGTCAATGCTCTTTGGGGCTACCCCGAGGGGCGTAGTCGTCCTCGTCAATTGATCGCCTCACCACGTTATCGGGAAGATAATGTGTGGTGGGCTTTAGAGCGAGCTGTGGGGATCTGGGCGATGGAAGACCCGAATCTGGAATGGTTCGAGTGTCGTGAGGGAGAGCTTCCCGAACCAGGCACAGTGGCTGTGTTCCCAGGACCGATGCGCGATCTTGTGCCGACATACCAAGATGCGGAGGTTCGGTTTTTATTGACCGTACTGCCTCGACCAAATCAAGCCTTTTGGACTCTGTCTGCCCTGTGGGCGGCATGGCTTTGGGGTCGAGCCGCTGCGGCGCCGATTAAAGTGGCACTCCGTCGCCGTCGCTATGATTGGGCCTGGCATGCTGGAGCCTTGCGGACGGTCATGGCTGGGTTGAAGCCAATTCTGAACCCTAAGGCGGATGTCCTGGCGTTTATGCCCGAAGCCGAGCCGGGATTCATGGCTGCCGCCTTGGCAGGCTTCGACAGCGCCGGTTATCGCTTGGAGGGTCGATCCCTGCGCCTTGATGAGGGTTCGGCTGTCCTGCGCTGGTCACTGGCAGACTTTTTGAAGCAGCCGCAAACCCAAGTCGAGGCACAACAGCGGATGGCTTCCGCCGCCATTAAAGTATTGAGGGTTCGCGGAGAACCCGGATCATTTTCATTGCTGCATGCTGCGGCATGGTGTGATTTGGCTCGCGATCGTCTTCTGGCTGAGTTATGGTCGGTGGAAGACAGCCATCTCTTGACAACGCTCAGTGAGACATTCGAGGCTGTTCTCGCTGATCCTAAGACTTTCGTTCGCCTCGGCCAATATGTCGAGCCTGAGAGCGGCTTGTATTGGCTAGCTGATCCGTCTCAGGTTAACCAACCTCTGGCTGATCGGGTTGAGATGCATGTGTTGGAGATCCTACGCAAGGAGGATGGTCTTTCAGAGGTCGAAATTGATGAACGGGTTTGTCAATTATTGCCCGGGATACTTACGCCTGATAGACGATTGGTTCAAGTCTGCCTGCAATCCTACGCGGTGGAGGATCCTACGGAGGGCCATTGGCACCTCAGATCGGAAGATGAGCCTGCGTCTCGTGAAGAGGATTGCCAGGAGATACGCCGTTTGCTTGTAGAGTTGGGAGAACGCCTGGGTTTTGCCGTGCAGGATGAAGACGTCTTGATCTGGCTTGATGAGCAGGGGGGGCTAGTTTATACATTCAAGGTTATGGAAACTGCGGCAATTGGTGCTGGGATTGAAGAAAAACGCGAGGTTCCGCTTACCTATGTCCTTCCCGGTGGACGTGCGTCTTTGGTCGCCGAGAAATTACGTCGCGACCCACGACTACGGGAGTGGATCCAAGATCGAGTCGGGGTGATTAAATTCCGGCTTGTGCGTCGATTGATGACCGAGGTCGGCCTGACCCAGGAAAACCTGGCAGCACGATTGAACATCGATCCGCCAGAGCATCACGATCCGCAACTACCGCTTCTTTAACCGGATGTTGCTAGCGTAGATCGTTTGAAGCAGCAATCTTTTCTATTTTACAGGTTGAGGTGAGGAGATGGCGTGGGTTGGGAAAACCATAGCTGCAGGTGCTATGGCTTATGCTTTGGGTTCTATCTCCTTTGCCGTACTGGTAACACGTTGGATAGCAGGGATCGATGTAAGGAGCGTTGGCTCTGGACATGCCGGCGGGACGAACACAATGCGTGCGGCGGGGTGGGGAGCAGGAATCCTTGTTGCAGTACTTGATTTTGGAAAGGGCTACCTTGCGGTTTGGTTAGCGCAACGACTGGGTGATGTAGGTTTGACGACGGCCGTGGCAGCTGGGGCGGTGGTGATTGGACACTGTTGGCCGATATTTGCTGGTTTTCGTGGTGGCATGGGTGTCGGGTGTGGCGCCGGTGCACTTCTAGCCATCTGGCCCTTAGGTTTTATTCTGGCAGTTGGCTTGGGGGTTTCCCTTCAGTTAATCATCCATCACTCAGCCAGAGCGAATGTTTTCACCGGTATCCTGCTCACGCCGCTATGGGCACTCTTCGGTGCTCCATGGCCTTGGCTGGTCACTGCGGCAGCCGTTGGGCTGGTGGTCTCCTCTCGAGCGCTCTCAGATTGGCGAAGGGTTTACAGTGAATTGTGGTTGGATCGAGAGTTATAGGCGATCCCCTAAATGAATGTATCCTCCCCTCCTAGATTTCATGCGTGATCGACTCTGATTTGTGAACCCCCCTTGAAAAACCGAACCCAAATCCAATGTTGCGTACAGGATAAAGCTAAGTCGGGGTGGGTGAAGGTCAGGGAGTGGGGCTCGGCGTGACCGACGGCGTATAGGAAGGGGTGGACGTCGGTGGGGAGGAGGGTGTAGCGGTAGCCGAGGGTGTCGGGCTCGGTGTAGCGGAGGGGATCAGTGTCAAAGTGGGCGTATTGGTATATGTGCTGGTTGGGGTTAGCGTGGGGGTTGGAGTCATAGTTGGGGTGGGGGTAGGCGTCTGTGTCGGGAGATGGATCGTCAGATGGAGCATGACTTCGGCTGATCCGCCTTCCGTGCTTCGTACGATGAGGCGTAATGTGACAGGACCGTTAGGGATTTCTGAGAGGTCCCAATCTACCAACTTATCTGGTAGCTCGTGAGGCGTTTCGCTACGGGTGATCCGTGTCCATGTGATGGGATTGTATCCCAAGCCGTATTCCAAGACCCAACGGTTGAAGTTCGCCGTGGCCGCGGCTCGACCGAAGATTGTGAGTATTCCACTGGTAACCGTGCTTCCTTCAGATGGGTCAGTGAATTCTATCATCGGACGAGGGCTATCACGGGTGCAGGTCTTATCAGGGATTAAGGACAAATCATCATCTTCAAGCCCTATCTCTTCGGCCCACTTCTGACCGGCCGGATCTTCTTCAATCCACTTCCGTCCCCAAGGATCGCTCACGCTCAATCCGAGCTTCTCAACGGCAAAATCAGCACACTCCGCTGAAGCGAGTTCCAAGGAGTAGCTGTCCACCCACACTTTGCGCCATAGGTCTTGTTCTTTCGGAAGTGGGGGTTGGTCAAATGCGAAGCGTTCGGTCCGATGTGAGGGACACCACTCCGAGGGTTGGGTTCCTGATACGGCACAAATCACCTGATCTACAATTCCCGGCGGTGTCGTGAATGGTGTCGATTGCCCTCCTTCTAGATGCTGGATAGCGAATTGCATGAATTGGTTCCAGATAGGGGCCGCTCCGGTGAGGCCTGATGTGTTCTGCATCGGTGTATTGTCAGCGTTCCCTACCCAAACCCCAACAGCGATATCGGGGGTGTAACCTAAGGTCCAGTTGTCACGAAAGTCATCGGTTGTCCCCGTTTTCGCTGCGGCCGGAAAGGGGAGATTGAGAGCGGAGTTGGGACCAAAGGCCGGTGTTCGCGCCGCGTTATCGGAGAGTATGGAGGTAATCAGGTAGGCATGTTCGGCGCGGATAACCTGCTCGCCGCGCGGTTGTTCGTATTCATATACCGTTGCACCACTATGATCAACGATACGCAGGATGCCTATCGGCGGAATACGCAAGCCACCGTTGGCGAAGGTAGCGTAAGCACTAGTGTGTTCGAGCAAGGTCACCTCACCCCCACCAAGCGTTAAGGAGAGCCCGTAGTAATCATAAATGAGGGTGGTGAACCCCATCCGACGGGCGAAAGCAACGAGTCCCTCCTCTTGAGGGGTAGCGGGATCGTCATAGATGCCGACGAAGTCGAGCGTTTTTACCGCTGGGACGTTGTAAGAGTTCGCCAGTGCGGATCGGACGGTGACCGGACCGTGAAAGCGTTCATCGTAGTTGACTGGCTTATACGGAGGTCGGGTATCGTTGGGGTCTCCTGAGGGGGGAAACTCTGAAGGTACGTCCCAGATCAGCGTAGCAGGCGTCCAGCCTTTTTCAAAGGCTGCGGTGTAGGTCAATGGTTTGATGGACGAGCCTGGTTGACGAGGGCTATTAGCCATGTTGATTTGTCCGTCGATCTCCTCATTGTAGAAATCGGCGGATCCGACCATGGCAAGGATCTCACCAGTGTTCGGTTCGATGGCAACCAACGCTCCGTTGCCCACGCGGCGATCCGCAAGGGTCATGACTTGTTCCTGCACCATTTCTTGGGCTCGTTGCTGCAAAACGGGATCCAGCGTGGTGTAGATGGTAAAGCCGGAACGGTAGATGGTTTGGGGGTCGTACAATTGCTCAAGTTCGGATTTAATGAAAATAGCCCAATGAGGGAAGGGAAATTGGAATTCATAAGGTGTGAATTCGTAGTTGACCAGTTCGGCTGCGGCGCGACCCGCATCCTCGGGAGAAACACAAATAGATTGTTGTGAGTTGCTAACGTAGATGCAACCCTGCTCTACGCTGGTCTGAATCATCAGGGTCAGGACCTGCTGCTGTCGAGCCAGGGTGGCTTCGCGGTTGGAGAAGATATCATAAACAGCCGGAGCCTGGAGCAATCCGGCTAGGAAGGAAGCCTGGCTCAGGGTAAGTTTATCGGATGTGGTGTTGAAATAAGTTTCAGCGGCGGCTTCGACGCCGTACGCATAGTTACCAAAGAAGAACTGATTGAGGTAGATCTCAAGGATTTCGTCTTTTGTGTAGTGACGGGTGATCTCAGCTGCAAGTAGGACTTCGCGCATTTTGCGTTGCGCCGTCCGGCGGGAACGTTCCTCAGGGCTGAGAAGCAAGTGGGCGACCTGTTGGGTGATGGTCGAGGCGCCGGAGACGATTTCGCCTTGGGTGTAGTTTTGGATAAAGGCACGAGCGATGGCGAAGAGGTCGTACCCCGGATGGCTGTAGAATTGAGAATCTTCTGTGGCGATAACGGCTGCTACCATGTAAGGGGAGATCTGATCAAGGGGCACATAGGTACGCAGACCTGCCTGGGGATCGAGGATCTCGTAGAGCAAATTGCCCTCACGATCCAATATGTAACCGGTCTCGAATTGGGCCGTATGTCCGTGAAGATCATCAATGGCGGGCAAGCTAGCAGCTAGGGTGTAGTATTGGTACACACCGAAAGAGATCACACCAATGACAACCGCCACACTGAAGAACAAGGCCAGGATTCCCATACGCAATAGACAACCGACGCAACCATCCATTCTTCTCGGTTGGGATTTGGTAGTTTCCATTGATAGATGAGGTGTTGTCGGAGGCGGACTGACGTAAGCAGATGAACTCACTTGGGTGGCCTCAAGATCACGCTCCGGTACGCGTTGTGGACGGGGAGTTTCCTCATCGTGAGCTATTGGGGGTGGGATAAAAGGGGGGCGATCCTGGAAGGATTCGGTTGGCACTGTCTCCGTTGGGCCCAGCTCGAGGTCGGATTCGATGAAGGGTTCTTCCGAGGGCATGTCGCCCTCTGGCTCGGCAACATCAGTGGGGGCTTCGGGAGACTGTGGCGAATCCGTAGGTGGGGCAGGCGGTGTATCGGATGAAGTACCCTCTGCCAACAGTCGACGGAAGCGGCCAGCAGAATCCTCCGTACCTTCACCTTCCGATGAAGTGCTGAAGGTTTGTCCCTCGGAGGGCTGATCTTCAACAGGGCTATTGGGAAATTCATCTTCCATGGAATTTTCCCTTGCTGAGCCCATATCTGCGATCTCCTGATCGTCAGTCATGCGACGAGATTATAGCACGCAGGTTGAACACGGTTGTTAGCGGCGAAATCGATATCCGATGGCTGTGGAATCTACCTATTCTGTCTCCGGTTTACATTCCACCAGCACAATCCATTGTCCTTTCATTACAGTCTGGTCATCCTGGTTCTTGACCTTTAGCCCGAGCGTTAGCGAACCGCCACCTAAGCGTGGGATCAATTTAGTCCTTTCGACCTCGATCTCAACATGGATGGTGTCACCGATGAAAAGCGGTTGGCTGAACTTCCAGTTTTCGATCTCGCGAAATGCGAGCACCGTACCTTCCAATACACCCACGCGCACTGCAAGTCCGGATGCGATCGACATTCCTAATAACCCATAGACGACCCGTTTACCGAAGGGAGTATGTTTTGCGTACACCGCATCGGTGTGGATCGAGGTGAAGTCGCCTGATATACCGGCGAAGTTGACCACATCGGCTTCGGTGACTGTGCGTCCAGGGCTGATCATCCGCTGACCGATCTCGAATTCCTCGAAGTACATCCCGCGTGAAGCGAGAACAGGTCGATTCATGGATTCCTCCTTAGGAGATATTGTTCCGTAGTAGTTCACGAGTAGTTCACGTGAAGCCATTCTACTTCGATTCCTCTCCGAGAAGAACAGCCTGGTGCCTGTTTGGACGAGGGATCGAAAACCAGATAGGGAACGCGAGATCCATCTAACAACACAGATTGTCACTTGCGATCCCGCCCATTTTTGTGGTCGCTGGCAGCAACCTGAGCCTTTGTGAATAGCTCGTAGCTCGTCGATCGTTGAATTTAGAGAAGTAATCGCTTTGTAAGAAACCTTTGACCTTTCGCGATGCGTTCCGTACAATTGCTCTATGCGTGAATGGTCCATACCCTCTGATGGTCCCCTTTCACTCCGTATCGCTGCGGACGTACGTCTTTCGATCCCTACTTATATAGACGACCAAATATGGGATTTGGTTCTCGAAGGAGGGGAGCCTCCGGCGGTCGGATTACAGACGACCTATGGCCTGCGGGCGCGCCTCATGCGCATTTTCCCCGGCTTCGGTTGGGGACAAGCAAGTGTGACGGATCCATCGCAATTCGCTTCGCAACCGGTGGTTAAGTGTTTTCTCCCCAATTACCTACGGATCACATTTGCCCCCTTCACGGATCTTCAGGTTGATGCGGAGTACTGGGTGGTAGATTCCCAGCGCATAGCAGGTCGCTTCACCCTACGCAATCTCGGCTCCCAGGAGCGAGAAGCGAGATTTCGTCTCCACGCAGTGCTTCGGCCGGGAGAGAACCCGCTTGCGATGGGCGGGATGGTCTATGATGGTGTAACAGTGCTCACTGGACGAACGGGTTCCTTGGCGCCGGTCCTCTTTCTCACAGGAGGGGCGGTTGTGGAACAGGCGGCCTACCCAGCTTTGATTGTGAACCAAGTTTTAATCCCGGGTGCATCGAAGTCATGGTTGTGGGCGCACGCCGGCTTGTCCGAACATGAGGCCTCATTTGAGGCCGCTCGCGCCTTAGCCGCTCGTCCTTGGGATTCGGAAATCGCGCGCTTGGAATTGATAAATGCATCGATAGTGGATATCCATACGGGCGATCCAGAATGGGACATAGCTTTAGCATTGGCGCAAAAAGTAGCTATAAGTTGCTATGTTGGACCGACCAGACATCTACCCAATGCCTCATTTGTTCTTACACGCTTACCGGACAGGGGATACTCCGAACGCGGCGATGGCAAGGATTACAACTGGCAATGGGATGGACAGACGTCATTCCATGCCTACGTCAATGTACCGCAAATCCTACCCGTTGCTCCCGAGCTTGCGAAGGGTGTTGTGAACAACTTCCTGGCGAGTCAAGATGCGGAGGGGATGATAGATTGGAAGCCTGGTTTGGGAGGGCAGAGGAACGGTGCGTTGGCAATCCCGCTTTTAGCCACGTTAGCTTGGAAGATCTATCAAGGGACGGAGGACCAGGCATTCATTGAGGCCGCGTTTCCCCCATTATTAGAATTCCTTCATTCTTGGTTTACCAAGAAGCATGATAGAGATCAAGATGGTTACCCCGAATGGGATCATGCCGCTCATGCAGCGTTCGATGATTTTCCTTCTTTCGTCAGCTGGCGGCGCTGGGGTCAACGGTTGGACATTTCGAAAGCCGAGACGCCGGACCTTGCTTCATATCTATACCGTGAATGCAGATCCTTAATCGAGATGGCGAGAAAGCTAGGTCAAGCTGAAGTCATACCAGAACTAGAAACCAGGGCAGCTCAACTGAAGGATGCAGTTGAGGACAGTTGGTCCGATAGAACGGCTTCTTATCATCATGTCGATCGCGATCTGCACCTTTCCGTTCCTGGTGAGGTCCTTGGGAAGGGCAAAGGGGAATTTGTCCTTGAGATCGAACGCACATTTGACCCGCCCGTGCGGGTGTTAGTTCGGTCGAGCGGCGCGGAGGACTTATCACATGCAGCGAAGGTCTTTATCCATGGGCGGGGACGACGTGGCAAGCATCGAGTTGAAAGGTTGACAGAGCGCCGTTTTCAATGGTTCTGGGAGTTTGGAACCGCCACGAGCGAGAAGACCTATGCAGAGATCGAGCGGATCGAGATTCGCGGCTTGAGCGAAGAGTTTGAGACTGAGTTGTGGGTAGCGGACTATACCCGTCAAGATCAAACATTGCTCCTCCCACTTTGGGCTGGGATACCAGCCGAAGAGCGAGCTGAGCGCCTGGTGCGGGAGACGCTACTCGATCCGGAACGCTTTTGGAGATCCTACGGGATCACGAGTTGTTCTGCCCATGATCCCGCCTACGCGCCCGACAACCGCCAGGGGTCGGGAGGAGTGTGGCTATTTTGGAATACGTTAATAGGTGAAGGGTTGGCCGATTATGGATATCTGGAGGAGGCGGCAGAGTTGGTACAGCGATTGATGGAAGCAACCCTTCACAGTCTGCAGGTGGATAAAGCCTTTCGTGAGGCCTACAATGCAGATCAACCAGAGGGGATCGGTGAGCGGGATCACCTATGGGGCGTAGCCCCTGTTTACCTCTTCCTCTATGTTCTCGGAGTACGTTTGATCTCTCCGCGCAAAGTATGGTTGAGAGGCCGGAACCCATTCCCATGGCCGGTGACCGTTCGTTGGCGAGGGTTGGAACTCGAATGCCTGGAGGATCGAACCCTAGTAACATTCCCCAACGGGCAACAGGTAAAGGTGATCGGGGAGGAGCCTCAGATCGTGGAGCAATTGTTATAAGGGGGTGCTGTTAATGGGAATTGTGGTTAAAATCAAAGCGATTCGGCTATATTAAAGGCAGGGACATTTAGCCAGGAAACTGGAAAGTCAGTTCTTGGTACCCAGTGATGCCACAGGATCAACATGAATGAATATTTGAGGCTGCGGCATCTTGGGGCGAGGATGGTAGCGTGTTGTAATAGTTTGCGATTTTTATCTATCGAACTGCGCTCCGAAAAAGTTGTTGTGTTGGGTTAATCGAGCCAAAGATTGGTGAGCACAAACTTGGAAATAGAAATCGAATTCCTGATCCTGATCCTCCTTCTGGTGTCTACGATCGTAGCTGTGATCGGACGCCGCTTTCGCATACCTTATACGGTAGGGCTGGTTCTCGCTGGCCTCGCGCTCTCCTTGAGAGGCCCGATTGATATTTATGTTTCGCCGAAGTTGTTCCTCTCGCTGTTTCTACCGCCGTTGTTATTTGAGGCCGCCTTTTATCTCAACTTTGAGGAATTTCGTCGAAACTTGAGCACGATCGTGCTTCTTGCGGTGCCTGGCGTTCTGATCACCATGTTCCTAGTCGGTGCAGTGGTCTCCATTGGGGGTGGCTTGACGTTGCCTATAGCACTGGTCTTTGGATCCCTGATCGCTGCCACAGACCCCGTCGCTGTAGTGGGAATCTTCCGCAAACTCGGTGCCCCCAAACGATTGGAGGTGCTGTTAGAGGGGGAGAGTCTTTTGAATGACGGCACAGCGATCGTCATCTTCAATTTGACCTTGGCCTTTGTCGCGTCGGGAGATTTCAATCTAATCAATGGGTTGACTGACTTTGTCCGCATCGCTGGTGGTGGCTTGATGGTGGGACTGGCTTTCGGATGGCTGTTCGCAAGCTTGATCAACAGGATTGACGATCACTTGGTTGAGATCACACTTACCACCATATTAGCCTTTGGCTCTTTCCTGGTGGCGGAAGATCTTTTGCATGTCAGTGGTGTGCTGGCGGTGGTCGCGGCGGGTATCGTGAGCGGAAATGTCGACCCCCGAGGGATGTCACCTACGACGCGCATTGTGGTTTTTAATTTTTGGGAGTACACGGCTTACTTAGCGAACTCGGCCGTGTTTCTCGTGATCGGCTTACAGATAGACCTACCCGCTCTGATCAACAGCTGGCAGTCGATTCTATGGGCTATAGGAGCCGTGTTAGTGAGCAGGGCCGTGGTGATATACATCTTCTCGAACCTAGGGAGAAGCATTCCGTTGAGCTGGCGACATGTGCTTTTCTGGGGTGGATTGAGAGGGGCGATCGCCTTGGCGCTGGCCCTTAGCCTGCCACCTGGCCTTGAGCCATATCGTGAGACGGTCATCCTGATGACATTTGGGGTGGTGCTCTTCAGCATCGTAGGGCAAGGTTATACGATGGATAGGTTGTTATTGAGATTGAAGGTCCTCATCCGAAGCGAAGAACAATTGGAGTATGAAAGCCGTCAGGCTCGCGCTTTGGCGACTCGTGCAGGATATGAGCACATCCAAAGGCTCAGCGAGGACGGATTGATCTCGCTACACACCTGGGAGACATTGCAACCAATCTTGAAACTAAGAATGGATGCTCTGACAGCAGCTATTCAGGAGACGCTGCGTGATTTTCCTGATTTAGAGGCGCAGGAGCTACTCACCGCTCGTCGTGAGATGTTACGAGCTCAGCGCGGGATGTTAGCTACATTACGCAGGAATGGTGTCGTCTCAGAGGTGACCTACGAAGAACTTGTCGCTGAGGTCGATGTGGCGCTCGAATCAGATCTTGAAGCCTGGAAGAGGCAGGCATTAAAAGATAAGCCGGATGAGAATATCTGCCAGTTGCTGATGGTTGTCGTTCAAGCGCGCGATCTTGAATCCGCCTCCAATGCTCTCTCAATGCGTGGAATCCGAGCCACACGCATACGCAGTATGGGGGGATTCTTACGACAACGAAATCATCTTCTGTTGGTCGGGATCCCAGAAGGCAAACTGGACCTCGCCGTGGAAGCACTGAAGCGATCCTGTCGCAGCCGGGTGGAGTATCTGTCATCGCCTATCGAGAGTGCGCCTCATATACTGCCGCAACCGATCGAGGTTCAGGTGCGTGGGGCGACCGTATTTGTTTTTAACGTTGATAGATGTGAGGTCTTTTAACTGTGAAGCTAATGATCGTAATCCTTATTGACGAAGTTGCCGAGGAGGCGCTGCGGGAGTTAATTGAGCGTGAATTCAGAGTCACCCGCGTGGCCTCGACAGGCGGTTTTCTCCGTCGCGGTAACACGACCCTGCTGATCGGAACGCAAGACGATCGGGTGGACGACGCGCTGGAGGTTATCCGGAGGGTTCGAACGGCTCATACTGGAGAGGACCAACTCCGAGCGACGGTGTTTGTCCTCGATATGGAACGCTTCGAGCAATTGTAAATCCCTGGACATCCCCAACGATTACGGTAGGGGATCCCGGCACAATGGAGCACCAACCCGAAGAACTCCGGACACTTAATACAACAGCGCGCTAGATCATTGTTGCTGCAAAACCCAAGGGAGCTCCTCACTGGCATAGGGCCAGTGAGGAGCATAGATTTAATACGAGGACTTCTTCTTCACGGATGGTTCAAAAAAAAGATTAACCCGCTGGAGGACCTCAGCGCCCACGATGGTGCAACAGGACTGAGCAGTAGAGAGAAAAGAAGGCCAGGTTGCTTACGGCATACGAAGCTTCATGTGGCGGTTCCCCGAGAATAAGATCACGAGATGGGGAGAAGATCGCAGGACAGGTTTATCTAAGATTAGTTTAAGGATTTGTCGGAGGGGTTTCATGAAAACTTTCGACCTGATAGGTGAAGAACTCGAGATGGCCTTGACACCAAGCATCTTGCGGTAGAAAAGCTTTTTCGCAAAGCATCCCAAGGAAAGTTTCAGCGTCAGGAACCTTTTCCCATACTTGGGGTAAAAATGTGCCCCGGTTGTTACCATGGGTCACGATGACGCCATCGATTCCGGGTCGAAGCAGTTTGGGCAATTCATCTGGATGCTTATACTCCAGTGGTTGAGGTGTGGTGAGCACAGAGACTTCGATCTCAATTTCATCGATCTCCTCTGGCTGTACAGGAGGGAATCGGTAATCACTCAGCGCGGCGGCGACGGCATGCTGGCGCACATCCTCCGCGAGGGGAAGTTGCTTCTTGAGCGTGCCGATGCAACCGCGTAAGAGCTCATTTCGGGTCAGCGTGACGAAGGAAGCTCCCGGCATACGCAGGCGTTGTGTCAGGTCATCGAGGTTGAGTGGTTCTAATAGATCGCCGTTAGCAGCTGCGATCAAGGCTTGGCGAGCGAGCAGGAGCAGGGTCTTCTTCTCGTCGTCGGAAAGGTGACCTTCCATCCATCCAATCCTTTTGTATTAAAGGCGTTTCTCGTATGATACCCTTGGGATTCGCAAGCCGCAAGCTGCAAGTCTCAAGCTGCAAGCTACAAGCCGCAAGTCGCAAGCTGCAAGCTACAAGCCGCAAGTCGCAAGCTGCAAGCAATAGAAACGCCAGCCCGCGAGATTTTAGCTTCGGGCAGGTGTCTATTGAACGTCCTTCAAATCTCAAGCATTCTTGTAGCCGCAGGCTCTAGCCTGCGGCTCTATGCGTATCCTAAGGAAGCGACTATAGCAAGTGACCCTTCATCCGGAATATATCCCCACCGAACACCTAGGCTCTCGATCCCGCAGGTCTTTCTATGAGTTCATTTGAGTTGGGGAAAAGGTTGGCGGGTAGAGCAGGCTTTGGAGGGCACAGACTCTGCTTTCGCCCCCTTCGACGAGCTCCCTTCGGCAAGCTCGGGGCAGGCAGGACAAGCAGGACAGGCAGGGCAATGCAGAAGCAAAGCTTCTGGACTCCAGAATGCTCGATAAGGAGGGCGTGGACTCAAAGGATGAAGTCCTGCAGGTGATATGAACAGACCTCAATGATTTGGAAAAATCTTTGTACATCCTCACCGCGACGAAGCGTTGCGAAGCAGTGCTTTCCGGACATATCACCCTGAATGAAGCGAATGACCTCGATTGTCTTCTTGAGGTGCCTAGGATCCAAAAATGGTACTCAGGATCGCCGATGCGAAATCTGCAAGGTCATTGAGTTGAAGGGAGAATTCGTGACGCAACATGCTGGGACCGATCAAGATGRCGGGTACGGGGTTTAGGGTGTGACCTCGTTGKTCCAARTCCTCCAGGTTGCCGTGATCGGAGGTGATGATGATCAAATCCTGTCGATCGTTCCATGCTTTGATCAWCCCRCTGAGCACGGCGTCGAAAGTTTCAAGCAGGGCAATTCCCTGGGTTAGAGTYCCTCGATGCCCGGCGTAGTCTGTCGGCCAGAAGTCAAACCATGCAAGATGGTAGTTCAGCGAGAGTTGGGCAAGTAGAACACCGGCTTCAGAAGGAGTGTAGATTGGGGCGGGGGGGAAATCTGGCTGGGCCGCCCAACCGGCACCGGTGAAATCAGCAGATAAGGCTCGTTTGGCCTGCAGATCCTCGGCAGTCATCAACTCCAGACCAGCCGTGCGGATCGCTAATGGGATGGTCGAGTAGATCCGTCGACCTGATCGGATGGAGTCAAAGTAGCGGGGAGGGTAGGCGTTAAGCAACGCTGCCTCTCCGGCGCGTTTTTTTACTTCAACGAAGAGGTTGTTTTCTTCCAGGATTTCTACAATAGGTGGATTGGGTTTCGGCCCGTAATGACTTCCAATGAGCATCGGGACATTTCTCCCGGTAAGGATAGTAGCTTGACCGGTGGCAGATTGAGGCTTTCCATCAACGCCCATCCTTGCGTCCACTGCAAGCAATGTGGCCTTACTTCCCGCATAAGGAGCGGAGGATGCTATAAGCCGTCGGCCGTCAAGTAAGGCTTCTATGGTTGGCAGGCGGGCGCTGGAAAAGGGATTCCGCTTGGGATCGTCCTCACCCAAACCGACACCATCGAGAAAGAGGAACAGCACTCGCGCCATCAAACTTTTCGCTGAAAAGTGAACCACGCGGAGATTCGCTGGCGGTGGGCTCCGTGTTCGATGGAAGTCAATTCGAAATTCTGACCGAAAAGATGGGTGACGCTCTCCTGCGAAGGATGACGGTTTTCACTTTCTGTGTTTTGCTCGAGCCAAGTGTAAAGCAGGAAAGTTCCGCCAGGTTTGATGAAGCGGGTCAAATTGGAGGCGTAGCGAATCCTTTCTTCCCGAGAAAGACTATGGAAACAACCGATGTCTAATGCGAGATCGAATGTACCTGCGACAGTATGAACCGAGGTTACATCGTCACGGATCAATTGTATCTGTAACCCAGCCGCATACGCCTTGCGTTGAGCCTGGCGGATGGCCCGACTCGAGACATCTACGCCGGTCACCTGCCACCCTCGTCGTGCCATGGTGATGAGATTAGTACCTGTACCGCATCCAATGTCAAGCGCGCGTCCTGGTTCGTGATTCTCTAAAAACGCAATTAATTCCGGGGGTGATATCCCTGTGTCCCAGGGGGTGCGACCAAGGAGGTACATTAGCTCAAACATTAGGCGGTGGATCATGGCTCTGCTATTAAGGAACGGCGGACCCTATCTGCATCGATGGATCCAACGGAACGAAAGAGCTCTCTGCCTTCACCATCGAACAGGATGAAGGTGGGTGTGAATTGAAAATTGTACTGTGCAAGAAGAGATCGAAAGCCTGGTTCCTGTACATTGATTCGGATCACAGTAAGCCTTCCACGAAGTTCATCTTCGATCCCATCCACGATGGGCTTAGCCGCCATACAGGCTATTCAATACGGGCTCTGGAATTCAAGCAAGACAGGCGAACCGGAATGGATCTCGGCAAGGATCCTGTCAGAGTCGACGGGTGAACTTGAGTCAGGGTTGAGAAATCGGTAGGCTAGAACGATTCCTAGAGAAAGCGCTCCGAGGACGATAAGATGTCGCCCATTAAGTCCACCACGCAGTGTGAAGATCACGATTACAAGGAAAACAACCGCGGCCATGAGACCGAAGGAGTACCGGTTGATGATTTTCATCTTCGGTTCCAGATAGATAGAGATTGTATCATCTTTACAACTATCCCCTCCTCCTTTACAATCGACGAACACAGTTAATACCCATAGAAGGATCTCCAACTGATGAAGGAATACGCAACTGAGTTTATACGCAATGTCGCCTTGGTTTCCCACGGGGGCGGTGGGAAAACATCCCTGGGAGAGGCGATGCTCTATTTTATGGGAGCGATCAACCGCATGGGGAAAGTGGAAGACGGCAACACTGTCTCCGACTTCGAAGAGGAAGAAATCCGCCGAACCCTTTCTCTATCCACCAGTGTCCTCCCGATCGAGCATAGAGAACACAAAATCAACTTGCTCGACACGCCCGGCTATACTGACTTCATCGGTGAGGTGATCTCGGCCCTTCGAGTCGCTGATGGTGCAGTGGTGCTGGTCGATTCGGTCGCCGGGGTTGAGGTAGGAACCGAGATTGTTTGGGGGTATTGCGACACTTTCAAGATGCCACGTTTTGTGGTGATCAGCAAGATGAACCGGGAGAATGCCAACTTTAAGATGGTGCTTAATGCAGTGCGAGAGCTTTCTCAGGAGGTCACCCTTGTGCCCGTGCAATTACCCTGGGGCGAGAAACATGAATTTCAAGGTGTAATTGACTTGCTTAGCATGCAAGCACGTCCGGAGGATGGACAAAAGAGCGAACCCATTCCGGAGGAATTGCTCGAGGCAGCCGAAGAGGCTCGAATAACGCTAGTTGAAGCAGCGGCTGAGGGAGATGACGCGTTGCTTGAGAAATACCTAGAGGGCGAGGATCTTTCAGCGCAGGAAATCGCAAGTGGTTTTCGTGGGGCTGTCTTATCCGGTCTGTTTGTGCCGGTATTTGTGACCGCTAGTACCGCAGGCATCGGCATTGCTCCGCTCCTAGAGGCGATGATCGACTTGATGCCCTCCCCAGCTGACGCTCCGCCAGCCATTGCTCAAAGCCCAACTGGTGAGCAGAAGCTCACGGCTTCCGACAATGGCCCGTTAGCTGTCCATGTGTGGAAGACGACCGCCGATCCTTTCGTTGGCAAATTGAGCTACTTGAGGGTGTTTTCTGGGTCACTGAATTCTGACACCAGGATCTGGAATCACAGCAAGAACGAGGAAGAACGTCTGGGTACGCTTTATGTCATGCGCGGGAAAGAGCAGTTAGCGGTCGACGTTCTCCATGCTGGTGACATCGGTACGGTAGCCAAGTTGGGCGAAACAGACACCGGCGATACGCTTGGTGATAAAGCCCAACCGCTTACGCTTCTCGTTCCTGAGTATCCGAGCGCGCTGTATTCCGTTGCCGTCATGCCCCAGACCCAAGCTGATTCGACCAAGATCAGCCCAACCTTAACGCGGTTGAGTGAAGAGGATCCTACTCTCTCATGGCACCAGGAGGGGAGCACCAACCAGACCATCCTTCAGGGTATGGGCGACCAACATATCGATGTTGCCATTCGCAAAGCGGTGTCAAAATTCCAGGTCAGCCTTAACACCGAAGTGCCCAAGGTGCCTTATCGTGAGACCATTACGAAGGAAGGTGCCTCGCAATATCGTCATAAGAAGCAGACCGGGGGTGCTGGTCAATTTGCCGAAGTGCACATGCGTGTAGAACCCCTAGAAGATGCGGAGTTTGAATTTGAGAACAAGGTCTTCGGTGGTGCGATCTCCTCGGGCTACATGCCAGCCATTGAGAAGGGTGTTCGGGGGGTGATGAAGCAGGGTGTGCTTGCGGGTTATCCGGTGGAGAAAGTCAAGGTGCAGATCACCGATGGTAAGGAACATCCGGTTGACTCGAAAGCGGTGGCCTTTGAAATCGCTGGCCGGGAGGCGTTTAAGTTGGCGGTTAAAGATGCAGCGCCGGTCCTGCTCGAACCGATCATGGATGTGCGAGTCATGGTTCCTGAAGCTAATATGGGGGACGTGTTAGGGGATCTGAATACCCGCCGGGCTCGTGTGCAGGGCATGGAGACTGAGCGCGGCCGAAGCGTTGTTACGGCACAGGTTCCATTGGCAGAGATTCAGCGCTATACAACCGACCTACGTTCGATGACCGGTGGACGTGGATACTTTACGATGACCCTCAGCCACTACCAAATTGTGCCACATCATGTCGCCGAGGAGATCATCGCAGCTGGCCAACGGGAATCGAGCAAGCAAGACACGGCTTGATCCATCAAAGAGCTTATTTGGGCCGGGAGATACCCGGCCCTTAGATTGTTTGGAGTTTGCTTTGCGCCGACCCCCCTCCAGCTTACTCGTTCTGACACTTTTCGCTGCCCTTTTAGGAGGGTGGATGACATTCGGGGGGCTTTATCTTCGATTTTTTAATCAAATAAATCCTATCCAAACTTTGATTGCATTTTGGATCCGAATCCTGAGTGTCCCTAATGCATCGGCCAACTTGCCGCTGTATAAAATTGAGGTTCAGGATTTTGCTTGGCCTTTGTTGGCCATCGGATTAGCATGGTCAGGGGCTTTAAGCGCACTTTGGCTGAAGTTGAGATGGGGATATTCGATGACTACTTTCTTGGGAGTTTTCTCTCTCTTATCCCTGGGCTGGGGAACGATACTGGCTTTATTGGTTTTGATTTGTCTTAGAATGCCTTCCACGCAGCGCTGGTTGAATATCGTTGAGGAGCCGGATGCCACCCGAATGGGTACCTCGTCGGTTTATCGATGAAGAAATCGAAGTGCGATTCGACCGTCTTCCCCTCCTAGCAAAGAAACCGAGCGCGCCGGATGGCTTCACATGGGATGGTGAGTCCTTCCAGGTAAGCGAGATCCTATCTACCTGGTTCGATTATCGGCGACGTGGAAGGATGGCCAAGAACATGAAACCCGCTCACTTACGTGAAGCGATCCGCAGAGGTTCTTGGGGTGTGGGAAGGTTTTATTTCCGGGTACAGACGACCGAAGGACGGACGTTCGATCTTTACTATGATCGAGCACCGAAGGAAGCTTCGGATAGGATTGGGCATTGGTTTCTTTGGCGTGAGATGGAAGCTGGGTAGGGATCGAACTTCTCTAAACTATATCGGGGTGACCGACTCACGTTGGTTTGAGATAGATGCAGGTTGGGATTGAGCGAAGCTTAATCCAACTTTCTTGGGGCGACCGATCGGTCGCCCCTAATACGATCCTATATAAAAAAACGTCCCAGATGCAATAGAGGCGTACAACCGACTTTGGTGTGGGGCTGCATGGTGAGCTCGTCGAACAACTGTCGAAACATCAACTGAAGGGTCATCCCTCCGATAATCTAACAAACAGGTTATATACCAAACGTTGTAGAGGCGCATGGTCGAAGATGCCGGCTGATTTTCCCCGGCCCGTGTGCCCCTACGATGATCTGACGCAAGATTCTTATGCCAGACGGAGCGCGACGAATAGACGTGGTGCGAGATAAACTGCCCAAAATCCGACCACAGCGTAACGTATATAACGCAAGAATTGGGCTAACAACGTTTCTCCGCTAGGTAAGATCGACTTCAGGCCAAAGTAGAGCACTGCAATGCCGATGATGCCTACGATATAACGTATTACCCGCTTTGACCATGGACCGCCAGCGTTAAATTTACCCCAAGAGAAGAGCAATGATCCCCCAACACCGATACCCAAGAGCGCCCCAGACGCGGCTATAAAGTTGTCCGTACTCCGTGGATTGAGTGGCTTAGCTTCTGGCGCAACAGCAGCGGCGGTCGTCACCCAGTCCGATGGTACGGATCGTCCATCGGTCACGGCTATGGTTCCCAACCCCAAGCCGATGATGAAAAGGGAAGTCAGGATTGCGATCATGATCTGTCCGCTTATTGACATCCGTTGCAACCGATGGCGCAGCGGTGTCTCAAGACGAATGAATATGATGAGCAACGCTCCCCCCACAAGCAATCCCACGATGACATCGGTTGGGAAATGAACCGCAAGGAATAATCGGGAGAGAGCGATGAGGAAGATCAGCAACCCGAAGATCACGTAACCCCAGCGAGTTCCGATTCCAATCGCGATCCTGCCGTATACAGCCATGGAACTCAAGGCATGACCAGAAGGTAGGCCAAAATCGGTCGCGGTCGCAAGAGCTTTCACCTTGTTACTGACCCAGTATGGGCGAGGTGTTCCGAAGAGTATCTTCAGTGTGACGCTAAGGCCACCGCTGAATATATAGATCAAGCCGACGCGGAAACCCACACCAACATCAAAACACCAGAGGATGGTTGGCAACAGGATAAGAAGGAACTCCTCATTGCCGAAAAAAGTTATGACACGCATTGGAGTAATCAACCAATCACCTAATCCTTGGAGCCAGGTGATGATCGGGATACCCCATTCCAACCATGGACTCATGACATTCCCTCCTCTTACATGGGTTGAAGATCGATATGATCTTCTACAGGTGTTGCACTTGGTTTCAAGCGGGGTAGGAAGCGCATAGTCAGAAAGAGTGAACCCCCGATGATCCCCAAACTGACAGGAAAGGGGGCCGTGGGTGATACCTGATACAGCAATCCCGCTATGGGTGGAGCGATGATATAGATCAAGCCCATCACGGTCTCAGATATTCCATAAACCAGCCCTAAATTTTCTCGACTGACCAACCCTTCTGCCTGGGCCACGGTAAGGGAGCGGGTGATACGGAAGCCTCCGGCCAAGAAATAGCCGAGAGCGAATAGAGGCATCCCTGTCCCCTGCCAGAGCAGTAAGGTAGAAGCACCCACCAACAATTGGGAAATCACAAAGCCCCTGGACGCGACTAGCCGACCGATGGAGAGATTGAGCAAAACTAACCCCAGAGCATTGATGGATCCCAATGTTCCAATCTCACGCAAAGTAACATGACGCACATTTTGAAGGAAGTTCGGTGTTAGAGGCCAACTCAGGTACATTCCGAAAAGAACGATAGAAGCCAAACCCAGGAAGCGACCGAGTGCGATGTTCGAGAGCACAGCTTGATAACGCCCAGCTTTTTTTGGGACTTCAATAGGTTGGCGCTTAAGAAGGAGTGCAATCATTGTTGAAATTAATATGGGAATGGTCGCCAGGCCAAAAACGCTGCGGAGTCCCAAAAGCTCTCCAATCGTTCCTCCAAGAAAAGCTCCAACAATGGAGCCAACGTTAAACATTGCGCTCATTGTAGTGAGCGCCCGGGCGACGGTCCATTTTCCTCGTGCGGCGGTGATGTAACTATTAAGTGGAGCGATCACGAAGAATGTGAGGTGGTACAACACCATCCCGATAACAAAGAATAGAAGGTTAGGCGCCAGATACATCACAATCGTGGAAAGTAAACCGCTTATCCAACCTGCGGTCATCACTCTCTTGCGCCCAATGCGATCCGACAGAGCACCGGCAGGGATGTGAGTGATCGTCATTGAGACTGCGGCTATTCCGAACACAACCCCAATCTGAACGGGATCAGCCCCCAATTGTTCCAGATACAATGGTAGGAGGTAAGCGAAGAGACCTTCACCCATCCCCCAGCATAGCAAGGCGATACCGATGAGACGGAGATCACGCGTCATGTGGGCTATCCCGTGACCTGGAGGACGAATTCCGTCGCCGCGGCGAAGACAGCCTCTCGCTCTGCATCGCGTGTGATGACGTGACCCGAATTTTCGAACCACATGAGCTTCACTTCGCTCGATCTAAGATCATCATGGATCGCTTGGGCATGCTCTGCGTCCACGGTCGCATCACCTTTTGAGTACATTAGCAATACGGGAGCGGTGATGTGGGGCAACCCCAGGCGCATCTCGGCGAGCAGGTCATCGACTTCGACACCACCACGGACGGGATAACTATCATAGTCGAGGTGATCCTCAGCCATTTCTGGATCGCGCCAATCAGGGGGACCTTTGGCTGCGAAACGCCACAACATACTGATGAGAGGAAAAACCGGCCGCAGAGATTTCATGAGAGGGTGAGGTGTCACATATGGTGTGCTCATGGCGACCAAACCGTCTACGGGATAACGGGCGCCAATGTAAAGCGTCAGAGCTCCCCCCATGGACAAGCCCATGACGATTACCTTGGTGCACGCACCGCGTAGCAGGTAGTAGCCGTCGAGGGAGGAGGCGACCCAATCCCTCCAACGAGCACGAAGCATGTCTTTTTTATTGGTCGCATGCCCAAAAAGACGCGGTCCATGTACTGTGTATCCTTGGCCGGCCAAATGCTCTCCCAGCAGACGCATCTCCTTCGGTGCCCCGGTGAAGCCATGAAGTAGCAGACATCCGATCTGTCCACCTAGAAAGAAAAAGGGCTCTCCACCTTCAAGGAGTTGGCTCACGCGATCACCTCAAGTTGACGATTGTATGTACTCAAGCTCTCGCCACCGGAATCGGTGACGACCATATTGTCCTCAACTCTAACACCGCCTCGATCGGTCAAGTAGATACCAGGTTCGACGGTAAAGGTCATGCCTGGGACGAGGGTTTGGAGGTTGCCCTCACGGATGTTGGGATGCTCATGAGCTTCAAGTCCTATTCCGTGGCCGGTGCGATGGATGAAGAATGGACCATAACCGGCGTTCTCGATCACAGCTCGAGAAGCTCGATCGATCTCTTGGCAAGCTACTCCAGGCTTAACCGCTTCTCGCCCAGCAGCGTTTGACCGTTGAACGATGGAATGGATCTTTTCAAGTTCGGCATCGATCCCACCGATGGCAAAAGTACGTGTGATATCGGAGATGTAGCCTTCGACCGTCGCACCCCAGTCGATGATCAATAAATCCCCGATCTTTAACTTTCGGTCAGTAGGCGTGGCATGTGGCAATGCGCTGTTGGGACCGGAGGCGACGATGGGTTTGAACGGCATTGCAGGCTCTAATCCGGCGCGCAGGATTTGCATCGTAAGTTCTGATGCCAACTCCTGCTCAGACATTCCCACTCGGATGAGAGGCAGGGTGGCTCTTAATGCCTCCTCTGCGACGAGGACCGCTCGTCGAATGGCATCCTTTTCGTTTCCATCCTTTACGATGCGCAGGCTCGAGAGAGTTTCTTCACAGGATAAAATATCCGCCCCTGGTGAGGCAGATTCTAACAACCTTAATTCAAACACGCGCAAGCGAAGTGGCTCGACGCCAATGCGACGGTGGTCGAGATCGAGTTGTGTGG
Source organism: Anaerolineae bacterium (assembly GCA_011174845.1). GTDB lineage: Bacteria > Chloroflexota > Anaerolineae > Anaerolineales > E44-bin32 > DUEZ01. The sequence goes on along the minus strand of DUEW01000001.1, from coordinate 46,501 downwards.
ATGCCTGTTGGAAGGCTTGGCCGCGGGAGGCATCGTCCTCACCATAGGATATCAATTCGAGGTCAAGGTCGGCCCTTTCTCCCTTGGACCGCTCGAGCTCTGGCAAGATGAGTGTCGGCTTTTCGCTTCTAGATATGATAAAAACGATGGGTCTTTCCATCAGGTGGAAAGATAAACCGGTCATGTAATAAAAACTGGGCCCGGGATTGAGCGCAATGGCATCGAACTTTTCMGTTCTCATCGCTTCGATCAACCGGGTGAGGCGTTYCTGATGCATATGTCCCTCCGTCRGTGRGGGGATTATAGTGCTGCTAAAGGTGGATAGCAAAGTGAGGCGTGAGGCGTGAAACGTGAAACGTGAAGCGTGAAACGTGAGACTTGAGACTTGCGACTTGCAGCTTGAAGCCTGCAGCTTGTAGCATGCAACTGGTCTCTTAGACGTGCGTGAGATGGCCTAGCTTGACACCCCCTACCCGCTCAGGTACAATCTCGTCACCTTGGCGGGGGCCTGTAGCGCAGTTGGGAGCGCGCATCAATCGCACTGATGAGGTCGCGGGTTCGAATCCCGCCAGGTCCACTTATAATACATGGGCCCATGGCGCAGTTGGGAGCGCGTCTCAATGGCATTGAGAAGGTCGTGGGTTCGAATCCCACTGGGTCCACCACACAATTCAACCGTCACCCATCAGCCATATTTGGGCTGAAAGGTGACAGTCGAAAAGGCTCGGGCAGGAGTAGTAAGCCGTCCGACAGCGAGCCGGGGGAGGTGGGAGCCCGGTGCGGCGCTCACGGAGCGCCGAGGCGTTGCTGAAAGGCTGAACTCGCCTGCCGTCCCCAGGACTTTCCTAAGCCTATTTGGGCTCAGGGTAAGCAATGTCTAAGGGACACGCCCCCTCGGTGAAAGCAGTAGTCGAGGGCGGGTTTCGCCCGTTAGCGCGATAGAGTGGCTCGACGATTTCATCGGTTCTTCCTTGGGTGAATTGTCGGGTAAGCAGGGTGGTACCGCGGAGTGCCCCTTCGTCCCTGATGTGACGGAGGGGTTTTTTGATACAGGTCTTATGTAAGGGTGTGATCAAGCCGGTGACCCTCGGGAGGGTGTGACATGCGCGAGGTCTCTGAAACAGACGGAGATACTGTAGAGGAACGTGGGGTCGATCGTTATGATCCTGGTGAGATTGAGCCTCGTTGGCAGGGAAAGTGGGAGGCCGATCAGCTCTACAGGACAACGATCGATCCCGATCGGGAGAAATTCTACTTCCTGACCATGCTTCCTTACACCTCGGGTGACATGCATATCGGGCATTGGTATGCGATGACACCATCGGATGCGCGTGCACGATACCTGCGGATGCGTGGTTATAACGTCATGTTTCCTCCTGGTTTCGACGCCTTCGGTTTGCCGGCGGAGAATGCGGCCATCGAACGTAATATCCACCCTAAGCAATGGACCTACAGCAATATAGAAAATATGCGCCGCCAGATGCGCAGCATGGGCGCGATGTGGGATTGGTCTCGGGAAGCGATCTCCGCGGATCCAGAGTTTTACCGATGGACCCAGTGGTTCTTCCTTCAGATGTTTAACAACGATCTAGCGTATCGGAAGATGTCACCGGTCGATTGGTGTCCCCACTGCAACACCACCCTCGCACGTGAACAGGTTTGGGGGGAGGACCGTCATTGTGAACGCTGCAAAACACCCGTGATCAAGAAGGATCTGGAGCAATGGTTCTTCCGTATCACCAAGTACGCGGATGAATTGCTCGATTTCTCGATCCTCGATTGGCCCGAACCGGTCAGGATCCTGCAGACCAACTGGATCGGTCGCAGTGAAGGGGCACGTGCCGTCTTTTATACCGAAGATGGTGATCCGATCGAAATCTTCACCACGCGCCCGGATACACTCTGGGGGGCCACCTTCATGGTCCTGGCTCCTGAACACCCGTTGGTGGAGAAGCTGACCACTCCGGATTACGCCGATGCTGTACACGATTACATCCACCAGGCAGCCCGCCGAAGTGATATCGAACGCGAAACGATCGACAGAGAAAAAACTGGTGTCTTCACTGGAGGGTATGCGATCAATCCAGTCAATGACGAACGCATCCCGGTATGGATCGCCGATTACGTGCTGATGACCTACGGGACAGGCGCTATCATGGCTGTTCCAGCACACGACCATCGCGACTTCGAATTCGCTCGCAAGCACGATCTGGAAGTGAGACCGGTGATTTTACCTTCGGGTGTCGAATCGCTGGACGGTGAAACGATGACCGAGGCGCTGCCAGATTACGGAACGATGATCAATTCTGGACCTTTATCCGGCACGCCGGGTGAGTTGGCCATTGAACGCACAAACGCTTATCTGGAGGAGAAAGGTATCGGCGATGCGGCTGTAAACTATCGCCTGCATGATTGGCTGATCTCGCGCCAACGTTATTGGGGCGCCCCCATTCCCATCGTGTATTGCCCTACGTGTGGCATCGTGCCGGTGCCTGAGGATCAATTGCCAGTGGTGCTGCCGGACGACGTTGAATGGCGTCCTACTGGCGAGAGCCCGCTCAAATTTCACCCCACCTGGGGACACACGGATTGCCCCAAGTGTGGAGAGCCGGCCAAGCGTGAAACGGATACCATGGATACGTTCATGTGCTCCTCCTGGTACCACTTGCGCTACCTAAGCCCAGACTACGATGAGGCCCCTTTTGATCCGAAGGAATATGACTACTGGATGCCGGTCGACACGTATACAGGTGGCATAGAGCACGCTACCATGCACCTCATATACACCCGTTTCTTCCATAAGGTCTTCCGTGATTTGGACCTCACCGAGGGACATGAACCGATGTTACAGTTGCGCAATCAGGGGCAGATTCTCGGTCCTGATGGACAGCGTATGAGCAAATCACGCGGCACCGTGATCGAACCCGATGATCAGGTGCGGGCTTATGGTGCCGACGCAGTACGGGCGTACTTGATGTTTGGGTACCGTTGGTCGGAAGGGGGACCCTGGAACGCGGATAATATCCAAGGCGTGGTGCGATGGCTAAATCGAGTCTGGAACCTGGTATTAGGAACTGCTGGGTTGACAGCGATCGACAGCGATCCAGCATTCGCTCGCACTCTGCAACGTAAAATGCATCAGACGATTCGTCAAGTCTCGCACGATTTGGAGAACTTCGAATTTAACACGGTCGTTTCAGCGCTGATGGAGTTGAGCAACGCGATCGTCGCTGCTCGCGAGGCCGGGATGGCAGGAACACCGGTTTTCAACGATGCGATTGAAACCCTGTTACTACTGATGGCGCCAGTGACACCCCATATCGCTGAAGAAATGTGGGCGAGATTGGGCAAGCCGTACTCGATCCACAACCAAGCCTGGCCAGAGTACGACCCAGAAATGGCGAAAGAAGAGGAGATTACTTTGGTCGTGCAGGTGAACGGAAAGGTGCGCGACCGCATCATCGTACCCGCGGATATCGATGAAGAGCAGGCAAAGGCTGCCGCGCTAGCAAGCGAGATCGTACAACACCACATGGGTGGCAAGGAGCCACGCAGGGTGATCGTGGTTCCAGGTCGACTGGTGAACATCGTAGTGTAACGTTCGGAAGCGGAAGGTAAAACGATGAAGCTTCCCGCGAACTTTAGGCTCGCGGGAAGCTTCATTTATAACTCCCCTCTCCCCGGTCTATACAGTGGGGAGAGGGTGAGGGTGAGGGGAGGTGAAACAGCTCCAGCCACCCTCACCCCAGCCTTCTCCCTAAAAGGGGGAGGGAGGACATCCCCTCTTCGCTTTTAGGGAGGAGGGTGCACTGGATCTTCTCTCTAAGGTGGGTAAAGGGTTATGGATAGAATAGATTGATTTAACTCATTCCCCCAATACCTTTGAGACCAACCACGGGCCGCCTCAACGATCTTCTTAGGCCAAATATGCGTTAAAGGGGGTATCAAGCGGACTCCATCCTGTAGTAGACTGGTCGATGAAGGATTTTCACTTTGAACTGGGCAAGACAGATGGTTCATGGGAGGGGCGTAGAAATCCTGATGCTCAGCCATGCTCTAGCGGCAACTTATGATGTTTCGAACGGATGTTCCAGGACGTTGGACGACGAGAGCAATTCACCTGATATCAGATTAATGTGGATTTAGGGGTGGAAATGCGTTATCGGGAGAATCGAACGTCGCCTTTAGTGATCGTCATGAGCCTGTTGCTTTCGGTGCTCATGCCTTCGAGCTGTAGCGGAAAAGAGAAAATCCCTGCGACCACAGTCATTTCAATGGAGGGTACGGAGGTCGCGATTCTGCCAGAGGATACGCCGCTTCCGGTTTCATCGTTGACCCCCACCCCTCAGCTTCTTCCAGATTTGATGGTGGAATCGATAACGATCGAGTGGGAGACCTTTGAGGACTGTTTCGATATGCCGAGTGCGGAGATCTACCAAGTCAACATCCAGATTGCCAACAATGGCGAGGGGGATGCGGGACCTTTTCGAATAGATATCGTTGGCTATTGGGATGAAATTATCTCCAAAGGACTGAGTAAAGGGGAGAAAATCACCCTCGAGTTTGAGTGGATCGATCTTGATTTGGATGTTGGTGAGACCGTATGGGTATCCTTGGACGATGATGAAGAGGTTCTTGAGAGCGATGAGAGTAATAACCATCTTGGGCGTGAGATCTTGGCACCTGCAGCAATTCCCACATGCCCCCCCATACCGGAACCGACTCCATGCCCAGAGCCCGTGCCGATACCCCTTCTCCCCCCCGGTCAGCAGGTTAATATCACAAGCCTTCACATGATAAACCCCACAGCCGGGTGGGCGGTAGCAGGTGCTGAAGATGATGACAGACACATCCTACGCACCGAGGATGGTGGCAGATCGTGGCTGGATGTCACACCACCCCAAATGATCCTGAATTGCGGTCAGTACCCCCTACACGCAACGGGTTATTTTCATAATGATAAGGTTGCATGGGTCACATATTATGAGCCATTGTATGGTCGAGGACCATTTGGTATCTGGCGTACCCTCGATGGGGGAGAGACATGGGAGCTGAGTTCGTTTCTCCAAAGAAACACAGACACCTTCGGTGGATTTTTTACATGGCCCATCATCGAGTTCATCGACTCACAACATGGCTGGGTGTTGATTGATTACTTCTTGGGCGCCGGTTCTCATGGAGCTGAGCTCTTCAGAACCGTCGATGGGGGGAGATCCTGGGAATTGATCCCGGAAGCGTATCTAACCCACGGTAGCGGATTGGATATGATCGACACGATGCATGGATGGGAGACCTCAAATCATCCTATCGTAGTCTATATGGGGCTCGAGGTGACGAACGATGGCGGAAGCACGTGGCAATTTCAAGAGTTGCCATATCCAAGCGAGTTACTCGATGTGGAGGAATACAGTCCCTTTTCTTGTTCTGTCTCATCGCCCAGATTAGACTCATCGCAAAAGGGTTCCGTCGTTGTGCAGTGTGAACGTGATTACTTCCTCTATACCTCAGCGGACAAAGGTCAAACTTGGGATGGCAAGGTTATTCCAGGCGGTCCCCCGGAGTTCATCACTCCTTTGATAGGTTGGGATCTTGAAGCAGCTGAATCTGGTGATGTAGATGAAACAAAGCCACTGCATCTCTATCGAACCGAAGATGGCGGTCAGACATGGAGGGAAGTCACAGCAGTGGATTGGTATGGTCAGTTGAGTTTCGTCAATGAGAAAGCTGGATGGGCTTTGGTTGAGTCTGGCGATAAGACCGTCTTAATGCATACGATGGACGGCGGGGGAATATGGGAGCGACTGATCCCCCGTACATTCTCCTTCGAAGCTGCTCCACCGATAGATGTCACTCCCCGACTTTTCATTCCCTCAGAGCTCCAGCTCCTTGAGCTAGAAAATGTACACGATTTACAAATCGCCGCAGAAGTTCCTGCGGAAAACGCGACGCGATTAGGGTTCCACCCAAATGGAGATACGATATTCATAACGCACGATAATGGCACCCTTACACGGTGGGTCATCGGTGGGATTTCTGTTCCCAGTATAGCTAGGATCCACACGGATTGGATTTACGATCTCGATTTCTCGCCAGATAGATATTGGATTGCCACGGCTTCAAAGGATGGCACCCTAAAGGTAGAGGGTCTGTATAGCTACCAGGGTATCCTGACCAATGATCTGCAAACGCTTATCATCGACGATAGCGAGGTGACCTGTGTGGCTTTCTCACCGGACGGTAGCACCCTAGCTGCAGGCAATGAGGACCAGACAATTCAAATTTGGCAGTACTCTGAATGGGGATTGGACACAGAGCTACTCAGAAGCTTGGAAGGGCATACGGGTTGGGTATGGGATGTTACTTACTCAACCGATGGGATGACACTCGCTTCGGCCTCGAGCGATCGTACGGTGAGGCTATGGGATAGCGAAAGCGGGGAAGAGTCATATGTGTTGCGTGGACATACTTCGACCGTACGGCGGGTTGCCTTCTCGCCAGACGGACAAACTCTGGCATCCGCATCATGGGATGGAACGGTGAAGCTTTGGGATGCCGTCACCGGCCAGGAGCTACGTACTTTGCGCCAACATGACGGTTGGGTCAATGACGTGGTCTTCTCTCCAGACGGGGAATTGCTAGCTTCAGCGTCAGCAGATGGTTTGGTGATTTTGTGGGATCCTGATGACGGGGAGGTGATCTATATATTACATGGCCATAGCTCAGAGGTACGAGCCCTCGCTTTCTCACCTGATGGTCGTATGCTGGCCACTGTATCTGAGGACGGCAAACTTCGTTTCTGGGGAGTTACCCCATGAAGAGTCCAGTCAAGGATCTGTGCTAGAAGAGCAGGATGGTTGTTTTTGACCTCTCTGTTTTAACGTTTTCCTTAGCCATGTGAAAACGTGAGATAAAGTCAGGTTGTTCATTTGTTTTGGGGTAAGGATTTTTGACCAGTCCCTAGGAGGGACGTACAATCGAGACACATTCTGTGTCGTAGGAGGGTTCTTATGTCCATATTGAGACGGGAAGTGCTCATCGCGGATAAGGCACCGAAAGCTATCGGCCCGTATTCGCTTGGTATTCGTACACGCGGGCTGGTTTTTACTGCTGGCACACTCGGAATCGATCCAGATACGAGTGAGCTCACCCCAGGTGGGATTGAGGCGGAGACACGCCAAGCTTTAATCAATTTGGCCAATGTGCTTCAATCCGGAGGTTCGTCGCTCGATTTGGTGGTCAAGACTACCGTTTTCATGCGCGACTTGAGTGAATTTCCTAAGATGAACGCGGTCTATGGAGAGTTTTTTAAAGAGGAGCCTCCGGCGCGGTCAACGGTTCAGGTTGCAGCTTTACCCATGTCAGCGTCGATCGAAATCGAAGCGGTGGCCGTGGTGAGCGAGGTATATAGTGCCTAGTAACTTTGCAGAGTCCCCGCGTAGCTGGGGGAGGACGCGGGATCTCTGCACAGTTCCAGAATATCTCCTGCGGCGTATGATGTCTGTAACCCAGGCCACCTGCGTATTCATGGTCGTAGATACAAATCAGCCGACCAGATGACTCGATATTGGTCAGGAAGCCCACCTGATGCCTTGTGCTAAACTTGACCTCCGCGAACTTATCCGATCGATGGAATAGATGATGCGCTATCGTTTCTTGATCATGATCTTGGCGACCTGGAGACTGACGCACCTCCAATTTTCGGCTGAAAATTTAGAGGTCATTGACGCTCAGGCGCGGATCGAGTTCCCCAACCAGATCATCTTCTCGCTACAAGCGCAGAGTGATGTTACGGTGGAAATTGTCGAGCTTGAATTTGGGTTACAGGAAAAGGCTTGTACCACGGACCTCAACCGGGTTGTGCCCGACGATTACGAGCGCGATGTAAAGGTCAATATCTCCTGGACATGGAACATGCGACGTACCGGCTCGCTGCCCCCAGGTGCTCGTATTTGGTGGCGCTGGCATTTGGTCGACGCCCTTGGCAGAGAATTACGGACGGAGACTCAATGGTTGACTTGGATTGACAGGATTTACGATTGGAAAACGATCAGCACCGATGATCTGGTCTTGCATTGGTACAAAGGCAGTGAGTCCTTCGCTCAGACGTTGCTCGATGCAGCAATAGGTTCTCAAACGCGCCTCGAAGTGGATATCGGTGCCCAACTTGAGGATCAGGTCCATATTTATATCTACGCAGACACAGACGATATGCGTGAGGCGATCCTCTTTGAACCGGGGTGGACGGGGGCGTTAGCTTTTCCTTCCAGTGGGATCATGATCCTCGGTGTGAATGAACGTAATATGGAATGGGGACTCGATACCATCGCTCATGAACTGGCTCACGTCATTGTGGGAAATGCTGTAAGCCATTGTTATAGTGCCTTGCCGACGTGGCTCGATGAGGGTTTGGCCGTATACGCCGAGGGAGAACTCGACCCGAGTTATCAGAGGATTCTCGAAAACGCCATCGCTGAGAATGAGCTATTCTCTGTCCGCTCGCTTAACGACGGCTTCACAGAGCATGCGAGTAGAGCTTATCTTTCGTATGCCGAGTCATACAGCATCGTCTCTTACCTGATCGAAACCTACGGACAGGAAGCGATTCTCGACTTGTTGGATGCCTTTCAGTCAGGATATCGTTATGACAGCGCGCTGTTTCAAGTTTATGGATTTGATGCCGATGGCTTGGAGGCCGAGTGGCGTGCTGAGGTGGGTGCATCTACGCTAACTTCCTTGGCGGAGGATATCGACCCTACCCCAACGATCTTTCCTACCATCCACCCCTATGCTGGACCCCCAACCGCAGCTACTCCAACACCGTTACCAGCCGTCCCAATAACACCCACTATCTCTGAAATCTCCTCTGAGGCGCCTTTGGAGACTCCGTCATATCCTGGCTGTCTTGTTGGACTAGCAATTTTATCGATCTTCAGCCTGATCGTGATTGCTTTCCTTCTGCGTCGGTTTGAAAAGTCTCCTGAGGAGCGTACAGGTGGGTGATAGCCCTCGGTCACGTCGAGTAATGCGCTTGTTCGTCCTGTTCTGCGGGATTACACTGTTGATGGTAAGTTGTCGAACATCAGAACCCAGCCCTCAATTAGCATCAACAACAACACATGAAATTCTCTCTTCGATCGTTCCAGACTTTGATCGAGATAGCGAAGATTTCCCCGCTCGTTATTACCATAGTCAATACAACGTTTCGGTTGAACCCCCTCTGGATTGGGAGGTCGAGGAGTTTGATGGCCCCCTAACCCTAGCGTTTTTCTTCGAGCCCGAAAGCGGGGCAGCGATCACCTTCGTGCAATCGGAGGTGAACAAGGGCTTGATGTCAGAAGAAGTCAACCAGGTTTTCCTCGACGAATGGCTGGGAGATTCGGAGATCGAAATCACCCTCGAGAACGCTTACAAGACCGCACAAGAACTTTCTGGATGGCTACGTGCGGGCTTTGTGTATGCTGCGGAGGGGAATACTGAGTCTGAGATAAAGCGCTGGGCCCTGGCCTCAGTTGTCGAGGATGACATGGCTTACCATCTCACCTTGTTCCTATCTGGAGATGGTTTTGAAAGCGTTGATGATAAATTTGTGCGTGTGGCTACCTCGATGCAACTCGAACCGAAGGAGCCGATCGAAGTTCGGCGTGAGAACGCTTTGTACCTCTCAAGTGGTGAGTCGATCACGCTCGACCCGGCACTAACTCATTACGGTGCGGGCGGGTTGATTGGTGATCTGTTTAGTGGACTGGTTGCCCTCGATGCGCAATTGGAAGTACGGCCGGGGTTGGCCATGAATTGGGATGTGGGTGAAGGAGGCACACTCTACACATTTTACCTGCACCCCGAGGCACGATTTCACAACGGACGGCCGGTTACGGCAGAGGATGTGCTGTTCAGTTGGCAGCGCGCTGCTCATCCAGATACCGGCTCAGAAACTGTGATGCTCTATATGGGTGATATCGTGGGGCTGGAAGCATATCACGATGGTCGGGTGGAGACGATCGATGGTGTGGAGGTGATCGACGATCATACGCTCCAGGTACGTATTAAGGCACCGGTTCCCTACTTCTTGGCAAAACTTACTTACCCAGTTGCCTGGGTGGTCGATCGGCACAACGTAGTTCTGCCCAATTGGGAGTTCCATCCCAATGGAACCGGTCCCTTTCGTTACCTGCAGCATCTAGAGGAAGAGATTTTTATCCTTGAGCGAAATCCCTGGTATTACAATGAACCGCCACGGATAGAGCATGTGGTTTACTTGATGTATGCTGGATATACTCAACGCTTGTTTGAGACGGGGGAGGTCGACTACGCCGGCCTCACCCGAGATCAGCTTGATCGAGCGTTTGATCCGGATGATGGTCTCTTTGGTTCGATTTTCACCGAGACCTCGCTCTGCACCTATTATGTGACCTTCAATACGAAGCTCCCCCCGTTTGACGATCCGAACGTACGCCGTGCGTTCGTTCATGCCGTGGACCGAGAACGCTACGTTGAAGCTATCACCAACGACGAAGCTGCCATTGGGAGAGGGTTGTTGCCACCAGGGATGCCTGGATATAGTGATGAGATCGTACTCCCCGACTACGACTCAGAGTTAGCGCGCGAGTTACTCGCCGCATCTTCTTATTACAATGGCTCGCAGGATCCTCCCTCCATTATCTGGACCTTGCCCACCTCCGGTGGCTATTACTCCCCTGCGGCAGCATTTTTGGTTGACACATGGGAGGAGGTGTTGGGGGTGACCATCCTTGTGGAGGGGATCGATTGGGAGAGCTACAACAATCAGATCGACGCTGGACTATATGGTCAGTTGCTGAATGAGGGATGGTGTGCCGATTATCCCGACCCGGAGAACTTCCTTGAGGTCCTCTTTCATAGTGGATCGGCGCAAAATCACGCTTACTATCAAAATCAGGCTTTTGATGCGTTGATTGAAACAGCTCGCTCGGAGCCAGACATCGAACGACGTTTGGAGATCTACCGCGAGGCTGAACAAGTATTAGTGGATGACGCTCCACTCCTCATTTTGCATCACAGTGCCCCTTCCTATGGTGTCTGGAAACTGTACATTAAGGGCTATATCCCGTCTCCCATTGGGGTCCCTCAGCACGCCTCAATGTGGATAGAGCGCTGACTAGATACGAACCTCCTGATATCATGTAAGGATTAATGTCGTAGATCGTTAGCATGAGTGGATTGCGGGTTGAGCGATCCGTTAGGTGAGATATGGGCGAAGAGGATGTCCCCAGATAAGCGAGAGAGGACTCTTCAATCTCTGGCTGGTCTTTCGGTAGGTGATGCATTCGGGGAACAATTCTTCACTCTCCCTCCGCTTACAATCACTTACCGTCGAATTCCCGAAGGTCCTTGGGCGTGGACAGATGACACGCATATGGCGCTTTCCATTGTCGAAGTGATGTTAACCCATGGGTATATTAACCAGGATGAGCTTGCCCGTCTCTTCGCCTTTCGTTTTGGTCAAGAGCCGTGGCGCGGGTACGCTTCAGGTGCACAACGCCTTCTCACACTTTACACTCAAGGAGCCGATTGGAGAAAGGAGGCGCCTCGACTGTTTAGAGGGGGTTCCTATGGAAACGGTGGAGCGATGCGTGCTGCGCCTATCGGTGCCTACTTCACTTCGGATCCGGAAAGGGCTGCAGTGGAAGCCAGACGTTCCGCTGCGGTAACCCATGCTCACCCCGAAGGTCAAGCGGGAGCGATGGCAGTGGCAGCAGCAGCTGCGATCGTATCTTCTCCTATCCAACCCATTGGAACCGCACTCTTGCGCGAGGTACTTTTCTATGTGCCAGCGTCGAGGACGAGGGAAGGCATTGTTGAGGCGACCCGGATCGACCCCGATGAACACCAAAGGGCCATCGCTGTTTTGGGAACTGGAAACCAGGTCGCTGCCTTTGACACCGTGCCCTATTGTTTATGGGTCGTGGCATATCATGCCCCAGACTTCGAAACTGCGTTGTGGACCACAGTGGCTGGGCTAGGGGATCGGGACACAACCTGTGCCATTGTTGGGGGGATCGTCGCCATTAGCACGACCATCCCTGCCGAATGGCTTGAACGCCGTGAGCCCCTCCCGGAGGGGTTTGAAGTTTGAGCCCTCAATTGAGATTGAACACAAATTAACACTATGATCAAGATTGGGGGACCCTTATTGCGTTCGGATACACATTTGCCAAGCGTTATCGTCGCACAGCATCTGAATAAGGTTTGGATCGTTCAAGAACAGCTAAAGGAGGGTACCATTACGATGAAATCATATCGAAAGGAACTTTGGTTCAGTGTTCCAGGCCGCCGGGCTTTCATCAACATCACCCCGCAGGTCAGGGAGTGTTTATCGGAAAGTGGGACCCAGGAAGGGCTCGTCCTGGTGAACGCGATGCACATAACGGCTTCGGTCTTTATTAACGATGACGAATCGGGTTTACATCAGGATTACGAGGGATGGTTAGAGAAGTTAGCGCCTCATGCCCCGACCAGTCAGTATCTCCACAACCGCACCGGTGAGGATAACGCTGATGCTCATATGAAAAGACAGATCATGGGACGCGAGGTGGTCGTCGCAATTACGGACGGGACCCTTGATTTTGGCCCCTGGGAACAGATCTTTTATGGGGAGTTTGATGGAGGCCGTAGAAAACGGGTTTTGGTCAAGATCATTGGCGAATAGCCGTCCTCGTGAGATGGGTAGCTCGAACTTTGTCGCCGACGTCAAATTCGTGAGATCGTTGCCTTTAGCCGAGGTTGAGAATACGCCAGGATCAGACAATGATTAAAGGTTGGGGAGCGCGATCATCGTGAGAGCAACTTGTGTAGCCCACCCGTTTTGGATGCTCAGATGTGATGTTTAAAGCTTCTCATCTCCTGATCGCGGACTGGAGATTGTTATGAAACGAGAAAATGTTGTCGCCCTTGCCCATGCGTTGACCGGTGTTGCGGTGATGATTATAAGTTTTTATGTGAAGACAGATTTCTTGGTATCGATAGATATTCTGAAGCCGTTGGGTTTTACGATCTTTGTTTTAGGCATGGTGCTTTTAACCTTCTCAGTCGCCAGCCTGCGAAAAGCTTTCCTTGGTAATGTTGAACCTGTTACAGGACAACTTGTTACATCAGGTCCTTATAAGCTGATTCGCCATCCTGTCTATCTTGGCATGGTGATTTCCATTTTTGGCCTCGCACTAGGGATGAAAAGCTTGTGGGGAATGATCAGTGCCATCGTGATCTTTGTCCCTCTCGGTATGTATCGGGCGAAGCTTGAGGAGAAGGCTTTGGCGGCAGCTTTTGGTGATGAGTGGCACCAGTACATCAGGCGAACATTTTTCATGTTTCCTCCAGTCTATTGAAGACCTAAACTTTGGAAATTCCTTCATGGGTAAGGAAGGTGGACATCTCAAACGTCAGCATCAGAATCATGAAAGGTTAGGAAGATATGACTGCACGACACCCCTTTGAACGGATCTCGCCCTCGACACAAAAGCGCGTTTTCTGGGTTCTCCTCCTCCTGACGCTCTGTCTTATGGCGACTTTACGCGTGCTTGATGCCCCGCTGAAGACCGAGGCTGCCCCCTCGGGAATCGTTTCATTTGAATTTGCGGGGGATCTCCAACTTGCCCAGAGGATGATCGAGTCGTGGGACCGAAGGGGTCAGGTCTCTGCTGGGTTAAGCCTCGGGCTTGATTACCTTTTTCTCATCGCGTACGCTGGATCGATCGGTATGGGATGTGTGTTAATTGCTCAGAATGCATCGAAACGCGTCAAAAAGCTCGGCACCCTTGGTGTCCTTTTAGCTTGGGCGTTGTTGGTGGCAGGGCTTCTAGATATGGTCGAGAACTATGCGCTGATACGGGTCCTCTTAGGTTCACAGCGAGAAATATGGCCAATGGTCGCTAAATGGTGCGCGCTTCCGAAATTCCTGATCGTCGCGCTCGGCTTGGCTTACATCTTGATCGGCGGTGTGGTGTCATTGTTGGCGCGACAGGGTGCCGAATGAGTGATCAGCAGCCCTTTTATCGCCTCTGCCTCGGTTACAGATGAACACTGGGACGTAATTTTGTGGTGGAAGGTCTCATCTCTGAACGACTTCGGGGCTTGATCTTAGCATTTACTACCACTCCTAGCACTGAGATCTGGTTGTGTTGCTTTGGGATTTTTCTCCTGCTCATAGTGATCATAACTCCGATTGGATTGCGAAGCGGTTTCTTGCGGATCGAGCGCATGGTGGGTAGCCGATGGAGACTTGTGGTAGTGGCGCTGATGCTTGCCATCCGTCCGGCGCTGCTCGAGGAATTTCTCTTCAGGGCACTCTTGCTTCCACACCCAGCGCAGGGCTATCCGCTTCGATTAACTCTTCTTTGGGCAGTGGTTGGCCTTGTGATCTTCACCCTGTGGCATCCAATCAACGGGCTTTTCATCCGCAAGATCGCACGTTCGCTCTTTACCGATCCGCTCTTCCTTACCTTCGCTGGTTTACTTGGAATTGCTTGTACAGCTGCCTATTTGATATCTGGATCCATCTGGCCACCCATGCTCATCCATTGGGCGGTTGTGACCCCATGGATCCTCTTTTTTGGGGGAGGCAATACCTTGTATAGTAGAGCAGATTCCTGACTCTCAATTCTGAATGGCCTCGCGTTCCGACGGACATGAAATGACCAGTACTCCAGTATCTTTAAGAGCCGTCATCCTTCGACGGGTTTTATCCTGAGCTCGCCGAAGGGCTCAGGATGACTGTCTCGGGTTCAGGACAGAAAGCTGCCTGAGAATATCGAATTGTGTACTCGGGATGACGTCATCATCCTCCAACAGCCCTTGGGCGGGCTCAGGGCAGGCAGAACAAAACTCAGGATGACATTCTAAGGTAAATGTCATTCTGAACGCCGTCAGGCGCGAAGAATCTCGTTGGTGGGAGAAAGAGGCCTTTCAGATAGGAAAACGAGATCTTTCGCTTCACAGAGCCCTGTCCTGAGCTTGTCGAAGGATTGTCGAAGGGCTCAGAATGATATTACCTTGGTAGACTCGCCCTCATCCTAAAAAACGACGCACCCCCTCTTGTGTCGCGGGATTGTTCCGAAATCAAATTTCCGCTAGGATAAAGCGATACACGATTTCTAGGCTCTGGTGCAGATGATAGCGGGATTTCCATCCGTGTATCGCTGAGATGAGTCAGCGCAGTAGTACCGCGATCGAGAATCGGTCAGAGGTGTTACAGACAAAATCCACATGTCGCAGCTAAAGAGATGACAAAGAGGAAATCTTCTTTCTATCAACGGGTAGTAAAAACAAGTTCGTCTCATGAATTTTCTCTCATTGTTCTTATCGCCATTGCGTTGCTCCTCCGGTTATTGTGGATCGCATATACCGACTTCACCTATGAAGATGCATTCATTACCTTCCGATACGCCCGGCAGATTGCAGAAGGAAATGGGTTCGTCTACAACCCCGGTGAACGTGTCTATGGGACCACAACCCCTCTTTTCACCTTGTTGCTCACGGGATGGCTCTTAATACCCGGCGCGGAGGCCGTGACTGGGGCTCGCTTGCTTGGATTGGTTTCAGCAATCGGGACCCTTATTCTCCTCCTATGGACGCTTCGTCGAATAGGAACCACGCAATTCCAGCAACTGCTTCTCATTATATTTATCGGGTTTTCGTCCAAGTTTTGGATCATGGACACGGGAGGCATGGAGATGCCCCTCGTGATCTTCCTCCTTTCAGCTTCTTGGTACGCATATGTGAAGAATAAGTTGGGTTGGACAGGTGTGCTGAGTGGTTTGCTGCTTTGGGCCAGAGTCGATCTCCTCCTATGGCCCATTGTCTTATGCCTGATGGAGATTTTCTCAAATAGCAAAAATGCTCTCAAGATCGCGTGGCCTACAGCGTTGGTATACCTACCGTGGGTTATTTTTTCCGCACTCTACTTTGGGTCCCCCATGCCTCATACAATCACTGCAAAATGGGTCGCTTACACTCAGCTCAACCAAGACCCCTATCTGTCCCATTTGTTTGTGTTCGTAAAATGGCTCAATCCGCTTCAAATTCCYGGWCAAYTGGAGGTGGTCGGGATCCTGATCGCATTTTGTGTCGTGGGAATCGCTGCATGGCAAGCAAGYCGWATCTATAAACAAAAACAACTTGCAGTACTCCCCCTGTTTGTGTTCTTRGAAACGATCAAGATTGTCCTCTCTCGTGCAACCATCTTCAGCCGTTACTTTGCACCGGCAATGTGGGCTGTTTTGATCTTGTTCAGTCTGGGTTTGGGTTCGTTGCTGATACAGTTGCGACCTGTTGGCTCTCGATCGTTGTTTTGGAGATCATTTTGGGCCCTCGCGTTTCTAACCCTCTTCCTTGGTCTCGGGTTTCGCTCTGCCGAAAGGACTCGCATAACGCAGTTGTATCGTAATGAAGGGGCATTAAAACCAGCTGGTTTGTGGTTGCGTGAACATTCTGATCCGGGGGCGAGGATACAGCTTGAACCACTCGGCTATATTGGATATTACTCTGAGAGGATCATGATCGATGAGGTAGGCTTGGTTACACCTCAAATGGTGGAGCTGAAAAGCCAAGGGGTGCTCGATCTGGATCAGTACCTCGAATTATTTCAGCCGGATTACGTTCTTATCCACTGCGACGATTCCCTGCGTATACAGGAAGCTGATAATGATCACGTACTTACAACACAGTATGTGGAAGCCAGCTCGTTCAACCCGCGGGACTTCGACCCTGGAAATCCAGGGGTTGGACCAGATTTTGATAATCTTGGACGCAGTTCTTGTTACGAAATCTGGGGTCGGATAGAGGATGGATCCCCTTGAATCTATTCGCAGAGGAGAAAAGTGTCCGTCATAGCATTTGTAGGACAAATCCCTCTCGGGTCGATGTCCTTAACTTCGTTTATGTAGATGGAGTATGTTGGCTTCGTGGGTATCCATGCGATCGACCACTTTGTTGAAGTAAGGAGCAGACGACAAGTTGATTGAGCCGAATCAACGATCATTTCCGATGTGGCACAAAGGGATCTGCTCCATATGATTTTCAAGGGTTCTGTGGTGTTGTAAGTTTCAGAGCGGTCAACATCTATGCAATCTTGTCTTGGCATGAATGTAAAGGCGATGCGGAACGGTGTATTTCGTTACGAGCAGCAGGGTGGCTTGTTGTCTCCTGACCTTGGTAAAATCAGCTAAAGAATCCCATATCCCCACGAGATAAGAGAGATGGAAATGTCCAATTCACCTTCTACGAAGATCTTAGTGCTAACAATGACTACCCTTACGGTCCTTCTATCTGCCTGCAGTCTCGATACCGGGACACCGGTGGGTGGTGGCGCGGGGCGGATAGCCTTTTCTTCATTTCGTGAGGGCGATTCGATGATCTTCATCATGAACGCCGACGGATCGGAATTAAGTAGCTTGACGGAACCCTCATTCCGATCAAAGCAACCTATTTGGTCGCCCGATGGGGAGCGAATCGCCTTCGTTTTATCCAAGGAGGCGGAGGGCCATAATCTCGATATTTATCTGATGGACAAGGATGGTTCAAACCTAACCCGTTTGACCGATTCCGAATCCATCGAGGGTGACCCTACATGGTCTCCGGACGGGACTAAGATCGCTTTCACCTCAAGCCGAGATTCCTACACCGATTCGGCACAAGGCCTGGTATCGGTTTTTAACATCTACGTCATGAGCTCGGATGGTTCGGAGCTGGAACGCTTAACGGACATCGAAGCCAAACACATGTCACCTGACTGGGCACCGGACGGGAATCACCTTGTTTTTCAATCCGATCGTGATGGAAATCTAGAAATATATCTCATGAACAGCGACGGATCGGGGCAAGTCAACCTCACCAATGATCCATCCAACGATCAATCTCCATCATGGTCCCCGGATGGAAGTAAGATCGCCTTCACCTCTGATCGGGATGGAAATGAGGAGATCTACCTCATGGACGCCGATGGTTCGAACGTCACTCGGTTGACCGATGACCCAGGCAGAAATAAACGACCTATGTGGTCTCCCGATGGTCAGTTGATCGCTTTCTATTCCGATCGAAGCGGGAATTTTGAGATCTATGTGATGGCGACAGATGGAACAGGGGTGACAAGGCTCACTGACAACCCAGATTTTGACGGTTTCCCTTCATGGCAACCTTGATAGGATGATAAAGTCTGAGGGGTGTTAAGCCTTAGCAAAATAACCTACTATGATCAGAGGATCTCTGCAATTTTGTCCTTCTCCATTGATAGCATGTGCCTCGAATGATGGAGGAATGACAAGCATTTGAACAATCAATGGCCTTAGATTGTAAAAACCCAACATCCAGAAGACTGATCGATGGCCAGAATCAAGCTACCATCTCCAACGATTACGATAAGCAAAACGCATGCCAGGCGTTTTATCCTGGCTCACCAGCGCTTGTGGCCGCCGCTCAAGCTGCGTGGCAAGGCCGGCATCGTTGAGTTCATCCGCCATGTAGGCTGCATCCAATTTGATCCGATCAATGTCGTCGGGCGCAATCCAGACCTGGTGTTGCAATCACGGGTTGATAAGTATCGACCCGAAATGTTGGAGGAGCTTCTTTATTCCGACCGCCAGCTACTAGATGGTTGGGACAAGGTCTCCTCAATCATTCTCGCCGAAGATTGGCCATATTTTTCTCGTCTCCGGCAGCTTATGCGCGAGCAACATGGTGATCCATCGAATCCTCCTATGGGAATTGCGACGATGGTGTTGGAGGCGATTCGCGAGCGCGGCCCATTATCCTCGATCGATCTACAACGTGGCGATAAAGTTGATTGGTCATGGGGACAAAAATCTCGTCTTACCAAAGCTTCACTTGATGTCCTTTACGCGATGGGGGAAGTTCAGGTCCATCACAGAGTTGGAAGCAGGCGTGTTTTCGATCTGACCGAGCGTTTGATTTCACCCAGTCTGATCTCCACTGTGGATCCCAATGAGACCATGGAGGATTATCAGGAATGGCACGTTTTACGTCGGATCGGTGGTTTGGGTCTCGCCAATCCCAGCGCCTCCGAGTTTTGGTTGGCGATGCTTGGTGTGAAGGGTGATGTCCTTCGGGATACATTGATGCGTTTGGTGGAACGAGGGGAATTGGTGTTGCTTGCCGTTGACGGTGTGCCCGATCGAGTTTTCTTTGTTCGGAGTATAGATTTACCTTCACTGGAGATGGTGAGGACGAAAAGGGCACCCAAAGCGCGGGCGGCCTTGATCGGTGCTTTGGATAACTTGCTCTGGGATCGCACCATGCTCCGCCGGATATTTGATTTTGATTACATGTGGGAGGTGTATAAGCCGGTGGCGAAGCGTAAGTACGGCTATTACGTGCTCCCGGTTCTTTATGGCGACCGCTTTGTGGCACGAGTGGACTCTTTATATGATGGGAAAACGTGTGAACTAGCACTCAAAAATTGGTGGTGGGAAGATGGGGTTCAAGCGGACGATAGGATGTGGGCGGCATTGACTTCTTGCATGAAGGAGTTTTTAGACTATTTAGGCGCGAGCCGGATTCGGCTAGGGAAAGAGGTTTCTAGGAAACCTGACATGGGGTGGGTGTCAAATTTAAACCTCCTATAAACTTATCCCAATGTAGGGCGTAAATTCAGAGCCTTGAGGAAATCACAATTAATGGCTTCCATAATGCGCAATAGAAGCCGAGGGAGGAGAATCTTTTAAAGTAAGGGAGTTGTTCATGGACCGCTAACCAGTTCGCAGAATCCTTGGGAATGAAGCCAATAAACTCGATGAGTGATGTGTTAGGCGCGAACATGAATGGACTACAATGCAATGCATAGCAGGAGGAAGTCATGCTTCGAAAGTATTGGCTTAGTGAAATGGTGGTTTGCATAACCTTGATACTAGGAATCACGGCGTGTGGACCGTTGTCTCCCCCAGAATCGTGCGGCGCAGGTGGCACGGCGGATGAAGCCGCATTCGCCCAGCATTTCAAGTCGATGGGGATTGTCAACCAAGCCACGGGTTCACCGGGTGAACCGGATCCAGAAGGTGGCTACCAATTTTCATCTTCCGACCAATTAGCGCTCACAACGGACAGCATCACGGACACCTCGCTTCGCGCATGCATCGAGGAGCGGAGAGGAGGGGGCAAGATCGTTTTCGACCAGACACCAACCATGTCACAAGGCACGGCGAGCATGCCACTGGGCTCCTTTGAGCCAGGAAGTTATGTGGTGCGCGTTATTTTGGACGGTGTCCTAGTGCGAAATCTGCCTTTTTCCATTAAGTAACGAAAGGTGCAGTCTACTATTAAAGGACGTCTTATGGGATAGAAGGATCATATGAACGACGTTCGTGTGTCGTGTCTACCGACCATCGTCCCACCAGAAAGTATCCATCGAAATGATCTATATTCAGGAATTGGTGGAGACCTTCCGCAGGAAAGTGGAGTGAGGTT
This sequence comes from Anaerolineae bacterium, assembly GCA_011174845.1. Taxonomy (GTDB): domain Bacteria; phylum Chloroflexota; class Anaerolineae; order Anaerolineales; family E44-bin32; genus DUEZ01. The sequence continues at coordinate 26,053 of DUEW01000001.1, read as the reverse complement.
ACATTAAGCGAGGTCAATTCGAGATGCACTTTGGCATTGAAGTCGTCACCCTGGGAGATTATGCCGACCCACGGCTTGTCGTGAAGTTAGCGCAAACCGCTGAAGCTGCCGGATGGGAAGGTGTCTTCGTGTGGGATCACTTAGGTTTCGTCTGGGGCGCACCCTCGGGCGACCCATGGGTTATCCTGTCGGCAGTAGCGCAGGCGACGAAGAGATTGAAGATCGGGAGCTCAGTGACGCCGCTGCCCCGTCGTCGTCCTCATGTTTTGGCAAACACCCTGGCCACACTCGATCTGCTAAGCGAGGGGCGGGTGATTTTCGGCGTGGGCTTGGGAGGGGTACCTGATGAATTTGCTGTATTTGGAGAAGTAAAGGACACCAAGGTGCGAGCAGCGATGCTTGACGAGGGGCTGGAGGTGATGAACCAGTTGTGGTCAGGAGAGATAGTCACCCATCATGGTTCGTACTACAAGTTAGAGGGCGTGGTTCTTACGCCCATCCCAATCCAGAGGCCTCGCATACCTATATGGGTTGGTGGAGAAAGCCCGCCAGCTCTCCGCCGTGCTGCTCGCTGGGATGGATGGGTCGTGGGTGGTGTAAGTATGGAAGGTGAGATGATTAAAACACCCGAGCAGATGGCCGAGAAGATATCCAATATCTATCAGCATCGGAACAGCGAGCATCCCTTTGACGTGGGTCTTACTGGTATCACAACCCCTGATGATCGCAAGCTTCCACAGGATTATGCTGCGGTTGGTGTGACATGGTGGTTGGAGTCCCTCAGTGTTCCTCGCGGTTCCTTCGAAGATTTGATAACACGCGTGGAGGCAGGTCCCCCTGTGTAGATAATCCAATTGCATGATCCGGATATGGAGAACAAGTCGATGTTTACAAAATCCGCTCTGTATTACGATGTTATTTATTCGTTTAAAGACTATCAAGCGGAAACCCATCGCCTGTTGGAACTCATCGGTGATCACCTTCTCTCTGGTGGTGATCGCCTGTTGGATGTTGCGTGTGGTACGGGAAAACATCTTCAGTTATTGAAGGAGAAATTCGAGGTTGAAGGCCTCGATCTATCTCCAGAGCTGCTCAAAATTGCACGCGGGCGTACACCGGATGTCCCCTACCACCATGCAGATATGATGGATTTCGATCTCGGTAGGGAATTTGACATCGTGACATGCCTCTTTAGCTCGATTGGTTATGCCAAGACCTTGGAGAACCTTAATCGGGCTGTGAAGTGTATGGCGAATCATCTGCTAGCAGGAGGAATTCTCGTTATCGAGCCTTGGTTCACACCAGATTCTTGGAACGTGGGGGGAGTTCATGCGAACTTCATAGATGAGCCGGAATTGAAGATTGCTCGTATTAACACCAGTTCTATCGAGGGGAGATTATCCTATTTTGATTTCCATTATCTAATCGGGACGCCGGAAGGGGTTGAGTACTTCATCGAGCGGCATGAACTAGGTCTATTTGAAATGGAAGAAATGTATGAGGCGCTAAAAGGCTCCGGACTGGAGGTGACTTACGATGAGAAAGGGTTGACAGGACGGGGGCTGTACATAGGGCGGAAACCGAAATAGATGGAGGGGATCCATTCAACAACCACGATTAACTTTCTTCTGCGAATTGGAAACGAGCGAGCTAAAATCGCTGTTTGCTGATGCGTCCGTAATAGAATACCTGAGCACACTCAAAGCGCGTGTGGGTTTAGGCATTCTGGACCTCGAATATGATCGTGCATCTGTTGTGCAGAGTTTGAATAAGGCTGAGATTCCGGTCATCGCATGGTTGCTTTTACCCATGCAACAAGGATATTGGTTCAATGTCAACAACGCGTTTCAAGCTACTGCCCGTTATCATACTTTCAAGGCTTGGACAGAGGAATATGATCTGCGTTGGGCGGGGATCGGTTTGGATATCGAACCAGATATCCGAGAGGTTGAAAGGTTCGTCACAGGTAGGTCGCGTTTACTTATCGCTCTGCTATGCCGGGCGTTCAAAGGTGAGAGAGTACGTAGAGCCCAGACGGTATATCGCGCCCTTGTGACCAAGATGCGATCGGATGGTTATCATGTCGACAGCTATCATGTCCCACTCATCATTGACGAACGTAGGGCTGGCTCCACATTATTACAACGTGTCTTGGGTTTAGTGGACGTTCCTTCTGATCGGGAAGTGCTGATGCCATACACAAGCTTCCTGCGTCCGCATGGTCCGGGAATTTTATGGAGTTATGCTGCAGACGCGCAGTCCATTGGAGTTGGAAGCACCGGCGGAGGGGTCCAAGTTGCAGGCCTTGCCGATGTGCCCCCTCTCAGTTGGGACGAGTTCGTTCGCGATTTGCGTTTGGCGAAGCGTTGGAGCGATGATATCCATATCTTCAGCCTGGAGGGGTGCTTTCAGCAGGATTTCTTGCAGAGAATGATCGATTTTGATTGGGCTGGACCTGTCGAGCTACCTTACGATCATGCGAGGAAAATCGATCGACTGCGTATGGCATTGCGGGTGATCTTGTGGGCCAGCTCCCACCCGGTCCTCATTCTGGTGGGGCTGGTTGGTCTTGCTTGGTTGCTAACCAGGTCTCATTCTAGAAAAAGCTCGTTAGGTATATAGCCACTTACCTGTGGCCCGTTGATAAATGTTCAGTTGGATGATCGAGCAGTTGCATACGAGATAAAAGATCTTCTGGAGGGACCATTCATTGATGAGAAGGGATGATCCTCTCAACCTTCCAGGGAAACCGAAGCCTTATGTCATGGCGCATCGTGGCAACAGGGTAGCGTGCCCGGAAAATACCCTCGCGGCATTCCAGCGGGCGCTTGATGACGGCGCGGATATCCTCGAAACCGATCTACGCTTATCTTCTGAGGGTGTGTTTGTTTGTATCCACGACGCGAAGGTAGATCGAACTACAAACGGCTCCGGAGCAGTATCGGAGATGACGCTGCGCGAGATTAAAACGCTCAGCGCAGCCTACGGTCGTTCGGAGTTCGAGGCAGAGCAAATCCCAACGCTCGCCGAGCTTACTGCAATCTTGCCGCCAGATGTACCACTGGCCCTCGAGTTGAAGGCCGATCAATTCCTTATAGCTGATGTTTGCCGTAGATTGGTACGTGAGTTGGATCAATCTGGGGTAAGAGAGAGAACGGTTGTATTGTCCTTCAGCCTGGCCCGTATCGTGACCATGCGATCGATTGCCCCTGATATACCCATTGGGTGGATCACACTTACACGAGCGATGCCTCTTAGAGGGGTCCAGTTCTTAGGCCCCCTGTGGCCGTTGATGATACTCAATCCTTTCTACGTCGGATTGGCGCACTTACGTGGCCAGATGGTCGGACCACTGGACCCGACTCCCGACTCGAGGTTGTGGCTTTACCGTTGGTTGGGTTGTGATGTGGTACTGAGCGATGACCCTGGTGCGACGATCCAAGCTTTAGGAGATCGAGGAGATGAACAGGGTTGACCTGCCAACTCATGAAGTAGACCCTCGTTAGCCTGATCCAACGGTTTCTTTCTGTCGAATAGCTTAAGGTACAATCCATTGATATGCTAACTTATCTTGATAAGGAGATCGACAATGGCTTTTACCTTGAATATTGGTGAAGAGGCCCTAGGCTTCGAGCTACCAGCTACAGACGGAAACACTTATCAGCTATCTGATTTCGACGACGCACCTGTTCTTGTCGTTTTCTTTACTTGCAACCATTGCCCCTATGTCTTAGGCTCGGACGAGGTAACCCGGCAGACGGTAGAGAAGTATGCTCCAAAAGGTGTTAAATTCGTCGGGATCAACTCCAACAGTTCGAATACATATCCCGAAGATAGCTTCGATCACATGGTCGAACGGATGCAGGCACATAAGTTCCCTTGGCTGTACTTACGTGACAAATCACAAGAGGTAGCGCTGGCCTACGGTGCACTTCGGACCCCGCATTTCTATGTTTTCGATAAGGATCGAAAGTTAATTTACACGGGTCGGGGTGTAGACAATCCGCTCGATGGGAACAGGATTACGGTTAACGATCTCGACAGGGCGTTGGAGGAACACTTGGCTAACAAGCCCATCAGTGTCCCTGTCACCAATCCCATCGGCTGCAATGTGAAATGGGAAGGTAAGGATGCCCACTGGATGCCACCAGAGGCGTGCGATCTGGTGTGGTAGTTGGTTCAAATGCTTTCATCGCTCCAAGCGGTGGGATCCTTGGGCTAGACAAGCTAATTGTGTCATGTCATTCTGAGCGTCGAAGGCGCGACGACATCGTACCCGAAAGGTGAGAATCTCGTTGTTGGGAGTAAGAGGTATTTCAAATCGGAAAACGAGATCCCTCGCTCCGCTCAGGATGACATAAGAGAAGGTGTCATTCTGGCACTGAGCTACGGGGCGAACCCGCAATTTTCAACAGTTGACTGCAAGTGTCATCATGGGTTCCTTTGGTTCAGATCATATCGTCCCGATCGTCATGATTTGAAGTGAACGATGATGAAGCGCCCAGCATCAGATCGTGGGTATGAGAAGGTCGCTCACCTATATGATCTGTTTGACCAGAAAGAGAATATCGCATTCTTTTCGCAGTATGCCTCCTGCGTTGAGGAGATCCTGGACATTGGAGCGGGAACGGGTCGCATCGCCATTCCGATCGCGGAGCAGGGTGTCGCCGTAACGTGCGTTGAGCCGTCGCCTGCTATGAGAAGGGTATTCCAACAGAAACTCACTCAATTTCCCCATATACGAGATAGGATAACGCTCATCGCTGACGATGCTCATTCTTTTGATGCGGAACGCACTTTTCCGGTCGCGTTCCTTTCGGGGACCTTTGATCATTTACTGGACGACGATGAGAGGCGAACGTCGTTGATCAACATCGGTCGGCATTTGATACCCCATGGGGTTATAGTTTTTGATATCTTCCTGGGCCTCATGAAAGACACTCCTCTCTCTCCCGCTGGGATTGTCCAGAATGGTGAAAGAGAATTCCGACGTTTTACTGCCAGTCGATCCTTGCCGGGTGAGATGCAGGAGACCCAACTCGTATTCGAGACGTATCATCATGGCAGATTAACTGAACGGGTCGAGGACCGTGGCCTCGTCGGCGTTACCGATCGGGCGAGGGTACATTCTCTTCTAAGGGAGACAGGTTTTGTGGTTAAGGCGGAGTTCGGGGATTATCAACGCACGGAGTTTCATGACGGGGACAGTCTGCTGATCATGGAAGCTGAATGGCTTGGTGGGGCGTCTGGACGCCATCCCCTCGGAGGAGGATCATGGTCGGTTTCGAACGACTGAAGAAGTATCTATGGCGTTTGATGAGGTTTCCTCCACGTGTGGCCTACGCGATCGGATTGGGACCGCTCATCGGTCGATTTGTGTTGCTCTTGACCACCACCGGTCGAAAATCTGGTCTGCCTCGAGTAACCCCATTGCAGTACGAAGAAATTGAGGAGGTCATCTATATCGGTTCCGCCCGAGGCGATAAGGCCGATTGGTACCGCAACATCCTCGCCAATCCAAAGGTCGAAGTGCGTGTCAAATCGCATCGTTTCGTCGGATCAGCCGAGGCAGTTGCGGACGTTGAGCGTGTTGCCGACTTCCTGGAAATCCGCCTGGCGCGCAATCCGAGGATGATAGGAGTCTTGTTTCGTTTTACAGGGCTACCAGTGAAACCCGATCGAATCCAGCTAGAGCAGTACGCGGCGAAGCGCGCCATGGTCATGATCCATCCACAGGAAAATTCGCTGTGAGAGATTATAGTTGTTCTTTGGGTCTCAGGAATATCGTCAGGTATGAAACGAGGGTTTAGAATTCCGATCAATACTCACCGGGGCGCGATGCACGCGCCCCGATGTGTTTTTACCGGATTCAGATGACTACCCCAGCACTTCTTTCAGTTTTTCCTCATCAAAGTCGAGGATGATCGTACCGTTAATCTCGAACGTTGGTGTGACAAGACGCCCGTCTGCCCACTCACGAACTTGTGTCGTCGCACCTGGCGTGGCATAGATATCGACTTCGGTATATTCCAGACCCTGCGATTGCAACCACGCACGAGCTCGCATACAGTCTTTGCACCATTTCGAGCAATACATGACGATCCCCCCACTGGGGAGTTTGGTTTGTTCTATTCTCTGCGGTTCTTTGGACGCTGCGACCGGATCTATCCGGCGCAGCTCAGTCAGCAGAACCTCATTGTCCGGCAGATCATCAATATCATGGATGTCGATGTATTGGATGATCCCGTCGGTGTCCACGATGAACAGCGCCCGTTCAGAGTGCCCCTCGGATCGAAGAACCCCGTACTTCTGCGCCACTTCGCCGTGAGGCCAAAAATCGCTCAACAAGGGATAGTTAATACCGCCAAAACCTTCCGCCCACGCGGTGAGTACGGGGACATGGTCTACGCTGATGCCCAGGACCTGGGCATTCAATCCTGCGAACTTGGCTCGGTCGGCCTCATACGCTGGGATTTGATCACTTCAGACCGGGGTGAAGGCTTGTGGGAAGAAGGCGAGGACCACATTGGTTCCTCGTAAGTCGCTAAGGGTTACATCCTTGCTCAGGTGGCTAGGTAGTGTAAAGTCTGGTGCCTTTTGCCCTACGTGCAATTCCATCTGTGAGTCTCCTCCATCGAGTACGATTTTTCGAACGTGCATGATTTTACCCTATTTTAGTCTAATTTTATGGTTAACATTGGTTAAGATACCTTGTGTTCGGTTCATATCACTTTGGAATCCAAGACTCTGTCCATGTAATGTGTGCCCGAAAAGCATGGACAAACCTGGAGCTCGTTGCTTGGTTGGTAGTTCGGTTTTATGCTGCGTGGGTCCTTCCGTTGCGTTTCCCCGCGGGATGAATAGAATGGTGCAACTTGGGTCCATTGACTGAGATAACTGTCACGTCAGCGATCGTCGTTGCGCGAGCCTTTGATCCGGAGTCCTGTTCGGCAAGGTTCCCGTAATCAACAACCGCTTTTCCATTTCGACGAAAGGAGAATCGTGCCATGAGACTCTCCCCTCCGAGGAAGATCAACTGGTCGATCGCGATCCTTTTTGGCTTGATAAGCCTCCTTCTCCACCAGGGGATCATCCCTCTGGAAACTTTCCCCGGGTTGGATTATTGGCTCATGACAATCGCCTTTCTCATTCTTGCGATCGCAACGTTATTCAGAGGTTTGTAGGGTAAGCTTGTATTGTAGAAGGGTCGGTGTTGACCCGAGCAGTTGAAGTAAAGAATCAGTTCTTTGATGTGTGATGAGTTTATACTTCACTTACAAGCGTGTCATTGTGAGGAGGGTCTTTTCAGGGGTGTGTTGTCGATAGCTTGATGGTCTGTGCAATGCTTGAAGATTTTTTGTGACTTCTACAAGGAGCAGCTAGTGCCAGTTGATAGTTTCAAGTACTTGCCCCGCGTCATCGCGGCCTATTACAAGATGACGAAACGGGAACCAGAGTTTCCCATCCCCTTCACCCCTCTTACCAGACCTTTAACCGAGTGTAAATTTGGATTGATCACATCGGGTGGGTTGTATCATAAGGGTGTCGAACCACCTTTTAACCTAGAGCGTGAAAAGCGAGAACCGAGGTGGGGCGATCCAACCTATCGCACTTTGCCCATCGATATTCAGCAATCCGAGGTGGGCGCTAGCCACCTGCATATCAACACGCAAGGGGTATTGGAGGATATCAACATCTTGCTCCCCATTCAGCGCTTCCGTGAGTTGGTTGAAGAAGGGAGTATCGCAGGATTGGCAGACAATGCTTATTCCTTTATGGGTTACCAGGGTTTTCCTCCAGATACAAGGGCATGGATTGAGACGTACGGTCCTCAAGTGGCAGAAAAGCTCAAGGCTGAAGAGGTGAACTGTGTGCTGCTCACCCCCGCGTGACCAGACTGTGCCAAAAACGTGCCCGTGTTGGCACGAACGCTGGAAGCGACAGGCCTTTCTACATTGATGGTGACGATGATGCCGTTTTGGGCGGAAAAGGTTGGTGCGCCACGTACGTTGGCCGTCGAGTTCCCCTTCGGCCATACACTAGGGCAACCGAAAAATGTTGATCAGCAAATGCGGGTGATTCGTCAAGCCCTGAATGTTTTTGAGGACGCAGACACCCCGGGCGTGATCGTTCACTCCACAGAAATCTGGCCCGAGCCTCTGGATGAGGCGAAGGCCAATTGGCAGCCAAAAGAGCCGTCTCCCATTGTTGAGGTGATGACTCCCCAAGTTCTCAAGCTTTTACGCCAAAAAAGAGGAGTGAAATCATAGTTTGGCGAGTCCTGGGTGGAGGTAGAGATGAAGAAAAAATTGCGTGGACTCAAGCAACGAGACATCCAATTGGATTTCAACCTATATCGGGTGGAAGTTCCGATCCGTGGTCTGTCCGACATGGCGCTGAGTGTGATCGATATTTGGCCAGAAGGCGCCGAAAAAACCCTTGTTTTCGTACATGGCTATGCCGGTTGCGCCGAAACATGGGAATACCAGATCAACCACTTCATGCATGCGTATCGTGTTGTGGTGCCTGATCTACGCGGGCACGGTCAAAGTGATGCTCCCTTTAGCCAGTACACCATGCCGGAATTGGTGGACGATCTGAATACCATCACCGATGCACTGCATTTCCCGGACAAGTTCGTGCTGGTGGGTCATTCCTTTGGCGGTTCGATCTGTATCGAATATGCGGTTTCATACCCGGAGAGGCTCGAGCAGCTCATCCTGATCTCTACCGCAGGCGAGCATCCACTCCCTCGAGCAGCCTCATTGGCTTCTCGCATCCCTACCGCAGCCTTCAGACCGTGGTGGAGGTTCCGACCGCGCTGGAACGCAGAAATTCACGTCATGAAGCGGATGATGCTAAACAACATGCGTAAGTGGAAAGGATGGGAGCAACTGAAGCAGATCCGCACACCCACACTCATCATCACGGGCGCACGGGACAGATACTTTCCGCGCTGGGTTTTTGAGGATGTGTGCAAGACGGTTCCCGGAGCAGAGGTGGTTGACATTGGAGCTTCCAAGCACAAAGTACAACTTGAGCGACATCAGGCGGTCAATCGCGCCATCGAACGTTTTATCCGTAAAGAGGCCGAAACCAAGCCGATATCTTGGCGCGATCAAGCCGTTCCATCGAGGCGGCTCGCTCATCGCCCATGGTTGAACAGCTATGGGAAGCACACACCTCCTTCGGTTCCCATTCCTCGTCAGCCTCTGTATAAGTTCCTAGAAACTGCTGCGAGTTGGGTACCGAACAAAACGGCGACCATCTTTTATGGCTCTAAAATAAATTATTATCAGCTCGATCGGCGTGCGAACCAATTCGCCCACGCTTTGCATGGGTTGGGCATTAAGCCCGGCGATCGCGTGATGGTGATCCTGCCTAACATACCGCAGATGATCATCGCTTACTATGGCACGCTCAAGGTTGGTGGCGTGGTTGTGCTCCCAAATCCCGATGCCGACGCTGCGATGATCCTTGAACAGATCAAGCAAACCGATACACAGGTGATCGTCACATTGAAAGATTTTGCGGGGCTTGCAACTGCTGTACAAAAATATGCGCCTGTGAAAGTCATTCTGTCGGATATCAGCAAAGCCGTTTCGTCGCGTGTTTACAAGCAACTCCTCGCTCGTTGGGAAGCGGCTGGTCTGGGTAAGCAGGAAGACCTTGATCTGGGTAAAGTTGGTTACCGTATGAGTCAATTAATGATGGACGCCGCATGGGAACCCCCCAAGATTGAAGTTTCAAGCGACGACCTAGCTGGGATCCTTTACACAGCAGGCACGACCGGCGAGCCCAAGGGTGTCTGCCTGACCCATGCTAACCTGGTCGCCAATGCTCTTCAGACCCGACATTGGATACCCGAATTGCATTGGGGAGAGGAGACCTTTCTAGCGGTCATTCCGCTCACCCATAGTTATGGCATGACAACCGCCATGAATATCCCGATCGCCATGGGAGCGACCATGGTTCTGTTGACCGCCTTCGAATTGGAACAAGTCCTCCAGCATATTAAGTGGTACAAACCAACGATCTTTCCCGGGGTGCCCTCGATCTACATGGCGATTAACGCTGCCCCCAATGTGCGCTCTTATGGGTTGTCCTCGATCAAGGCTTGCATCAGCGGGGCGGCGCCCCTTCCCATCGAGGTACAGGAAACTTTCGAGAAACTCACTCATGGTCGTTTGGTCGAAGGTTATGGATTGACCGAAGCCTCTCCGGTCACCCACGCTAATCCCTTCGAAGGGGTGCGTAAAACCGGATCCATAGGTGTTCCAATACCCAACACCGATGCGAAGATCGTGGACATCATTACGGGGGAGGATCTTCCCGTGGGACAGATTGGCGAATTGTTGGTCAAAGGGCCTCAGGTCATGGCGGGATATTGGGGCGGGGAGACTTCAGAGGAAGATGAGTCGTCCTTAAAAGATGGATGGCTCTATACCGGCGATGTGGCGGTTATGGACGCCGATGGCTATTTTCAGATCATCAGCCGCAAGCGGGATACGATCATGGCCGGGGAATACAGTGTTTACCCAAGGGACGTGGAAGAAGTTCTTTATGAGAACAGCAACGTCATGGAAGTCGCTGTCGTGGGTGTTGAAGGGGGTGGGACCGGTCAGCGTGTTAAGGCTTTTGTGGTGCCACGCCCGGGCACCAAACTCGCCAAAGAGGAATTGCTCGAACTTTGCCGCCAACGCCTCGACGAATATGCCGTGCCCTGGGAGATTGAGTTTCGCGAGGAACTTCCGAAGTCCTTTGTTGGTAAAGTCTTACGCCGCATGCTGGTTGAGGAGGGAAATTGAGGGGCGAGGAGAAACATTCCGGGGTGATGAAGAAGGAGACGGAAAAGAGCACCATATCCAAAGGCGAGCCAGGCTTGTACAATCTCAATCTATACACGATGCGGATCTAAACATTACATGTCAACACGTATAGCCCTTACCATTGGGTCGCTCGTCATCCTGATGTTTGTCGTAGGAGCGCTAATTTTGCTGGAACCTGAATGGGTCGTCGCTCAGTTGAGGAAGCGGTCACCGGAGGTCGTCTATTCCATCGACACCCAGGAGTTAATGGTTGCGCTCACGATTGATGATGGACCAGATGCGCTTGAAACGCCGAAGATCCTGGACAGCCTAAAGCGACATGAGGCGCGAGCCACCTTTTTCTTGATTACGAGTCGCATTCCGGGCAACGAGGACCTGGTCCAACGCATGGTAGCTGAAGGCCACGAACTGGCGAACCACCTTGGATCCGATTATCCAAGCATCAGGCTGGACCCTGATGAGTTTGAACGACAGCTGGTCGAGTCCGACGAGGTACTTTTAAAATTTGCTGATGTTCGTTGGTTCCGTCCTGGATCGGGCTGGTATAACCAGACGATGCTCTCCATCGTAAACGAGCATGGCTATACCTGCGCCTTGGGCTCAGTCTACCCCTTCGACCCTCAACTTGGGTCGTCGTGGTTCATCACGCGTTATGTTCTATGGAAAATACAGCCGGGTTCCGTCATCGTGCTTCATGACCACGGCTCTCGTGGTGCGCGAACAGCAGTTGTCCTGGATACGATCTTGCCCGAGCTTGCGCGCCGAGGCTATCAAGTTGTTACGTTATCGGAGTTGGTGGATTCTCAAAACGCTGGGGAGTGAACACTGTCTAGAGAATTTACTTTATGGGATCCATCGTTTTCATCGTGATACGTGAAACGTGAAGCGTGATACGTGAAACATGAAGCGTGAAGCGTGATGCGTGAAAGTTGATGTGCGGCTTGCGGCTTGAAGCTTGAAGCCTGCAGCTTGTGGCTATTATCCTGTGTAGCTTTGGGGATTATCTTTCAACACGAGCCTGAGGGGGGAAGGGGCTTCCCGTTCGTTCGACTGAGAAACCAGCAGCACCCTCATGCCCACCACCGCCGAACTTGCGAGCGATCTCAGATACGTCCACGCGATCCGAATAGAGTGTGACAAAGGTTTTGAATTCACCGTTCTGTTCTGCTTCGATGTAGCAATAACCGATCTCGTATCCGATTTGGCGGATCAGCGCTCCCATCTCTCCGCTACCTCGGGCATTGATGGCCAGCGTACGATGGCCTTCGAAGATCACCTCGAACCCGTAGCGATCGATTTGGTGCTTAATCCAGAGCATTCGCGCTCGAAATAAAACCGCCCCACGCTCGATCATTTTTTCGACCCGATTTGATTCGTCATCGAGCAACGGTTTCCATAGCCCGTCATTTTCTGGTCTGGTATCTTCCTGGCGCAGCGCTTCGCTGAAAGCTTGCGTTTCATCGTGCGCGAGCCGCCACGTGTCTCGATCACCGATATAGATGACGGTTTTGGGCACGGGCTGATCTGGGAAGAACGTTTGCCATGTCAGCTCGCATGCCGCTTCTTCCAAGCTACGAATACCGGCCACGCCATTCAGTTCTGAGAGCCCTTCGAGCGCAGTCTTATGGTGGTCGATCCACACCAAATCGGATGTCTTTTGAACCCGAAGCATATCCTCCAGAGGGAGAGAGAAGTCCACGATGACAACTTTGCTAGATTTTTCGATGACATCCCATGGGATAGGATCGCCATACTCGATGGCTCGCAATGCAACCGATGGACCGAGGGCTCGACGCACAATAGCGGCAGAGCAACGACCATCCGCGTCGTCATGATAGAGGCAGAGAACAGTAGTTTGTTTATTTTCCATTGCCGATTTATTTCTCACTTTTGTGATCGATTTATGAGTGAACTAGAAAAACCACGAGCGAGTAGCAGGAAGGGGGATAGGTGGGCGCAGCCCACGCCCCCACATATACCCCTCCTCTCACAGTATGCCTTTTTTAGTGAATTCATTTATGCATCTCCTGCGAAACCAAGGAAATAGTGTACCAGGAAAGGCTGTCGATGTTTATCTAACAAGGATTCAAAGACTCAGCGTAATAAAATCTAATCGATGAGCCTTGAGTTTGTCCTTGTGAGTAAAGATAGGGTAACATTGAAGCGTGTTAAAGGGGATCAGCCATTCGATGAATGATATTGTTATATAGCCCAGCTCTTGCATTTAACATCTTATCCCTAAATATAGAATCTTCCTCGAGGCAATATGAAAAAACGAAAGTTCCTACTAATCCTGATCAACTTTTTCGTTCTCGCTGGATGTCAGAAAGCGCCTCCTGCAGAACCAACGGTGACATCAAGGCCAACACCTTTGACACCACCGAAAGCGTTGATCAGCGAGGTCATTGCAGGGGACATTGGGAATAACAACTTTGAATTTATTGAACTCTACAACCCTGGAGATACTCCCTTACTCTTGCAGGAATACTCGCTCTGGTATCGCCTGCCAACAAGTGATGAGGATTTGCTGGTTAATCATTGGCCGAATCCAGCTCTTATTCCAGGACATGGACATTACTTACTCGTCCGAGAGGGCGAGGACGTGGGCATCATGCCCAACGCATCTTTCACCCAATCCTTAAACACCACCGGAGGTGGTTTACTGCTGCGCGATTCTCAAGGCGAAACTGTTGATGCTCTTGGTTGGGGGAATGCCCCTACACTCTTTACAGAAGGCGATCCGGTAGCACCTCCGGAGAATGGAACGTCATTAGAGCGGGGACCTGGAGGGGAGGCCGGAAATTACCAGGACACAAACAGTAATAAGGATGATTTTAAAATATCCTTCTCACCCCATCCTCAAAACACAGGTAGCGAACCTACACCGTTCGTCGAACAACTTGTTCATCTTCAGCTACAAGCCCCAAAGACTGTAGAACCGGGAAGTGAATTTGATTACCACTTGTCCATTACGAATGCGTCAGATCTAACGTTGGAGAATATCGTTGCAGAGTTCCAGCTTCCAAGTGAGCTCCTGCTACGATCGGTACCTAATTCTATTGAGCGCCAGGAGTCAACATTATTCTGGATCGTTGAGCAACTTGCTCCTCGTGAAGAGCGCACAGAGACGTTGTCCGTAACGGCGCCATGGGCTTACTTTGATTTTCCTGTTGAGATATTCCTCGCCCGTGTAGGAGACTCTCCGACCGCATATTTTTCTGATCCGGTGCTTACGCGCAGTGAGGGCGGGGTCATCCCTATTGGGACCGCACGCGGGTTAATAAATACAGAACTGTCCGTGGAAGGCATCGCTACCATGTACACCGGGGGGTCCTACGCTGGATCGGGAAATGTAAAGTTTTATCTTGAGGACGAGACCGGTGGTTTACAAGTTTATGTTATCGGCGGTGAGGGTGAGGTGGATGTCCCTATCGGAGCGCGCGTTAGGGTCAAGGGCATCATTGAAGTCTATCGAGATTCCATCGAGATTGTCCCTAATGTCGTACCTGGGGGCATCGAAATCATCTCTCTTTCTACGGACACAGAACCGCTGCTCACGCAAGCCAGCATTCGTCAAACCGTATACGACATAGAGACATTACCTGGTCGATTGGTACAAGTTGAGGGAAATGTCACACGGGTGGAGGAGTTTAGCTACAGTTATGAGATTGATCTTACTGACGAAGAAGGAAATCTGCTGAGCCTGTACGTTGATAAACTCACTGAGATGAGTGTCGAGAAAATCCAACTCGGGTACGACTATACGGCAACAGGGATATTGGACCTGCTTGACGGAAGTGTTCTGTTATATCCTCGCCTGCAATCTGATCTTCAAGAGATATTCCCTCCGGCCCTCATCCTTGAGACAGAAGCTCCGAACACGATCCTGCCTGGGGAGATTTTGCCCGTAACACTCACAGCCACCAATCATAGCCAAACGCCCTTAGAAGCTTTAACGATCACGGCCGTTCTACCTCCCAGCGGTGCTCGCTTGGAGAAGATCGACGAGGACGGCTCGAGAAGTGGTGATGAGATTGTCTGGCAGGTATCAGAGCTTGAAAGCGACGGTGGGAGTGTAAGTGTTTCCTTCGATCTAAGTGTGACTGGAACGGTCGATCAGATCTCTATTGGTAGCCATGCTGTTAGCGGTACAGAAGGAGTCGAAATCCTAACGACTGAACCATGGCGCGTCTTTGTCGGCACCAGCGTACCCATTTGGGCCATCCAGGGAAATGGAAGTAGTTCGCCTTATGTTTTGAATGAGGTCACCACAACAGGTGTCGTAACTGGAGTCTTCCCTGCCCTGGAAGGGTTCTTTATCCAATCTAGCGAAAAGGATGACGATCCTGCCACCTCTGAAGGTTTGTTCATTTTAAGCGGCGAAAGAGAAATCACCGCCTCCACAGGCGACCTTGTCGAAATCCATGGCTATATTCGCGAGATTGGACAGCAGACCCAGATCGCGGTAACCAGTCCCGAGGATGTCCGTCTGCTCCGTCAGGGCCTTCCTCTTCCGGCGTTCGTTGAACTCGATCCACCACTGAATGATCTCGAAGCTCAAGTGTATTACGAAGCCCTTGAGGGCATGCTTGTCCAGGTGAGTGAATCAGCTACTGCTATCTCGCCCACATCGAGGTATGGCGAATATGTCGTGGTGCGGTCGGATAAGGGGGTGGACCGCATCTGGCAGGGGCGTGAGGCGGGTTACATGATCATGGTGGACGATGGCTCTTCCGAGGTTCACTATGACAGCTCGACACTGGACTATGTGATCGCTACGGGAGATCTCGTGACAGGATTGCGAGGTCCACTGGCATACACTTTTGGACGATATAAAATCGAACCGCTTACCTCTCCCGAAGTCACTACGCTACGAGAACCGCCTCAGTCCTTACCGTTATTGGAGGCGGATGAGTTCAGCGTCATGACCTGGAACGTTGAAAATCTGTTCGATATTCTCGTTCCACACCCAGCCGATCCTCCATTGCCAAGAAAAGCTGATTATGATTTGGCTTTAACCAAGGTCGCCAATACGATCTTAGCTGCAGGGACCCCAACGATCGTCGCTCTCCAAGAGGTGGAGCACCTTGGGATTTTAGAAGACTTGGCTGCGCATGAGCTGATATCAGAGTTCGATTACATCCCGGTCCTAATCGAGGGAACGGATAGCCGGGGGATTGATGTTGGGTATTTGGTTCGGGGTGATCAAGCCACACTTCTGGATGTCCAGCAGCATCCCGCGCCGGAGGGTATAACCAGCCGACACCCTCTGTTGATCCGGGTTCAAGTTGAAACATCCGATGGGTCGGTCACCCTAAATGTGATCAACAATCACTTCACCTCCATGTCCGGTGGGGAATTGGCTACAGAACCGCGGCGCTCCGCTCAAGCGGCTTGGAATGTGAGCCTGCTTGAGGATTTGTTGGCGGAAGATCCCGATACGCACGTATTAATCTTGGGCGACCTGAACTCCTATTACGATGCAAAACCGATCGATATCCTGCGCGAGGCTGGTTTACGACATGTCTTCGAGATCCTCGGTCCGGACGAACGCTACACTTACATCTATCAGGGAGCCTCGCAAGCCTTGGATCACATCCTGATCACGCAGGGATTGATGGACATGTTGAGAAGGGTGGAAATCTTACACGTCAACGCCGACTACCCGCCGCCCGATCCAGGCGATGCATCCCCCCTGCATCAATCTGACCACGATCCGATCATCGCGATATTTGTGATGACTCCATAAGTAGGGGCGTTCAATAGAGTGTCTATACAACCTCGTAGGGGCGGTTCGCGAACCGCCCCTACTTTTTCTAAAAACCAGGTTGTGGTCTTTCCACAACCCACTCTCTGTTTAAGATGGAAGGCTTATTCCATCTCTGCCATCGCCTCCGCAGCGGCCTCATTGAGTTCTGCCAGGAGACTAGGAATCTGATCCGGCGTGCCCTGGATGATTTCTGCGTACGTGCTTTGGAGTAGGCGTCGCACAGAAGACCAGGATGCGATAGCCGGTTCAACCTCTCCAAGAGGTACCAGGTCTAGACCAGAAGCCCACTGAGGATGCTCCGCAGCATAGGCATCCAACAACGGGACTGTGCTGGCCCGGGTTGGATAGTAGGCCGAAGATTCGATCCATTTCGCCTGAGCCTCCGCCGAGGTGAACCACTTAAGGAATAGCCAGGTCGCAAGTTCTCGCTCTGGGTTGCTTCCAACCATACCAACCGTCTGGAGATAGGAGTTCACAGCCTGCCCTGCATCGCCTGGGAATGGGATGTATTCCCACTCATCGGTGGATTCAGCATCCTCGAAAGCTGCAAGCTGATAAGGCAAGCCAACGCTGGAACTGTTGACAATGAGGGCCTTACGGGTGGCGAATTCGGGGTTAGGATAGCTCTCTGTCGGGAAGGCACAACCTTCATCCCAAATTTCCTTTAGATACTCCGCAGCCGCCTGCCATTCGGGTGTGGCAAAGTCATACGCCGACCCATCCGGTGTCAGATGCGTTGCCCCGTAGGCAAAACCCCAGGCACTGACTTGGGATGCACCAGCATAGAGCACAAAACCACCTGTGCCGTCATTGTCAGGGTCATCATCGGCAGCATTGTAAGCCGCGCCTGCGCAAGCCTGTTCTTTGAACTCCGCGGGGGTGGTTGGCGGGCCAGCGAATCCAAGCTCCTGTCCCCAGGTATCATTGTAGAACAGGACCTCGGCTGATTGACTGATGGGGAAGCCTACCCGAGCACCATCGGGAGCGACAGCGCCGTTAAATGCTGCAGGGTAGAAATCAGCCTTCTGCTCCGCTGTCAGGCCCCAATCTGGATCATCGATGTAGGGATCTAAATCGATGATCGTTTCCACCGAGTGCCAGTTGGCCAAGGCGTTGCCGTAAGCCACTACCAGGTCCGGCAAATCACCGGACTGGATGGCGGCATTCATCAGGTCTTCAGTATCGCTGTAGTTGCCCTGATCCAGCGCCTCTACAGTTATGTCCCACTCATTGGTGGCGTTGAATTCATCCACAAGGGATACCATGCCGGTTTTGACGGGCTCACTATACCAGACGTGCCAAAAGACGACCGTTTGACCACTGGGATCGACCGCCGGCATGGGTGGCTCAGTCGGTTCAGTTGTGGGTGGAGGTTGTGTGGGTGCCGGGGGTGGGACTTCCGTAGGTTCCGGTGGCGGTGGAGCTTCGGTCTCTTTAGCTGCGCATGCTCCCAGCGTTAGCGGTAACACCAACGCGATGAGCAGCACAAACGTAAAAATCTTTTTAGACATTCTTCTTCCTCCTCAACGTTCTAAGTCTTTTCCAATGCCGGGTTTCAAGGGCATTCGAGGGTATCCTTAAGCTTGGATGCTTGCTTTCCACCTCCCTTCTGGTTAGGATTCAGCCTTTTAAACCACTTCTAGCGATAGATTCAGTGAACTGTTTYTGGGTAATGAARTAWAGSAGCAGAATGGGAATGATGGTGATCACYGCCCCAGCCATCATGAGATTAATTTTTTGACCCGCCTCCTGGACAAAATTATAAAGGCCAACGGCGATCGGACGCCAGTCAGGCGTGTTCGTCACCAGCAGTGGCCAGGCAAGCGCGTTCCACGATCCCATGAAAGAGAGTACGATAATGACCATCACCGGTGCTTTCGAAAGAGGGAGGACCACCTTCCACAAGAAACGCAAGTGCCCTGCACCATCAATTTGCGCTGCATCGAAAAGCTCATCCGGGATTTGGGCGAAAAACTGTCGCAAGAGAAAGATCGAAAATACACTGCCCCAAAAGGGAACCGTTAAGGCGGGCCAATTGTTGATCCACTTTATGGGCATTATACGCCCTAACCAGGTAACGGTGAGGAAATTGGGTATGGTGAGCACCATGGCAGGGATCATCATCGTGCTCAACATGATCCCAAAAAATAAATCACGACCAGGAAACTGGATCCTGGCGAAGCCATAAGCCGCAAGAATGCTCACGATAAGCTGACCTACTAATGTAATAGTGGTAATCTGAACACTATTGAAAAAGTACTCTGCGAATTCGGCTATCTTCCAGGCTTCGACATAATTTTCCAAATGGATTTCAGAAGGAAAAAAACGCACGCCTTGTGCCTCCCCCAACGTCATCACCGAGGTAGATAGCATCCACACAAAAGGCACAATGGCGAGGAAGGCCCAGGCGATCAGAATGATATAGATACCCGCTTTCTGAAAAATCTGGGTCACAACATAGAATCTGCTTGATTTTTCCATCTTCACGGAAGGTGTTTTCAAGGAGATCTCAGCCATAGAAAACTCTCGTCCCTTGGATCCGATTGTTAATTACGGTTAGAGCTAGAATAATTGCGAAAAGCACAAAAGCTAACGCGGAGGCATATCCGAAGCGCGTTTTATCGAAGAATTCCAAGAAGATCGTGACGCTGAAGGTGTCCACCGTGTTCAAAGCGAATTCATGGCGCATGACATAGATGTGGGCGAAAGCCTTGAAGGTACCGATGATGGCCATCAGCGAGAGGAAATACGTCGTGGGCGAGAGTAGGGGGAAGATGATGTGTCGGAAAATCTCCCATCGCCCCGCTCCATCGATCTCCGCAGCCTCGATCAACTCCGTCGAAATGTTTCCCAACCCCGCCAGATAGATTACGGTGTTATATCCAACAAAGACCCAGATGGAGTAGATCATGATCACTACTAAAGCCAAGCTGGGGCCTACGGCCCAGGAGGGTATGTCGATCCCCGCGGAGTCTCCAAGCAATTGGAAGATCCCTTTTGGCTCTTGGATCCATTGCAATGTCTCTAACCCCAAAAAATTGAGGACCCGATTCACTGGCGCCTGTGGTCTCACGGAAAACATCTGGCGGAAGACGGTCGCGCTGGCTACGAAGGGCGTGACATAGGGAAGGAAATAGAGCATGCGGAAGAGTTCGGAGCCGGCGAGCTTTTGGAAAAGCAAGATGGCCAAGAACATAGAGATCGCCAACTCGAATGGTACAGTGCCCAGGGAATAGAAGATCGTCACCTTCAATCCCGACCACATGTCCTCATCCCCAGCAGCGATCACCGCAGGCAGCTCTCCGATGAGCAACCACCCGCCGACGAGCAGGACCAAGGCACCCAGAATCCTAATCAAGAAGGCCCTATTGGAAGTCTGACCTTCCGCGCTTCGCCACACGAACCATGCCAGGACAAGGAGCAGAACGCCGGAACCAATCGTGATCACCTGAGGCCAAATGCCTGGATCCGTTCCGCTTTCTAGAGCCACACGATAAGCTTCCGTAGCCTGGCCGTAGGTAAACCAGAGCAGGAGGAGACCGATCACTCCCGATAACCACATAATGGAAAATTGTGCCTGATAGGAAAGCCGCCTCGGGTTTCGCCCCAGTCTAGCCGTCAAAAAACCAACAAAAATGGAGGTCAGGAAAAGGCCAAGAGACAGCCAAAATGCGGGCATAACACTCTCTGCCCGAAAGGCTTCCCCGAGGAATTGTAGGAACAATTGTTGTGTTCTTTCCAGTCCTTTGATTTTATCTGCGATGTCCAACACCTGGGGCAGGAGTAAAATGATCCAACGGAGAAAGCTCATGACGGCAGCGGCATACAAGGCTGCTGGTAGTGCAAGCAGCCAAGGACGGTCATGATTCTCTTCTGCCTGTTTACGTATCCGTCGAAGGAATACCCATACTCCGATCAGTGCGCCGATCGCAAGGGCAAAGAAGAAGACATAGGCTAAATTATCCACGGCTCGGGTATAGTTCGCCAAACCGATGAAATCGCCTCTCTTAAGGCGCCACTTGTGTAGACTAACATAAAGTGCGAAACCAACAGGAAAGATACCGAACATGAAGATGAGTGCCACGGCGGGTAATATCATCAAGTAGCCCGTCAAGTATTCACGCAGGTGACGTCCTCGTCGACCGCTAAATACTCGAAGCAACCGTGAAGCTCCAGTTTCAGCGGGTATGCTTCTTGCCGAGGCCTTAATTTGAGTCAAGAGGCTTCCTCGAGGGGTGCATCAATAATGATGTTGAGTAGAATTATAGGTTAAGCAGCGGAGTCAGTCTAGTGAGTTCCTATTCCGATCTTAGTGATAAAGGTCCATCCCATGCCTGATGTAACTGATAATATACTTCCCCGATTATCTACACCCAAGCTTGAAGGACTCGATCTGGGTGAAGGGTCGATCCACCCTGCCTACGATGGCCTCTCGATCCTCAACGTACCAGCGAGTCTGTGCAAGTGGTTGGGGGCGTCGCTTCCTCCACACCCTCCCGTAGATCTTCCGGAATTGGACGGGATGGCCGAGGAGGTACAGCAGTTGGTGGTGGTGTTGATCGACTCTGTAGGGCATGACCGATTCCGGCAATGGATCGATGGTATGGCACCGGTGCTGGATCCTAAAAGCGAACATTGTTTCTTGGCTGCCTTGACCTCAGTCGTTCCCTCCACAACCAGCAGTGCGTTGACCAGCCTATGGACAGGGAGAAGCCCGGCGGAGCACGGAATCTTAGGGTATGAGATTTTGCTCAAGGAGTATGGCTTAGTTGCGAACATGATCACTCACGCGCCGATGGCTTTCGAGGGGCCAGGTGGCTCTCTCTATCAGGCTGGCTTCCGACCCGAAAACGTGCTTCCGGTCCCCACGCTAGGAAAATATTTTGGGGGCACGGACATCGAAGCGCATGCCTTTCTTCATTACAGCATCGGTAGATCCGGTCTTTCTCGGATGCACTACACCGGCGTCGAAACTCATATGTTTAGTGGGCTGGCGGATCTTTGGATTGGAGTGCGCGATCTCGCGCAGGATAGGCTTGATCATCCTCGTTTGATCTGGGTTTATTATGGTAGTGTGGATGGGGTTTCTCACCGGCATGGTCCGAACTCTGAGCGTGCACGAGCGGAATTTACTCACTTCATCCAGGCCTTGCTCCAAAACTTCATTGGGGGTCTTTCAACTGCGGCTCGTCGCCAAACCCTCTTGCTCATGCTTGCCGATCATGGTCAAATCCCCACACCGAATGACCCCAGGTACGACCTCCATAAACATCCCGCCCTTGTGGGTTCGCTTCATTTGCTCCCGACGGGGGAGAACCGCTTGGCTTATCTTTATACCCGCCCAGGTCGGGTCAAGGAGGTCATCGAATATTTTGAACGCACTTGGCCGCAATCCTTCAGCCTGATTCCCTCGGAGAAGGCGCTCACGGCGGGGCTCTTTGGGCCCGGTCACCCGGCAAAGGAGGCGCGTGATCGTTTGGGTGATTTGATCGCCGTTAGCAAGGGCGACGCTTATCTTTGGTGGGCCTCTAAAGAGAATCCGCTCCTCGGGCGTCATGGGGGTCTTTCTCCTGAGGAGATGCTGGTGCCGCTCATGGCGGTCCGGCTAGGTTAAAGCATTTCTAAGAGATCTTCTCGCGAGCTTTAAACAACAGAAAAGCTCATTCCGAGCCGCCAAGCGGCGAGGGATCCCTTTGATGGTACTTCTAGACTCGAATGATCCTGGGGATTCCTCGGTCGCCACAATGTGTCTCCCTCAGAAGGACACGTGTAGCGTATATTCGCATACGATAAGCATACCTTCCCGCGAGCTTTAAGTTCGCGGGAAGGTGATCAGTAGTTTTCAGACGGCACGAAGAAAACCTCCCCGCGAGTTCAAAGCTCGTGGGGAGGTTGATTCTGGAGCAAAGTAACGTTCTCAATCCTACTATTCGGGTGCTGGAGTTGGGATGACGACCTCCGCCTCTCCAAACTCCGGCAGCGGCAGTAGGAATGGATTATCGTATGGCAGCAACATCACTCGGATGCCGGGCGCGAGTTTACTGATGTACTCAAAGGTGAGCACCTCGGGATTGTCCCTAAGAGCCGCGGCGATCATCTCCAGTGCCTGGGCTTCGGCCTCGGCTTTCACCAAGCGTGCTTCGGCTTCAGCCTTTGCCTGGATAACCAGGGCGTTGGCTGTACCTTGGGCATTGATCTCAACTGCGTCTGCCTGACCACGGGCAACCTCGCGTGCCTGCTCGGCCTCCTGTTCTCTTTGCTGTACAGTAAAAGCAGCTTGTTGAGCCAGTTGTTCAGCGATCTGCTTCTGCTCGACCGAGGCTGCGTACTCAGACGAGAATTGGATGTTGCGTAAAACGAAATCGACTAACACTAACCCGTTTTGCTCAAACTTCTCGGTCATCGTTTCACTGATGCCCTCGATTAATTCGATTCGTTTCGCGCTCACGATCTCGTCAACCCTATACTGCGACGCCTCATCACGGATGATACCCCGAGCCAAGGGTCGTACTAAGTCTTGATCGTAGCGTGTTTGCCAAGCGATGTGTACATCGATCACCCTGTTGGGATTGATGGAGAAAATCACCGAGGCGTCGATGATCACCTCCTGCCCGTCAGAAGTGCGTGATGCTACAGAGTCATCTCCGTATCGCTCTCCCTCCTCAGGCGCGATGGACATCGTATACGTTTGGCGAGAGATGGGATAGATGATCACATTCTCTGCAAATGGGATCACCCAACGCAATCCAGGTTGAAGGACGGTGTCGCGGTATCCTCCCGCGGCCACGGCCGAGATGACAATTCCCCTTTCCTCCGGTTGGATGAAAACCAGACCGGCGCTGATTGTGGTTAACACCAACGCTGCGACGATTGCACCGATCACAAGCCCGGTAGCGGCTTTAAAACTTCGGCCCCGTGAAGCCCGCGCCACGGCCAGCACAATGACCCCCAGCGCGACCACCCATGATATGGACGACAACGCACGTAGCAAGATCGCGATATTCATGTATCCCTCCTTTTACCTGATAAAGATATTGTAGATATTTTGTCCAAATTCGCGCGGATTATATCATGTGCTTCTCGGGGAAACGGACGAGGGGCTGACATCGACCTACCATGTGAGGGCTGAAGGCAAGTTCCCTCAAAAGATCATTGCGGGGACGAAGCACACCCGCCAACCACAATCTAGCAACCAAGCTAAAGTGTGCAGATAAGCTTGGCCCTTAACAGGATTTACCAACCGATGGCTCTCGCTCCAAGAGAATCGTCACGGGCCCATCGTTGTCGATCTCGACCAACATGTGGGCGCCGAAGACGCCTAATTGAGTTGGTACACCCTGAGCTGCGAGATGCTCGGCAAAATGAGCGACGAGGGGCTCGGCAATCTTTGGGTCTGCGGCCTTGATAAAGCTCGGTCGCCGGCCCTTGCTCGTGTCAGCATGGAGCGTGAATTGGGAGACGACGAGGGCCTCTCCGTTGACTTCCTTGACCGAGAGATTGGTTTTCCCTTCGGCGTCTTCGAACACGCGCAAGACGGCGCACTTCTCCGCTAGCCAATTCGCTTCCGACTCGCTATCCCCATGACCTACGCCCACGAGGATCATCAGACCGCGTCCGATCTCCGCTACGGTACGGTCATCAACGGAAACGCGACCACGACGTACGCGCTGTACAACAACTTTCATGGATAGATAAGACCTCCGAACAAGATAAAAAATTACGGGTTTGGATCAGTCCACCCCCAACAATTACCTTCCTACAATACGAAGCACCTTCGCGGTTGAGTTCTTTGGAATCCAGAAGCTCTGATTCTGGCGCAAGCAGAGCTTGCGCACTCCATACTATTTCCATGCTTCGTTGAGTGCTTTTTTGGAATTCAGAAGCTCTGATTCGGCTGGGTCCTGAGCCCTTAGACAACCCTTCTACAATCTCGGGGTAGGGCTTTGAACTAGGCTCAGGGCAAGCCAACCGCGGACCGAACTTCAACCATGGTCCTTTCAGCGATCCTTTTCGCCCGGGCTGCGCCTTCCTCCAACACGCCCCATACGTGGTCAGGATCTTCGGCAAATTTTGCTCGTTTTGCTCGAAACGGCTCCAAATGAGCGTTCAGGTTTTTCGCGAAGAGCTTCTTACAATCAACGCAACCGATCCCTGCCCGCCTGCACTCAACATTCACCATTTCAACTTCCTCGGTTTTGGAGAAAATCTTGTGCATCGAGAAAACGTTACAAACGTCCGGGTTCCCCGGATCGGAACGGAGTTTACGTTGTGGATCGGTGACCATCGTCATCACGCGTTGCAGCGTCTCCTCCGGTGTAGCGGCCAACTCGATGTGATTGTCTAGGCTTTTACTCATTTTTTGCGTGCCGTCCGTACCGAGCACCTTGGGCGTCTCCGTGCTCTTCATCTGAGGTTCAATCAGAACATCGGTCCCGTAGCGATGATTGAAAGATCGAACGACCTCGCGCGTGAATTCGAGGTGTGGAGCTTGATCGATCCCCACGGGTACCAAGTCGGCCTTGTAGAGGGTGATGTCAGCCGCCATCAAAACCGGATAGCCCACCAAACCGTAGTTTATGTTATGTGGTTGGAGACGAGCCTTCTCTTTGAAGGTGGGCAGGTCCGTAAGCTTGCCCAACCCGACGACCATGGAGAGGAGGGTGTGCAATTCGGTCACTTCAGGGACGTTCGACTGGACGAAGACGATCGTTTCCTCGGGTCGGATGCCGGCCGCCAACCAATCGAGAGCCATCTCGCGCGTGTTCTCACGGAGATCGTGTGTGGACTCCATTGTGGTCAACGCGTGGAGATCAACGATGCAATAGATGCACTCATATGTGTCTTGAAGAGCCACATAATTTTTAATCGCGCCCAGATAGTTGCCGAGATGTTGTCGCCCGGTCGGTCGGGCTCCGGAAAAGACACGTCCCTTTTTGTCAGTCACGTGCAAGCCTCTCCTAGAGAATCTCTCCAAGAATCCGTACCAATTCTCCTGGTTCAGCGTGGCGTCCGGTTTCTAGCTTGGAATATACTAATTCCTCGTTTACTTTCACTTCGAATTTCCCGCCACCCGCTGGGATCAGGTAGATGGAGCTAAGCTTAAACTCATACTGCTTGAGAATTTCTGCCATCGCACCGATGGCTTTATCGGTATAGTTTCAAACTGCGCAATATTCGATAGAGATGGTTGTCATTGAAACCTCTGTTGATGTTTTTTTTTTGCCTGCGTAAGAAGGACCGGGAGGCTACACTCCCGGTATCGAAACCAAGACTCAAGGGTTTAATTAACCGCAGATATCCATGAGTATATCGCGAAAAGAAGACGCCGAGAAACTTGTGTTCACTTATGGATACGGTAGTTTGGTCGCTGGTTGCAGCATGCACCTTGCGACCCTTCGGCAAAGCTACCTCCGAGTGCCCTTCGACAGGCTCCCTTCGGCAAGCTCAGGACAAG